>JBDHZH010000128.1:0-5788 GCA_039811745.1 Arachnia sp.
CCCGCATGGAGTTCCGGACGTTCATCACCTACTCCGCCATCGGCGGCGTCATCTGGGCCAGCGGCGTCACCACACTGGGCTTCTTCCTCGGCCAGATCCAGGTCATCCACAACAACATCGAGCTGGTGGCCATCCTCATCGTGTTCGTCTCGATCATCCCGATGATCGTCGAGTACTACCTCGCCAAGCGCCGCCACGCCGCCGAAGAGACCACCGTCCGCTAGGAGCACCGCCAGAGCGCGGGTGGCGATCAACGGATGTGTGGGTTTCCGCTGGTCGAGTCGTGCCCCGCAACGACTTGTACTGAGTAGCGGCGCGAGGAACGAGCGCCGCGTGTCGAAGTGAGGAGCCGGGCACGTGTCGAGTATGGGGGCGGCCTTCGGCCTCACTGGGGGCGGTGGAAAACCCCGACGGGTGGGGTGGTGCGCAGGCCGGGACACGCGGTAGTCGGGAGGGGTTTTCGAATCAGACCCCGACCAAATCCCCGCGGACCCTCACCGGATCTCGACACGGCCGCTCGTTCCTCGCGGCCTACTCGATCAGCGGTTGTGTGGTTCCGCTGGTCGAGTAGTGCCCCGCGACGAAGGAGCCGGGCACGTGTCGAGACCCCGACCAAGTCCCCGCAGACCCTCACCAGATCTCGACACGGCCGCTCGTTCCCTTCGACCATGCTTCGCTCGTTCCTCGCTCGCAGCTCAGGGACCGCCTCGCGGCCTACTCGATCAGCGGATGCGGAGTCCCCACCGTCGGTCGGGACTGTGAAGGCCGACGGGGTCGTGACCCAACCGTCGGCACCACGGATCACTGGTTGGAGTAGGGCGGCTGGTAGCCACCCGGCTGCGCCGGAGGCTGCTGGGGCGCGGCCTGCTGCGGCGGCAGGTATCCGCCGGGCTGTCCGGGCGGCGGCTGGTACGGAGCCTGCTGCTGGTACGGAGGCTGCGGCTGCTGGTACGGAGGCTGCTGCTGCGGTGCCTGGTAAGGCTGCTGCTGCGGCTGCTGGTACGGAGGCTGCGGCTGCTGGTACGGAGGCTGCGGCTGGTACTGGGGCTGCGGGGCCTGGTAGGGCTGCGGTGGCTGTGCCTGGTACTGCGGCGGGGCGACCTGCCGGTACTGGCACGGATTGGGCAGCTGCTGACCCGCTGCGGGCGGGCGCTGGGAGATCTCCCCGAAGTTGACGCCGGGCGCCTGGCGCACCTGCGCGTCGTTCACCTCGAAGTAGGTGGCCTTCTCGAACTTCGCGAAGTTGGCGACGATGTTGCTCGGCACCGTCTCCAGCCTGGTGTTGTAGTCGCGCACGTTGGCGTTGTAGAAACGCCTGCCCGCCGCAATGCGGTCCTCGGTGTCGGTCAGCTCACGCTGCAGCTCGAGGAAGTTCACGTTGGACTTCAGGTCCGGGTAGGCCTCGACGGAGACCATCAGGCTGCGCACGGCCTGGGACAGCTGCGCCTCGATGGCGGCCCGCTGCTCGCTCGGCGCACCGTGCGTCTGGCTGGCCAGCGCGGCGGCGCTGTTGCGCAGCGCCGTGACCTGCTCCAGCGTGTTGCGCTCGTGGGCTGCATAGCCGCGCACCGTCTCGACCAGGTTGGGGATGAGGTCGTAGCGGCGGTTCAGTTCGACGTCGATCTGACGCCACGACTCCTGTATCAGGTTGCGGCCCTTGACGAATCCGTTGTAGACGGAAACACCCCAAAGAACCGCCACCAGACCGATGACGATGACGAGGCCCAGGATGGCTAGTAGGACATCCATGCGTTCTCCTTCTCGATTTCCTTGTCAACAGCCTAACCGCAGCACCGCATCAGAGCCCGAGATCATCCAGCCCCAGGGCGAAGCGGTACTCCAAGCCCGCCTCGGCGACCCTCTCCGCGGCACCGGTGGCACGGTCGACGACGACGGCCACGGCCACGACCTCTCCCCCGGCCTCGCGCACGGCGTCCACCGCAGTCAGGGCCGATCCACCGGTGGTGGACGTGTCCTCGACCACCAGGACCCGACGGCCCGCGACGTCGGTGCCCTCGATCTGGCGCTGCAGCCCGTGCGCCTTGGCGGCCTTGCGCACCACGAAGGCGTCCAGCCTGCCGCCGGCGGCGGCGCGGGCGTGGAGCATCGCCGTCGCGACTGGGTCGGCACCCAGCGTGAGCCCGCCGACGGCGTCGAAGTCGAGGTCGGCGACCAGTTCGTTCATGACGCGTCCCACGAGTGGTGCCGCCGCGCCGTCCAGGGTGACGCGCCGCATGTCGACGTAGTAGTCGGCCTCCCTGCCCGATGCGAGCGTGATCCTGCCGTGGACCACGGCCAGGTCCTTCACCGCCTCGATCAGGGCGGCCCTGTCCTCGTTCGTCACTTCTCCTCCGTCTTGGTCAGGACGCCGAAACCGACGGAGCGGTCCGGCGTCGGGTACAGGTCCTCGCAGGTGGTCAGGGTGATGAATGCGTTCACGGGCGCCTCGTCCGGTTGTCCCGGCACCGGGTCCAGGACCCAGGCGTCGTCCGCCTGGACGGTCAGGGCCGCAGGGGCCGAGATGATCTCGTAGGTGAATGTCGCGGCGGCGCCCTCGACCACGACGGTGTCGCCGACGGCAAGGTCGCGCAGGTGCCGGAACGGCTGCGCCCCGGTGAGGCACTGGCCGGCGACGGCGAAATTGCCGACCTGGCCCGGCTGCGCGGTTCCCGAGTACCAGCCGACCGACCGCCCGATGACGTCCCCGTCCACGCCGACGGCGACCGGCCACTCCCAGCCGTCACCCAGTCTCGGGATGCGCATCGTCCAGTAGGCCTCCCCCGGCACCGGGGCAGCCACCAGGGCCCCTTGCCCGTCCGGGCTCCACCGGGCGCGGACCGCGGCCACCTCGTCCCGGACGGCCCCCTCTGCGAGTCGCACGCTACCCCAGTAGAGCCACCCCGCCCACAGTCCGCCCCCGACGGCCAGTGCGAGCAGCACCAGACCGAGCACCAGCAGCGGCGACGGCGTGCGCCGCCCCTCCTCGACGCTGCGCTTCGGCTCGGACATGTGCCCAAGGGTATCGGTCGCATCCGACAACGCGCCCGTGCGCGCTCCCCCCATTGACGCCGTTCGAACACGCGTTCCTACCATTGGGTGTGACCAACGCGATCGAGATCCATGCCCTCATCAAGCGATTCGGCCGTACCGTGGCACTGGATGGCCTCGACCTGGAGGTCCCCACCGGTCAGGTCCACGGCTTCCTCGGGCCGAACGGAGCCGGCAAGTCGACGACGATCCGCGTGCTGCTCGGCCTGCTCCGCGCCGACGGCGGCACCGCGCGCCTGCTGGGCGGCGACCCGTGGCGCGACGCCCCTGCCCTGCACCGTCGGCTGGCCTATGTGCCGGGCGATGTCAGCCTGTGGCCGAACCTGACCGGAGGCGAGGCGATCGACCTGCTCGGCCGCGCTCGGGGCGGCCTGGACCCGGCCCGCCGCGCGGACCTCGTCGAGCGCTTCGACCTGGACGTCCGCAAGAAGGGCCGCAGCTACTCCAAGGGCAACCGGCAGAAGGTCGCGCTGGTCGCTGCACTCGCGTCCGACGTCGAGCTGCTGTTGCTCGACGAGCCCACCTCCGGCCTGGATCCCCTGATGGAGCGGGTCTTCGCCGACATCATCCGCGCCGACCAGGAAGGCGGCCGCACGGTACTGCTCAGCTCGCACATCCTTTCCGAGGTGGAGGCGCTGTGCGACCACGTCTCCATCATCCGAGCGGGCCGCGTCGTCGAGTCAGGCTCCCTGGCCGAGCTGCGGCACCTGCAGCGGATGCTCGTGACCGCCACCCTGCGCTCGGTGCCCGCGGACCTGGCGGCCATCGAAGGCGTCCAGGACCTCGTCGTCGACGGCAACCGCGTCAGCATGCAGGTCGACGCCGCCGCCATGGGTGAGGTGCTTCGGGCCCTGGCCGCAGCCGACGTCGAGACGCTGACGTCGACGCCTCCCACGCTGGAGGAGCTGTTCGTCCGCCACTACGAGACGACGGCCCTGCGATGACCGGTTTCGGCGTCACGTTCCGGCTGCTCTGGCGACGCAGCCTGGTGTTCTGGCTCATCTGGGTGCTGGTGCTCAGCTCGTTCATGCCGGCCTCCCTCAGCCAGTACTCGACGCTCGTCCCCGCGGGCCCGGAGGGGAAGGCCATGCTTGAGGGGCTGGCCGGCGACCCGACGATGCGCGCCATCCTCGGCCCGCCCTTCGACCTCACCGTCGCCGGCGGCTTCGTGTTCTGGCGCGTCGGGGCCTTCACCGCGGTCATGGCCGGGTTCATGAGCGGCCTCGGCATCATCCGCGCCACCCGGGCCGAGGAGGAGGACGGCCGCATCGAGCTGATCCGGGCCGGCGCCGTCGCCAGGCACGCGCCGCTGGCGGCTGCCGTGGCCCTTGCGCTGCTGTGGAACCTCGTGCTGGCGGTGGTCGTCGCCGCCTCGATGGCCGCACTGACCACGCCGTTGAGCGGGGCGCTGGCCTCAGGGCTCGCCATCGCGACGTGCGGGGCGGTGTTCACCGGCGTCGGCGCGGTGGCGGCGCAGCTGTTCGCCAGCGCCCGCACGGCCCGCTACTGGACGCTCGGCATCACCCTCGGCGGCCTGTACGTCGTGCGGGCGCTGGTCGACGGCGCCAACACGCCGGGCGATCACAACCCCGCCCTCGACGTCCTGCAGTGGCTGAACCCGCTGACCTGGCCCGCGCTGGTCAGGCCGTATGCCGACGAGCGGTTCTGGGTGCTGCTGCTCCCCACGGCCCTCGCCACCGCCCTGGTTGCGCTGGCCTTCCGGCTGGAGTCGGTGCGCGACCACGGGTCCGGCCTGTGGGCCGCCCGGCCCGGCCACGCCGTCGCGCCGAGGTATCTGTCGTCGGCCTGGGGGCTGGCGTGGCGGCTGCACCGCGGGGCGCTGATCGGCTGGAGCGTCGGCATCCTGGTGATGACGCCTGCCATCGGGCGCCTGGCCCAGCAGGCGGTCGGACTGTTGGAGGGCGACAGCGCCTACGCCGAGGTGGTGCGTCGTATGGGCGGCGGCGCCAAGGGGCTGGTCGATGCGTTCACGGTCGCCATGCTGGGGCTGGTCGTGGTCGTGATCGCGCTGATGGCGGTGACGATGCTCCTTCGTCTCGACGGCGAGGAGACAGCCGGCCACGCCGAGGCGATACTGGCCACCGCCACCTCCCGCGCCACCCTCGCGGGCAGCCACCTCGTCCTGGCCGGGGTCGCCGCGGTGCTTCTCAGCCTGCTGGGCGGCGGCCTGCTGCACCTGGCCGCCGGCATCGAAGGCCAGCCCGGGCGGGCGTTCGTCGACGGCGTCCAGGCGGCGGCCGCCCTATTGCCCGGAACCGCGCTCGTCGTCGGTGTGGTCGTCTTGCTGATCGGTTGGGCGCCGCGGGCGTTGCCGCTGGCGTGGGCGGTCGTCGGCTGGTCCATCGTCGCGTCCTGGTTCGGTGCCCTGATCGGCTTCCCGGACTGGCTGCTGAAGCTCCAGCCCTGGGGCCATCTGCCCAAACTCCCCGCCGAGTCGTTCACCTGGGGTGCAGTGCTGATGGAGACTGCCGTCGCCGCCTTCCTGGTCGGGCTGGGCCTGGTCGGCTACCGACGCCGCGACATCCGCGGCCGCTGACCCCGATCCCCCCACGCTGGTTGACCGGCGCCCCGCAGTTCCGCTGGTCGAGCCAGTGCCCGGCGAGGAACGAGCCGGGCACGTCGGTCGAGACCTGGTGCGGGTCGGTGGGAACCCGCAGGAGGTTTCGACCAGCCGACGGCTCGTACCTCGCGGTCGGCGCTCAACCAGCGGATGCGTGGA
>JBDHZH010000129.1:0-5771 GCA_039811745.1 Arachnia sp.
GGCCGACCTCTTCGTGGAACATCGTCGGCGTCGCGACGACGACGTAGTCGAGGCCCTGCGCGATCAGCGCCTCGATCGACGGCTGGACGTCCAGCCCGCCGGCCAGGCCGTGCGGGTCACCCGCAGGGTCGGCCACGGCGACCAGGTCGACGCCGTCGATGGAGCGCAGGTTCCGGGCATGATGGCGGCCCATCATGCCGAGGCCGATCAGGCCGGCGCGCAGGTTCCCCACCTCAGGCACCGGCCTTCGCGAGCGTGTTCACCGCGGTGACGATGCGCTCCAGGTCGTCCCGGGACAGCGACGGGTGCACCGGCAGCGACAGGCACTCCAGCGCAGCCTGCTCGGTGTTGGCCAGGTGGATGTCGCGCTGGAACGGCTTCAGGCGGTGGTTCGGGACCGGGTAGAACATGCCGGAGCCGACGTTGTACTCGTCCTTCAGCGCCTTCGCCAGACCGTCGCGGTCGGAGGCGACGCGCACCGTGTACTGGTGGTACACGTGCACCGCACCCGGCAGCACCGGCGGCGTCACGACGCCTTCCAGGTTCGACGACAGGAACGCGGCGTTCGCCTGACGCTGCTTCGTCCAGGCGTCGACCTTGGTCAACTGCACCCGGCCGATCGCGGCATGGATGTCGGTCATGCGGTTGTTCAGGCCGACGACCTCGTTGTGGTACTGCTGCAGCATCCCCTGGTTGCGGTACAGGCGCAGGTTCCGCTCGATCTCCGCGTTCGCGGCGGACACCATGCCACCCTCGCCGGAGGTCATGTTCTTGGTCGGGTACAGCGAGAACATCGCGAACGCGCCGAACGCGCCCACAGGGGTGCCGTTCAGCTCGGCGCCGTGCGCCTGGGCGGCGTCCTCGAACAGCAGCAGCCCGTGCTTGTCGGCGATGGCCTGCAACTCGGCCATCTTCGCCGGATGCCCGTACAGGTGCACCGGCATGATCGCCCTCGTGCGCTCCGTGATCGCGGCCTCCACCGACGCCGGGTCCAGCGTGAAGTCGTCCAGCGCGATGTCGGCGAACACCGGCGTGGCGCCGGTCAGGGCGACGGAGTTCGCCGTCGCGGCGAACGTGAACGACGGCACGATGACCTCATCGCCGGCACCGATCCCGCACGACAGCAGACCAAGATGCAGGCCCGAGGTGCCCGAGTTCACGGCCACACACGCCCGGCCGAGCCTGAAGTGCTCCGAGTACTCGGTCTCGAAGGCGGCGACCTCCGGGCCCTGGGCGAGCATGCCGGAACGCAGCACGCGATCGACGGCTTCCCGCTCCTCGTCGCCGATGATCGGCTTTGCCGGGGGAATGAACTCAGCCATTTCAGGACCTCCACAGGTTTGTTGTCTTGATCTGGGTGCTTCGGGCTCGCGTTTCGACCTTGCGTCGTGCCGTTGGCCGACCAAGAGTTTATCCTTCGGAGGTCTGAAGCATCACGTCGAGGGCCTGCTTCGACCGGTCCCTGTGTTCGTTTCGTCCCACTCCTGGTGGACCACCCACAGCAGTGTGATCGTCGGCTCCAGCGAGGGGGGTCTCGAAGGTAGGCCGAAGTCTTCGCGCTCATCGCCTTCACGGCTGAGTGGGTGTGAGATGTCGTACCGAGTGTCGTCGTCGACCCAGACGAAGAGGTGCCGGTGCTCGGCGCCGCTTGCCCGGAGCTTCTTCGGGTTGTAGGGCTTTCTGCTGAGTGCCGCGGTGAGAAGGTCGAGTGCCTCGTCACTGTCGCCGATGCTTCCGCCGCTGCCGAGAGTCGGGATCACGCGATGCATGCCAGCGCGGTGCCCGTGCTTCGGCAGGGCCATTGCCCACTGGACACCGGCGTCGAGCAAGGGCTGGTAGATGTGCGACGAACATCCTCCTCGCAGGACGTGCGCTGCGGCACGTCGGCTCTCGAAGGAGGTCTCGCCGGTCAGTTCCAGATCGACCAGCGCCGGGTGGCTACGCTGTAGGAGGGTCTTGAGCTGTTCTTGCGTGGCGGCCACGGACACCACCCAACAGGATCGGAGCTCGCCGACTGGGACGCCCGTCTCGCGCGACGCCACCAACGCCTGACGTCCGGCGCGGACACGGCCGTCTGTGACACGGGTCACCTCCACCGCATGTCGTCCGTCCGTCGACCTGTAGTCGACGCCACCGTTCCTGTCGGCGTGAACCAGTGCGATGCCTAGGACCTTCTCGACGATCCGCCTCGCTTCGCGCTCGTCGTCACGTTCCTTGTTCATTGACTCCTCTGGCTTCCTTGTATCTTCGGATGTCGACGGGCGTGGGCAGACGCTGCTGGGAGACCGGCCTCGCCTGTCAGGGGCGAGCGCTCACGCCCACCGGTTCCAGCGCCCAGTTCCGCACGCCCCGGCCCTTGACGAAGCGCCACTCCGAATGGCACTTGTCGCAGTCGATGCGCACATCGTGATCGCGGAAGCCTGGGATGTTGTCGTGCTCTTCGATGATCGTCCCGTTGCCGCAGGGGCAGAGGTACTCGTACAGTTCCGTCGTTCCGGCACCTGCCCCCCATCCCTGGTGGTCACGGGCTTCTTCGCTGATGCGTTCGGTCCGAATGGGCGACGACGGCTCGCTCCGCATCCACTCCGCGATCGAGGTGACCACGGCGTCGTATGCCTCGGGCGAGTGCGGGACTGCGTGGAAGATCGAAAGGAGATCGCCGGCGGTGCGCGCGATGCGATGGGCACTGTCACGGATGCCGGCCGAGTAGTCGGTCGCGAGGTCGCCCACGGCGTCGTTGCGGCCGTCCTGCTGGATCAGCCAGTCGTGGAAGGCGGCAGGCTCGTCCATCTGTACCGGGGGCACCCAGCGATCGGCGATGAACTCGCCGGCCGCGGCTCGCGTGAGCGCGGCGCGCAGGTGGTTGTATCCGGCGGGCCGGTGGTGATCGGCCTGCGGGCGGGTCTGCCCTGGGCCGACCATTCGGCGCACGTAGTGGTGCTCTCGCTCGGACACGCCGATCAGGAGGTTCGGGCCGTCGTCGTCCGGGTCAGCAATTGTGAGGCCCAGCGCTGCTGCCGCCGATGCCGTCACCGGCGTCCTTCATGAGGTCCGCTTGCCGCCGCCATGACCGGGCCGGAGAGCTGGTCATGGTCGGGAACTAGGACGCCTAGCTGGACATCGCTCGCGGACGGTGAGCGGGTCGCCTTTGGTGATGCGCCTCTTGACGAACCTGCAGCCCCAGAGGATGTCCGCAGGCGGACTATGGGCGGCGGTGCTGACCCGGTCTTGAACCGACAGCACGTACAGGAATCGGCGCTACGTTCGAAATGATGTCGGACAGGTCTGCCGTGCTCCGATCATCTACCCGTGTGTGCAAGGTAGTGAAGTCCGGCGCGGCCGCCTCTACGACTGGAAGGTCACGGTGGCGGCCTTGGCCGTCGCCAGCGCCCTGGCTGAAGGCGGCCAGCTGCTCGGGTGAGACGTGTCCGCTGCCCGTGGGGCGGTCTGGGGCCTCGTGGGATCGGGTCATGTTTTTTCCCCTCGTTTGGTTGCTCGATGCGCCAAGGTGGCTCGTCGTGGTCAGCCTTGCAGAACCGGGGCAGCCTGTCCGCCGAAAGTTGGCACGCGCCAGCAATCCTTGGCCCGCGGGCGGCGTGGAGTCTGGCCGTCCCCACGGCCTGCAGGCCGAGATCTCGGGGTTTCACGGATGCTCAGCCAGCCGTGATCGTTGAGGCGAGTTCGGCCAAGCCGTCGGCGAGGGTGCCCGAGGTGTCCTCCATCTCCGGGGGTAGGTGGAGGGTCAGCACCGTCGGTGGGCTGCTTGCGGGGCCGGTCGGGAGTGCCGCGTTGAGTTCCAGGTTTCCTGTGCCCGCCAGCAGCGGGGTGGGCTGGATTCCCCGGGAGTGGAGGCTGATCCAGGAATCGGCCGTGGTCCGGTCTGGGCCGTGGGCGGTGAACGCGCCGAAGGCCGTGAGCGTGGCGCGTGCCTCGTCTGCGGTCAAGCAGGTCAGCACCGGCTCCCCGAGGTTGCCCTTCCAAGTGTCACTGCGGCTACCGGGGCGTGGGGTGAAGGGCAGGAGATAGTTGCCCAGCCGTACGTCGACGCAGAGGCTCTGAGTGCCCAGGATGGTCTGGATGCTGACCGTGTGACGGGAGAGTTCGGGGTGACGGGGCCAGTGGGTGGCGAAACGGTCGAGGAGTGCCGCGTCACCGACGAAGCCTGCGGCCAGGTCGGTGATCAGCGGGCCGATGGTGAACAGGTCCTGGCGCCTTCGCAGGAGTCCGTCGGCCAGCATCGTGTGGACCAGGTCGGAGGTGGAGCTCTGGGGCAGGCCGAGTTCCTTGGAGATGTCCGCTGCCGATGAAGGGCCCTCTTGGGCGAGGTAGGCGAGTACGGCCATGGCGCGGCGGACGGCGGGAGCGCGCTCGGGTTGGTTCAGCCCCATGGTTCATACCCGGAGGCGTTGGCGTTGGTGAGCAGGCGCACGGGCAGCAGTATCGCCGATTGAGTGGGGCGTCTGTAGTCACACAGATCGTGACCGAGGTCGATGCCGGCGCGGATCAAACGCGCCGGGTCCTGGGCCGCGGTGGCGATGATCGGCCCGTCGGCGCGGATCTGCTCGATCACCTGCGCCCGCCCGTCAACCGCGGTGATGGGCACCGGGTGTCCGGCCCGTGTGACCTGTTCGGCGACCCCGATAGCAATTGGGTCGCACACCGCGAAGATGCCGTCGACGTCGGGGTGCTCGGCGAGGATCCGTCGCGCGGCGAGCCTCCCGGAGGGTGCGTCGTCGTGGGGCCCGTACTCGTGGGCGACCAGCCGGATGTCGGGATGGTCGCGAAGCGCATCGAGGAAACCGGTGACCCGGTCCGCGTTCGCGTTCTTGCGCAGGCCGTCGGCGATGGCCACTCGGGAACCTGCCGGGAGGCATTGGGCCAGTTCGTGCCCGGCCAACTGTCCGGCCTGTGTGTTGTCGCTGGTCACGGAGGCGTCGGCCCCGTCGATGCGGGTGCCCATGGCCACGACAGGGACGCTCGCCTCTCGGGACTTGATTATCAGTTCCTCGAAGCCGTAGGTCTCGACGGCGTCGAGCAGGATCGCGTCCACCCCCTCGTCCAGAAGCGCCTCCCACTGCTCGTGCTGGCGGGCGCTGTCGTCGTCGGCGGAATGGACGACCAACTCGCTGCCGGTCACCTCGGCCGTCTCCTGGGCGGCGCTGAGCAGGGCCGTGTAGTACGCGTTGGTGAGGTTGGGCACCAGCACGCCGAAGCGTCGGGCCCGCTGCTCCGTGAGTCGCGCGATGGCCCCCAGTGCGGCCACCCTGGGGCCGAGCCAGAACGTGCCATCGGCACCCCGCGTCAGCATCTGGTCGCGCGCGAGCGCGTCGCAGATCCCCTGGACGCTGGTCCGCGGCAGGTCAGACTCCTGCGCGATGCCGGACACCGTCAACGGACCCGGGCTACGTGCCAGGAGGTGCAGCACCTCTGCGGCGCGCGTGACGGCGGGTACGCGGGAACGGGCAACCACGGCACAGACCTCCTCGGTGTTCCTGCGATCTTCTCGCACTTCGACGCTGTTGACATCAGCAAACCTTCCGGTTAGCCTATCGATCACCACATATCGATGACGACATCGAAACGTGGTGATCCGGGAATTCCCACCATCATCCAGTTCCCTCAGGGCCGAGGAGCCGCACATGTCTTTCCAGTCCGTCCTCCGCACAGGCGGCGAAGTCGTCCGTAGGCCGGACCCCGCCGCGCCGAGACGGGCGTCGAGCATGGCTGAGTGCTTCAGCGTCGGGGTCGACTTCGGCACAGAGTCGGGCCGG
>JBDHZH010000130.1:0-5670 GCA_039811745.1 Arachnia sp.
CCGACCGGGAGGGCTGGGGCGGCGGTGGCTGGTTGGACAGGATGGCCTGGATCCGCAACTCGACGCCGATCACCTCGATGAGGCAGTCTGCCAGCACGTCGAGGCTGCCGCTGCTCCCGAAGCTCTCCCTGGCACCCGGGTTGGCGAATCCGAGCAGCAACTGGCCGTCGGAGACGTCGAGCACCTGTGCATGCTGGCTCAGCATCATGTAGGTGAACCGACGCCGCCTCTTCACCTCCTCCAGGACGTCGGGCCAGATCCGGCGGAGCTCCGCTGCGGTGACCGTTCGCGGGCCCTTCTGGACAGGCGGGGGCGTCCGCCGCGGCTCGGCTGGTGGAGGCGTGACGCCGGCGGGACGCTGGCCCGCGGGACGCTGCCCCGCGGGACGCTGTGCCGGTGTCTGCGCCTGGGTCGGCACCGGGGCGGGCGCAGCCTCCATGCGGGGCGTCGCACCGGCGGCCGCGGCGAGGCCGACGTCCTCCCAGTTGGCGGGCGCCTCTGCGGCGCCAAGCATCCCCACCCTGCGTTCGAGCCTGTCCATGCGGGCGTGCAGGCCCCGTTCGTCGGTGTCGGCACCGGGCAGCAGGACCCGCGAACACATCAGTTCGAGGTGCAGGCGGGGTGCGGTGGTGCCGCGCATCTCGGTGAGGCCGACGGAGATGACCTCCGCGGCCCGGGTCAGTTCTCCCTGACCCATGCCCGACGCCTGCGTGGCGAGACGCTGGGCCTGGTCCGCCGAGACCTCCAGCATCCCGTTCTCGGCGGCCTGGGGCACTGCCGCGATTATCACGAGATCACGGAGCCGCCTCAGCAGGTCCTCGGCGAAGCGCCTCGGGTCCTGGCCGACCTCGATCACCTTGTCGATCGTCGAGAACACCCCCGCGGCGTCCCCTGCCGCGAAGGCGTCCATGATGTCGTCGAGCAGCGAGTCGGGCGTGTAGCCGAGAAGTGCCGCAGCCTGGGCGTACGTGACGCCGTCCTCCGCCGCACCTCCCAGCAGTTGGTCCAGCACCGAGAGCGAGTCGCGCACGGACCCCGCACCGGCGCGCACCACCAGAGGGAGCGCCGTCTTCTCGACGACGACCCCCTCCTCCGCGCAGATGTGGGCCAGGTAGTCACCGAGCACCTTGGGCGGCACGAGCCGGAACGGGTAGTGGTGGGTGCGCGACCGGATGGTGCCGATGACCTTCTCCGGCTCCGTCGTGGCGAACACGAACTTGGCATGCGGCGGCGGTTCCTCCACCAGCTTCAGGAGGGCGTTGAAGCCGGCCGTGGTGACCATGTGGGCCTCGTCGACGATGTAGATCTTGTATCTGCTGGCGACCGGCGCGAAGAAGGCCCGCTCCCGCAGGTCACGCGCGTCGTCCACACCGCCGTGGGAGGCGGCGTCGATCTCGATGACGTCGATGCTGCCCGGTCCGCCACGCGCGAGGTCGATGCAGGACTGACACACGCCGCAGGGCGTCGACGTGGGGCCCTGCTCGCAGTTGAGGCAGCGGGCGAGGATGCGGGCCGACGTGGTCTTGCCGCAGCCGCGGGGCCCGGAGAACAGATAGGCGTGGTTGACGCGGTTGTTGTCGAGGGCACGTTGCAGCGGGACGGTGACGTGGTCCTGGCCGATCACGTCCGAGAACGTGTCGGGCCGGTAGCGTCGGTACAGGGCCAGCGGAGCCGGCGGCGCCTCGGGGCCAGACGCACGCCGTACCGCGGGAGCGGCAATCGGCTCCATCGTCACGCGGCCGACGTCCTCGGCGTCCTCCTCGGCGTCCGCGTCCGCGAACAGGTCGGGGCCGTCCTGGTCGTCGGGAGGGTAGGCGCCGTACTCGTCGTAGTCCTCTTCCACAGCCCTACCCTATGCCAGGCCACCGACAGCCCCCGAGCACGCAAAGGGCCCCTCGCGCACCCGGAAGAGCTCACTTACCCTTGCTGCCTTCCGACCCTGGGGGAGTTGGGCGAGATACCGCCGCGCGAGGGACCGATGCCCAGCCTAGTGCATGGCCCGGGCCGCCCCAAACGGCCGGTGGCGGCCCGGCATGTTCACACCAGCCGCTGCCGCAGCAGCGGGGCGTGGTTCTGGTCGGCGCTGTTCATGGCGTACAGCAGCGTCACCACGTCGTGCCCCCTGATCTGCTCCCGCAACTCCGCCACGGCCGGGTTCTCGTCCAGTTCGTGGTTGTAGCGGATGACGAACGTGTCGAAGTCCAGGCCCTCGTGATGGAACTCCTTGCGCAACTGGGCCGACGGCGCCACCTCCTTAGCCCACAGATCCACCCTCGCCCGCTCCTTCGACAGGCCGCGTGGCCACAGCCGGTCGACGAGCACCCGGTAGCCGTCCTCGTCGGACGGCTCCTCATACACCCGCTTCGTCCTGATCTCCATGCCCTCCAGTCAACACCCAGACGGCATGGATCAAGTCTTGGGGAAACACCGATCAATCATGTCCTGGCTGCGGCGCCCCGGATCGGGCGATCTGGCACCCCTACATCCGGCTATGGACATCCAGTACACGTACCAGATGTAGTGGCACCATCTCATCCCGCCCGACACGTCCTCGCCGAGGACAGCATTGATCAGCGCTCCCCTAGGCTGGGGTCAGTCCGGGAGCAAGGAGGCGCGACGGATGGAACCGGTACTGCTGGAGATCCGTGACGGTCTGGCCCACATCACGCTGAACCGGCCCGAGCGGCTCAACGCATTCGACGAGACCCTCGCCCGGGCATGGGAGGCGGCCGCCATCCGGGCCACCGCCGACGACGTCGGCGCCATCCTGATCGACGCCGCCGGGCCGGCCTTCTGCGCCGGCGGCGACGTCGTGGCCATGGCACGCTCCATGGGTTCGGGGACGGAGCTGACGGCCCTCGCCGAGGTCATCAATTCGGGCATCCGGGCCCTGACCGAGTCCAGCATCCCGGTCGTCGCGGCGGCGCACGGCACCACCGCGGGCGGCGGTCTCGGCATCCTGCTGGCATCCGACTACGCCGTCGTCGGCCAGGACTCGCGCATCGGCTGCCGGTACGCCGCCGTCGGGCTGACTCCCGACCTGTCGGTCACCGCGCAGCTCGCCCGGGCCGTCGGGGAACGCCGTGCGCTGCAACTCGCGCTCTCAGACAGGCTGCTGACCGCCCGGGAGGCACTGGCGTGGGGGCTGGTCGCGGAGGTGGTCGCCCCCGACGACCCGGCCGACGCCGCGATGCTCGCCACCGCCGTGCGGCAGCGGGGCCTCGACGTGGCGCGGGGTTGGCTGACAGGCGCAACATGGGCGCTCGGCCAGGCCAAGCGCCTGATCCGGTCGCAGCCCTCCCGCCCGATGCCGGACCAGCTGGACGAGGAGGCCCGCACCATCGGGGCCGCGTTCGACACGCCCGAGGCCCATGAGCGAATCGCCGCGTTCGCGGCCCGTTCCGGCAGGGCAGACGCATGACCGCTCCGTCGCTGGCCGGCCGGACCATCCTCATGTCGGGCGGCAGCCGCGGCATCGGGCTGGCCATCGCGCTCCGGGCCGCCCGGGACGGCGCCAACGTCGCCATGCTCGCCAAGACCGACCAGCCGCACCCCAGGCTGGAGGGGACGATCCACACGGCCGCCGAGCAGATCCGGGCCGCCGGTGGCTGGGCCCTGCCCGTCGTCGGTGATGTCCGCAGCGACGACGACATCGATCGGGCCGTCGCCGCCACCGTGGAGGAGTTCGGCGGCATCGACATCGTCGTGAACAACGCGTCGGTCATCGACCTGTCCGGCACGCTCGACCTCGCGCCGAAGAAGTACGACCTGATGGCCGACGTCAACGTCCGCGGCACCTACATGCTGTCGCGGGCGGCACTCCCCCACCTGCTGCAGAGCACCAACCCGCACATCCTTTCACTGTCGCCGCCGGTGAACCTGGTGCCGAAGTGGCTCGGCGCCCACCCCGGGTACACACTGTCCAAGTACGGCATGACCATGGCCACGCTCGCGCTCGGCGCGGAGTTCGCACGCGAGGGCGTGGCCGCCAACACGCTGTGGCCACGCACCACCATCGCCACCGCAGCAGTTCGGAACCTGCTCGGCGGCGACGAACTGGTGGCGATCAGCCGCACGCCGGACATCTACGCGGACGCCGCCTGGCAGGTCCTCGTCAAGCCCGCAGCCGAGTACTCCGGGCACACGCTGATCGTCGAGGACGTGCTGGCCGAGGTCGGCATCACCGACCTGTCCGGCTACGCCCAGGTGCCCGGCACCCCCGACGAGGCCCTTTTCCCCGACATCTTCCTGTAGCGCTCAGGCCTCGGGGCTCCCCGTACCGGCTGCCGCCATGGCTTCGCGCTCCTCCTCGATCCACTGCGGGGTCACGGTACCGAGCAGGCTCGGGAGCGGCGCCGGCTTGCGTGCGGCAACCAGCGTCCGGGGCGATCCGGTCATTGCCGACCCACCCGAGGCCAGCCCGGGGAACGGGTCGCGGCCCACCCAGTAGGTGTAGCCGGCGTTGCAGGCGGCCAGCACGGGCACCGCCAGCAGCGCCCCGGTCAGGCCCAGCAGGAACGTGCCGGTCGTCACTCCGAGCAGCACGACGAGCGGGTGCAGGTTCACGGCACGGCCCATCAGGAGCGGCTGCAGCAGGTTGCTCTCCAACTGCTGCACCGCGATCACCACCGCGAGCATGATCACCGCGGCGATCGGTCCCTTGAACAGCAGCGCCAGCAGCGTGAACATGGCCCCGGACAGGACCGCACCGAACATCGGGATGAAGCACAGCAGGAACGTGATGACAACCATCGGCACCACGAACGGCAGCCCGAGCGCCGCTGCCCCGATGCCGATGCCGACGGCGTCCACGCCGGACACGACGACCTGGGTGCGGGCCCAGCTGCCCAGCGTCACCCAGCTGCGTCGGATGGTTTCGCGCACCTTGGTGCGGAACGGTTCCCGGACGATCATCAGGAGCCAGGAGCAGATCCGGTCGCCCTCGGCGAGCAGGAACAACGTGATGATGAGGGCCAGGACGCCCCCCACCACGACGTTGCCCAAACTGCTGGTCGCGTTGAGGGCGCCGGAGGACAGCATCGTCCAGTTCGCCTGCAACCAGTCACGGCCCTGATCGAGCAATGACTGGAGGTGTTCCGTGTCGAGCCCGAACGGGCCGGTGGCGAGCCACGACTCCGCGTCGTCCAGCACCTTGAGCAGGCTGACTCGGACCTCGTCGAAGCCGTTGCCGATCGAGCGTCCCGCGAAGTAGAAGGTGGCGCCGATCGCCGCCAGCAGCCCGACGACGATTGACGTCGCGCCGGCGTACCTGGGGAACCGGAGCCTGTGGTTCAGCAGGACCTGCAGTGGCATCAGGAGCGCGGCGATCAGCATGCCGACGACCAACGGGATCAACACCTGCGACACCATCGAACCGACCCGGACCAGCACCCAGCCTGCGCCGAACACCAGGATCACGAGCAGCGAGGCGGCCGCAAGCCGGCGCAGCCGAATCGGCAGCAGCGGCGCCCTCTCATCCGGACCGGAGTCGGTATCCATGGTTGTCTCCCCTCACGTTTCGTCCGCCAACACCCTACGGGACGGCCGGTTCGTGGTGCCTCACTGTCAAGTCCCCGCGAAACCAGGGCCGTGCCTCACAGAGATTTTCCCCGCGAAACGTCAACCGGCTTTGAGGCGGATCCCGGCAGGGTTGGGTAGCTTGGGGCGGGC
>JBDHZH010000131.1:0-5582 GCA_039811745.1 Arachnia sp.
GGAGTCGGGGGCGTGCAGGTAGAAGATGTGGTACTCATCGGCCGACCGGGCCAGCCAGAAGTCCCAGATCCAACGCCCGGGGATGTTCAGCACCGACCCATCCTGCCGAGTCCGGCCGCGCCGTTGGGAATCGGTGCAGGCGGGCGGCGCACGGATGCCCCCGTCTGCAGGGACATCGGCAGCGTCGTGAGCCCGTGCGGAGGCTCCGGGTCGAGGAGCAGCCGCACCGCAGTGGCGCCGAGCTGGTGGAACGGGATGGCGACGGTGGCGAGCGAGGGCCGCAGCCAGCCCGCCAGCTCGGCGCCGTCGAAGGCGACCACCGACACGTCGTCCGGCACCCGCAGGCCGTGCTCGGCCAGCGCCTCGTAGGCGCCCAGGCCGACGCGGTCGTTCATGCAGATCAGACCCTGGGGAGCCCCGCCCGCGATCAGCCAGGCGGACACGGCCTCGAAGGCGCCGGCCACGCTCCAATCGCACGGGACGACCCCGGCGGCGCGGCTGCCACTCGCGGCCAGCTCCATCTCGATGCCGGCCGCCCGTCTCGGGCCGGCGGTCTGGGTCATCTCCGGGTTCGCCCCGACGATGTGGATGCCCTCGCGGATCCCGGCGTCCAGCAGGCAGCGGGCCGCCGTACGCCCCCCGCCGAAGTCGTCGGGGATGACCGACGGCACATCTGCGAGCTCGTCCTCGCAGTTGAGCAGCACGGTGCGGATGCCGGTCAGGGACCCAGGCACCCGCACCTGGCTCGCGCCCAGCGTCGCGTAGACCATGCCGTCCACGCCGGCGTCGATCATCGCCTGGATCAGCCTGGTCTCGCGGACCCGGTCGCCGCCGCTCTCGCCGATGACCATCAGGTGGTTCAGCTCGGACGCGGTGTCGTTGGCTCCGGTGAGCAGGCTCCCGGAGGCGTGGTTCCCCGCGATGTGGTCCGAGATCAGCCCGATCGTGGCCGAGCGGCTGGTCCGCAGCGTGCGCGCGCTCCGGTTGGGACGGTAGTGCAGCGCGGCGGCCGCGGCCCGCACGCGCTCCTCGGTTGCAGGCTTGATCCGCATCTGCGAGCCGCGGCCGTTGAGGATGTATGACGCCGTCGTGGCGGACACGCCGGCGTGCTCGGCCACGTCGGCCAGGGTCGTCCGGGGGGTCGCGTTGTGTGCCATCTCCCCTCCTGAAGGGTCCTCAACGAAGCCGAGGTCGTTGCCCAATCGTTGCTTGACACCGCACATACTGGCAGACAGGATCGTGCTGATTCGTTTCAGCAGTGAAGTCTGTCACACGAGAGGGACGTCATGAAAGCACGAGCCAGGCGCAGTCTCGCCGCCGCAGGAGTCGCGACCCTCGTCGCGCTGACGGCCACGGGATGCCTGCAGAACCCGAACGAGGCGGGCGGCGGCGCGGCCGGCCTCGAGGGCCACGTCGACAACGCGCAGACCGACGGCGACAAGGTCGTCACCATCCTCGGTGCCTTCGGCGGCGTCGAGCAGGAGGCGTTCGAGGAGTCGCTGGTCGCCTTCGAGGAGGAGAGCGGGATCGACGTGCAGTACACGCCGGACTCCGACTTCACCACCACGATCAAGACCCGGGTCGGCAGCGGCGACAGCCCCGACATCGGGATCTTCCCGCAGCCGGGCGGCATCGCGGAGTTCGTCGACGACGAGGCGATCCAGCCGATCGACACCTTCCTCGACTACGACGGGCTCGACAAGACGCTCGTGCCGGGCTTCCTGGAGTTCGCCCAGTTCAACGGCCGGGTCTACGCCGCGCCGATGCGGATGGCCGTCAAGAGCGTCGTCTACTACCCGAAGAAGGCATGGGAGGACGCCGGCTACCCCGAGTCGTTCGACACCTACGAGGACCTGACGAAGTTCGCCAACCAGCTCAAGGCCAAGGGCGAGACGCCGTGGTGCATGGGCTGGGAGTCCGACCAGGCGACCGGCTGGGTCGGCACCGACTGGATCGAGCAGTTCGTGCTCAACGGCGCCGGTCCGGACGTGTACGACGAGTGGGTCGCCCACGACATCCCCTTCAACGACCCGCAGATCGTGGAGGCCTTCGACCAGTTCGGCGACCTGGCGCTCACCGACGGCAACGTTCTCGGCGGCACCAAGGGCATCCTCAACACGGCCTTCGCCGAGGCGTCGCTGCCGATGTTCGACGCGGCCGGCCCGAAGTGCTGGATGGAGCGTCAGGGCAACTTCGCGATCGGCTTCATGCCCGAGAGGATCACCGCCAACCTCGACGAGGAGGTTGGCGTCTTCAAGTTCCCGCGCTTCGCCGACGGCTACGAGGGCGAGCCGACGCTGGTCGGCGGCGACTACGCCGCGGTCTTCAACGGCAACGACGAGGACGTCGACAAGGTCATGGAGTTCATCTCCAGCCCCGAGTTCGGCGAGCCCTGGGCCGCCTCGGGTGGCTGGCTGTCGCCCCACATGACCTTCAACGCCAACGCCTACCCCGACGACGTGACCCGCAAGATCGCCGACATGGCCTACACCGCCACCGCGACCCGGTACGACGCCTCCGACCTGATGCCCAAGAGCATCGGCTCCGGGGCCTTCTGGACCGAGATGGTCCGGTGGGTCGACGGCCAGCCCAGCCAGGAGACCGCCGACCGGATCGAGAGCGCCTGGCCCACGGATGGTGAGGAAGAATGAGCACGACCGTCACCGAGGACGTCACCGAGACGCCCCCGGGCGGCGAGGCATCGGCACCCCGCGGCGCGAACTGGACCAAGCTCGGGGGCGGCGTCCTCGGCATGGCCCTGGTCGCGTGGGTGGCGGCGAACCTCTTCCTCTCCTTCGCCTACTACCCGGGCTGGTTCCTCGACAGCAAGATCCTGATCGGGATCCTGGCGTTGGTCGCCGGTGTCGGCGGCGCGGCCGTCCTGTTCTACTTCCTGAACATGGCGATCGAGGGGTTGCCGGAGCGGGTCTCGCAGGGCCTGATGCCCTATGCGTACCTGCTGCCGGGCCTCGGGATGATCGCGTTGATGCTGCTGTATCCGACGATCCAGACCATCAACTACTCCTTCGCCAACGCTGACAGCACCGAATACGTCGGCTTCGACAACTACGCCGCCATCTTCAAGATGGAGGCCTTCCAGATCTCGATCGTCAACAACATCCTGTGGTTGCTGATCGTGCCCGCGGTCACGGTGGCGCTCGGCGTCATCGTCGCCGTACTCAGCGACAAGCTGAGCGCCCAGAGCGAGAAGATCTCGAAGTCGATGATGTTCCTGCCGATGGCGATCTCCTTCGTCGGTGCCTCGGCGATCTGGGGTCTGGTCTACGCCTACGACTCGCCGGGCGAGATCCAGACCGGCCTGCTGAACTGGATCTGGACGATGCTCGGCGGCGATCCCGTCACCTGGCTCCAGGTCTCCACCGCCAGGCTCAACTCGCTGCTGATGATGGTGATCCTGATCTGGCTCCAGGTCGGCTTCGCCATGATCCTGCTCTCCTCGGCGATCAAGGGTGTCCCCGAGGACACGATCGAGGCGGCCCGGATCGACGGCGCGACCGAGCTCCAGATCTTCTGGCAGGTGATCATCCCCCAGGTCAAGGGCACGATCATCACCGTCTTCATCACCGTGTTGATCATGGTCCTGAAGGTCTTCGACATCGTGTACGTGCTGACCAACGGCAACTTCAAGTCCAACGTGATCGCGAACCTGTTCTTCAACAAGCTGTTCGCCGACGGACAGGCCGGGCAGGCCTCGGCGATCGTGGTCATCCTGCTGATCGCGGTCCTGCCGGCGCTCTACTGGCAAGTCCGGCACTTCCGGGAAGAGGAGGCGAACCGATGAGCAAGATGAAGGACGGACGGGAGAGAAGCCCGTTCTCGATGGTCGCGATGGTGCTGCTGTGCCTGTTGTGGACGGTGCCGACGATCGGCCTGCTGATCACGTCGTTCCGCAGTCGCGAGGACGCGGCGGCCACCGGTTGGTGGTCGGCGGTGTTCCATCCGTTCACCAGCAACTGGACCACCGCCAACTACAGCGGCGTCTTCGAGGGCGCGGACATGGGGGCGGGCTTCATCAACAGCCTCGTCGTGGCGATCCCCGCCACGATCATCCCGATCATGTTCGCGGCCTTCGCGGCGTACGCCTTCTCCTTCATGGACTTCCGGGGCAAGGACGTGATCTTCATCCTGATCGTCGCCGTGATGGTGGTGCCGATCCAGGTGGCGTTCGGGCCGATGCTCGACATCCTGGGCCCGCGCGGGCTCGGGATCTCGGGGCAGTACATCGCGGTGTGGCTGCTGCACACCGGCTTCGGGATGCCGCTGGCGATCTACACGTTGCGCAACTACATGGCGACGCTGCCCAAGACGGTGATCGAGTCGGCGAAGATCGACGGCGCGACCCACTACCAGACCTTCTGGAAGCTGATCGTGCCGATGTCGGTGCCCGCGCTGGCCGCCTTCGCGATCCTGCAGTTCCTGTGGGTCTGGAACGACCTGATGATCGCCAAGATCTTCCTGTCGTCCGGCAACGCGACGGTGATCGTGCAGTTGCAGCGCCTCCTGGGCACCCAGGGTCAGGGCGCCGAGCTGCTGACCGCCGGCGCCTTCGTCTCGATGGCGCTGCCGATGCTGGTGTTCTTCACCATGCAGCGGTTCTTCGTCCGCGGCCTCACCTCGGGCGCGGTCAAGGGCTGACACTTCAGCTGCCTGCTTGTGGGCGGTCTCGCCGGGGTTCGTTTTCCGGTGGGGCCGCCCGCTTGGCGTCGTACGCCCTCCCCCCTCGCCGTACGCCCCCGCAACTGGTGGCATTCGGCAGGCAGGCCCGCGCAACTGGTCTTGGTCGGCCGCCGGGCCCTCGCAACTGGTCTTGATTGGCGCCCCCTCCTCGCAACTGGTCTTAGTTGCCACGCGTACTCGCCGGTAACCTGGCATTCAAGACCAGTTGCGAGCCAGGGGTGGCAGATGGCCACCAGTTCCGCCGTACCTCCGCCATTTCACCACCAGTTGCGGCGCGCCCGGGGCCGGTCGGTGTCGCTTCATCAAGTTATGCAGGCGGGGCTGCACTTCTCGGGGTGTGTACGCCGTGCAGAGTGCGCCCGAGCCTGCATAACTTGATGAAGCGGGGGCGGGTGAGGCGGACAGGACGAATGAGGCGAGCGCGACGGGTGAGGCGGGCGCGACGGGACGGGCCGCCGACGCCTGGATCAGCGCGCGTGGTTGTGCATCACGTGCTTGGTGCGCGAGTAGTCGTCGAGGGCGTAGAGGGACAGGTCGCGGCCGTAGCCGGAGCCCTTGAAGCCGCCCCAGGGTGCCTCGGTCGTGATCACCAGGTGCGAGTTGACCCACACGGTGCCGAAGTCGAGCTTGCCGGGCACCTCGATGGAGCGCTTGGCGTCGCCGGTGAAGACCGACGCGGCGAGGCCGTAGGGCACGTCGTTCGCACGCGCGATGGCCTCCTCCTCGGTCTCGAAGGTCTCGACCGAGACGACGGGGCCGAAGATCTCGGACTTGGCGACCTCGGCGTCTCCCGGTACGTCGACCAGCACGGTCGGCGGCACGAAGAAGCCGGGGCCCTCCAGCGGCGCCCCGCCGATCACGGCGCGGATCCCGGCCTCGGCGGC
>JBDHZH010000132.1:0-5494 GCA_039811745.1 Arachnia sp.
CATCCCCATGTTTAAACCTTAAACCTCAGAGTTAAATATGTATAAAGATGCCACCTACAAACAAAAGTTTGCTGATTTAAATGAATGGATTCCCTTGATCATTGATTCGGTAAAAAAAGATTTGAAAAACGATCACTTGAAGAAGGACGTGCAGTTTGTAAAAAAATTTTTAGATTCGAAAAATGTTCAGAAGCTTACCAGCCAAGAATTGACTGAAGCTTACAATCGAGCAATTCAAGAAGAAGAAAAAGGAGAGGAAATCGCGGAATTTATCGTTTCAAGGTGGCTTCTAAAAAACTCCGAGCTATATAACTTATTTGAGCAATATTTAAATAATATCACAGCAGATTTTACATCTTTAGAAGAAATTCATGCGGATCAAGCAAAGCCTATTGTCGATGCATCCATCAACCAATTCGGCGCAATTCCCACATATCTTTTTTCGGTTCTCAATTCTGTGGTTTTTTCAAAAGAGACTTTTGGCTATTTAAAAGAGCAAGCCCAAGCATCTCAACAACAACATATGCACGAAAGATCCTCGCAAGAAGAGCGCTTGAATGCAGAAGCCCTTGAGCGAGCCCATACGCTTGAAATGACGAGATTAACAGATAAATACGAAAAAAAATTGTCGGGATTGCAAAAAAAATACCAGATTGATGTCGATCACCTAAAAAAACAGGTCGCAATTCTTCAACGCAAACTACAGGAAAAATGCACGCGTTAACCTTTCCATGGCAGATCCTTGTTAACAACGAGGAGGAAAAATTTATGCTGGAGGCTCTCAAAGAAGCTTGGAAAGCCTACAAAGCTGACGAAGTTCCTGTGGGGGCTGTACTCGTAAAGGATAATAAAATCATTGCGCGCGGCCATAATCAAGTGGAAATCTTGCAGGATGCTACTGCGCATGCTGAAATGTTGTGCTTAACGGCAGGAGAGGTAGCTTTGGAAAATTGGCGCTTGAAGGGGACGACATTATATTGCACGATTGAGCCCTGCACGATGTGTGCAGGTGCCATGTTTTTAACGCGCATTGATGCTTTAGTTTGGGGGGCTCCTGATATTAGGCATGGAGCCAATGGGAGTTGGGTCGATCTGTTCATTCAAAATCATCCCATGCATGCCATTACCGTCCGGAAAGGTGTACTTCAAGATTATTGTGGCCAATTAATGAAAGATTTTTTTCTGCAGCAAAGGAAAAAGAAAGCCGATGACAAAAGAAAACACGCAGGCGGAAATTTGGGATTTAATTGAGAATCTCTCTGAAGAAATCCAGCAAAGTCAGCAAAAGAAGCTATTACAGTGTGGTAGACGGATTGTTCCTAATCTAACAGATGAAGATTTGCTTCAGCCTAATGATTTTGCAGAATTAGAAAATCATCCTTACTTTAGATATGAAGAGGGCGTTTTAGCGGGAATCCAAACGCTACAAATGGCTTTAAGAGCCTTGATGAAGGAAAATCAATAGAATTAAAGCAGAATATTAAAATTGAACGATGTTTTTCCACTATTTGTGAAATAGTAACTCATGTATCTATCAGTATTGCCCAGGATTATGGGACTAGCGCACAATTAACAGGCGTCAATCCCATCTGACTTTTAAACAGGGTTTAAAACCAGGTTAAAATGGCCGGCATCATATAATAGACAGATGGGAGGCCCTTCCAAATGACTGTTGAAATTGTGTGTAGCCTCTAAATTTTGATTAAGGATATTTACCGGGACTTGAAATTCATGGCTAAGTCCACTAATTTCCGCGAATCCGGAATTATTGTAATCTCTCTCCATGATTTTAATATATTTCAACATTTCTGGAATATCTGCTCTGTTGAATTGACGAGAGAGTTTAATTCGGCTTTCACACAACTCTTGGAATTCATGAATATTTTCCGAAATTCTCTTGGCTGTACTAGGGAGTGTCATCTTGGCAAAGCCGGATTCTTCATTATTAGTTTGAATATCATTCATAAACTTAACTGTACGTTGAATGTTGTTCTTGAAAGATGCTGCTCTAAGTTCAATTTCCTTATTCACATGATCGTTATGTTCCATGATGCTTAAGCGCATAAAATGCACGAGATTAGATAGGTGAGTCAATTCATTGTTTTGAATGTTTTCCTGTACGTCTTGATTTGCCGGTTCTTGCAGATGTTTTTCCAAAGCAGTTAAAAGATCTTCCTGTTGCTGCAATTGCTTGAATTGTTGCTCAAAACGGACTGTAATCAGTTGTCGCAAGTGCATTGCAGGGGCTTTTAATAATTCGGTGTGCTCATTACCTTTCAAATTATTGGGCAGTTTGTTGGGGTCATAATCCCATTTAAGCAATGCGTTAATTTTTTCATTATCCGGATATTGCTTTCTTAAACCTACGGCAAAAGCCATAAATAAACAGTTACCTAAACCCGGAATTTCAATCACTTGCGGTCCTGGATTAACTACTGGTTGTGGGGCGATTTTATTTGTTTCGACTAGCTCGTCAAATTCCCGATCTGTAATCTCTTCTGAAACAGCTTGAATGATTTGCTCGACAACAGTAGAGTTTTGTGCAGGAGCTGGTTGATTTTTTATAATTGGTTCAGTTGACCGAGCAGAGTCCATTGATTCGACAATGTCATTGAAATTACCCTCAAGTTGACTATTCATATCCCTGGGGGAGAAATTTTGATCTATTTCTTTTATAGGGTGCAAGTTGGAATTTACAACGGTATTAATGATAGGGATATCCAAATCCGGTGGGTCTAAAGGGTGAATATGACTGTCAAAAATAATTTGCTCTTGATTTACATTAGTTTCCTTAGAGGAAAAAAAAGAATTAGCCAATTTGGAAATTACATGACATAAGCCAAATAATGGAGATAAGAGAAAAGAACCAACACCTGAAAGCCCGGACCAAATATATCCGCAAAAGGTTTTTTTAGAATTTTCTTTAGAAACATCATTATCTCTTGAGCCAGCTTGCAATGTATTTGCATCAAAGGGAGTCGCTTCACTGATCATGTAGGTAACCTTATTTAATTAATCTGATTTATTTATTGAAATGATTGAATTTACAGCGCTAATACCACAATAAATTTATTCAGATCGATAATTAATATTATTTTGACTTTAATTATATTCAATAGAAGAATATTTTGCAAATTTTTTTGGATTGGGGTAATCTAAAATAACTAAGCTTAAAAAAGAAAAAAATATCAAAAAGGTTGTTTTTTTTATTGAGTTTTTCTATTCTTTACACTTTTGAATGCCTCGTAAAAATTGAGATTTACAAAGAAAAGCGAGGTAAATTAAACTTAACATACGTCTCTTAAGGAGTTTATAATGAAAAAAGAAAGTCATCCCCCTTATCAACCTGTTTTATTTATCGATTCTGCTTCCGGCCATCGATTCATTTGTGGTTCAACGATGCAACCAAAAGCTACAGAAAAGTTTGAGGGTGTGGAATATCCGGTAGTGTATCTTTCTATTTCTTCTACTTCTCACCCATTTTTCACAGGAAGCAAGCAACTTGTGGATTCTGAAGGAAGAGTTGAGAAGTTTAAGAAGCGTTTTGAGCGCAAGAAGGAAGCCGCAAAAGATGAATCTGAAGAAGGTTCAGGAGAGCAGTCTGAAGGGAATGAAACTGCGAAAAGCGCAGTAAAAAAAGCTGCTCCAAAAAAAGCTGCAAGTAAGAAATAAAAGATTCCTTTTTTGATAGTATTGTCTTTCTATGGCGATACTATCCTATTTTTCCACTAATGTTTAAATACTTCCCATCCCAATTATGAAACAGAAAGTTCTGAAGCTATTATCACGGTTAGATGAGCTCGAAGCAATTTTAGGTCAGCCAAATATTTTTGATGATCCTAAAAAATATCGGGCATTAACTCAAGAACACGCTTATTTGAGAGATTTAAAAACGGTTTGGGAGGATAAAGAGAGTGTTGAGCGGCAACTGCATGAAAATCAAGAACTTTTGAAAGAAGAAAAAGACCCGGATTTTATTGAGGTTTTAAAAGAAGACATTGCCATTCTTGAAAACAGGTATGTAGAACTGCAATCTAATTTGGAGCAACAACTTATTCCTCCTGATCCAAATGATAGTCGTGCAACGATTTTGGAATTGCGAGCAGGTACAGGAGGAGAAGAGGCTGCGCTGTTTGTGGGTGACTGTGTGCGTATGTACAAACTTTTTGCAGACGCCAAAGGTTGGCAGTATGATGTGCTATCTAGCACTCCCTCCGATTTAGGGGGATTTAAAGAATATATCCTCGTTGTTTCCGGGGCCAATGTTTATCGCTTTTTACAGTATGAAGCAGGTACACACCGTGTGCAAAGAGTGCCTGAAACCGAAGCACAGGGACGAGTGCATACTTCAGCTATTACGGTGGCTGCTTTGCCTGAACCGGATGAGACTGAAGAAATGGATCTTGATGAAAAAGATTTAAGGATTGATACATATCGGGCATCCGGGGCTGGCGGTCAGCACGTCAACGTGACAGATAGTGCTGTGCGAATTACACACATTCCTACCGGAATTGTGGTATATTGTCAGGACGAAAGAAGCCAGCATAAAAACAAGGCAAAAGCTCTGCGGCATTTACGCGCCAAAATTGCCGAAATTGAACAACAAAAAAAAGATCAAGCTTTGGCAAGTACACGAGCATCACAAGTTGGTTCCGGAGACCGATCAGAGCGCATCCGTACTTACAATCTTTCACAAAAGCGTTTAACGGATCATCGCATTAATCTAACAAAATATAATCTCGATCAAGTATTGGATGGAGATTTGGATGAAATTGTTTCCGCTTTAGTCGCGAACTACTATCATGAAAAATTAAAGGCATCTGAATAGGATGAAAAAAAAAATCAAAGAGGCTTTGATTTTCGTCCAAAATGCATTTCTTAAAGCAAAAATTAAAGATGCTTTAAGGCAAGCTGAAGATTTGCTATGTGATTTTTTGAATCTTTCGCGTTCTGAGCTTTTTTTGCGACACCAAAATTTAGAATCTATTCAATGGGAAGAATTAGAGAGACGCGTCGCAAGACGATTGACCGGGGTGCCTCTTCAATATATTCATGGTCAAGTAGAGTTTTATGATTGCCTATTCAAATTAAATCCCTCTGTCTTGATTCCCAGGCAAGAAACAGAGATTTTAGTAGATAAAGTTGTTCACGAGTTGCGTCATAGAAACTTGCAGGGACAAACGTTATGGGATGTTTGTTGTGGGTCTGGGTGTATCGGAATCTCTTTAAAACGGAAATTTCCTCAGTTGGAAGTCTATTTGTCTGATCTGTCGGGTGAGGCTTTAAAAGTTGCTCAAGAGAATGCGTTGATTAATCAAACAAAAATTATTTTCAAGCAGGGAGATCTCTTGAAGCCATTTGACGGTTGTCGTACGCATTTCTTTGTTTGTAATCCTCCTTATATTTCCCAAAATGAATATTTAGCATTAGATGATGAAGTCTTAAAGCATGAGCCGCAAGCAGCTTTATTGAGTGGAGAAAGTGGATTAGAATT
>JBDHZH010000133.1:0-5348 GCA_039811745.1 Arachnia sp.
TCTCCGCGCTCCTTTCAGGCGAAGCACCCCACCTTGTGGGCCAGAGCAGCATGACGTTGCCCGACTACACGCGCGAGATCCTGGCCTCCGGATTTCCCGCCATCCGGCAGGACCCCGATCATCTACGGCCACGTCAACTCGACTCCTACCTGGACAACTCACTGGAACACGACATCGCAGACCTCGGGGTCGAGGTCCGCCGACCCCGGGCACTGCGTTCCTGGCTCACCGCCTACGCGGCGGCAACGTCGTCGACGTCGAACTACACCACGATCCTCGATGCCGCGACGCCCGGCGAGACCGACAAGCTCAGCCGCCCAACCGCCACGGTCTACCGTGAGCTCCTTGAGCGCATCCGCCTGCTCGATCCGCTGCCGGCCTGGATTCCCGCCTTCAACCCGTTGAAGCGTCTGGCGCAGGCACCCAAGCACCACCTCGTGGACCCGGCCCTGGCCGCGCGCCTGCTCGGCGCCACCGAGCACTCACTACTCGACGACAACACCCACGTTCCACTCCGTCGCAGCGGCACCCTCCTCGGGGCGCTGTTCGAGTCGTTGGCCGTGATGTCGGTGCGGGTATTCGCCGAAGCAGGAGGGGCTCGCGTGGCGCATCTGCGCACCCGCAACGGCGACCACGAGATCGACCTGATCATCGAACGCGACGACCACAAGGTCCTTGCGATGGAAGTGAAGCTCTCCGCGTCCGTCTCCCACGCGGATGCCACCCACCTGAGCTGGCTGAAAAGCGAGATCGGCGACCAGGTCATCGACCGCATCGTCGTCAACACCGGACCATTCGCACACCGCCTCCCCGACGGCACCGCGGTAGTTCCACTCGCGCTGCTCGGCCCCTGAACCGTCCCACGTGCAGGGTCGAGCAGCGTTCCCTGCCGACTCCCTGAAGGACAGGCACGGGAGCAGGCAGGCCCCCACCAACACCGGCATTTCCGTATTACACTTGTCGCATGGCAAGAAGGATGCAGGGACGGGGGAAGCTTGTGCACGGCCTGCAGGGTGATGCCCATCCGCTCGGCAACCTGCTTCTGCGTCAGGCCCGCCTGCCGTCGAAGGGCCACGAGATCTGACCGCATCGCATAGTCCTCATGTGCCAGCACCTTCGCCCGGGCGCGAATCGCGTCGGCCGAAGGGACAGGAGATGCAGGCATAGCGGGACTGGCGGACATGACGACCATCCTGGATACAACCCAGAAGTTGTTCAACCGCAATTTCATGATCGCCAACGCGTCGGGCGCCCCGCCCAGTACCTGTTGGCGGCGAACTCGATCTCCGTCTGCTGGGAAGGGTCTTCCAGCTTGATGTGTCGATGCAGAGCAACCAAGGCGTGCGGCGCCTCGGCCGGTTCTCCGTGGTAGAACCTCAGCCTCTTCTTGAGCACAGTCCTGCGCAACTCAAAGGCCTCGGGATCCGTCCAGATGGGCTTGATCGGGGTCCTTGCGTCCCCGGAGTCCTGCAACTGCCCGGCAGCAGCCGCCTCGAGCAACGCTTCGATCTCGCCTTCCTCATGGAAACGCGCGAAGGGCGCCAGCGATGCCAACCAGGAGTCCAACGCGGCCACGGAGGGGTGATGCTCGTCGACGTAGCCCACCCACTCCAGCGGCGCGAGCGAGGGATCACACAACAACGAGAGTCGCTCCCCCGGCGCCGTGCCCGCCCACTACGCCCCAGCCCCATGAGGAGACCCTAGCGTCGGCCACCGACAGATCCTGAGCCGTCACAGACGCGACCTATGTTCGCAGATGTCGCGCGAGCACGAGGCCCATCAACCGCAAAGCGACGTGCGACCCCACGGGCCCAACAGTGCCAGTGGCATGACGGGGAGGGATCCGTGTTGAGGACGACAGCGTCCATGAGTTGCTCCCCCAACGGCTCCAGGAGCCAGGGCAGGTGTCGGACGTCGGCGTCGTGGATCGTGTCCGAGAGCGTCACCTCGAATGCGACGCATCGCGTGTCGTACGTCTCGACGATGATGCCCACCTCGCGATCACCGCGCTTGGTGCGCGTGTGCCCGGTCCGGGCGCCCAACGCAGCCACCTAGACCCACACCGACCGTGCCGCAAGCGACTCGAACAGCGCGCCGAGCCAGGTGCCCCGCGGCACCATCACCCGGAAGAGGCCAGATGCCCCGACGCCGACGGGACGGCTGGCGAGGGCCGGGTCGACGAGGTGGTGCTTCGGCGAATATGTGAGGCGTTTGAGCGGCTCGGGATCAGTCTCTACACAGGGGTGTCACTGGGGGTCCTCGTCGGCGAGGATGAGCGTTCGCCGGGCAGCGGACACCATGGCGAGATCGAGGAATGTGCCATCCGGGAGCTGAAGCGCTCCCGTGCCGGTGGCGATGGCGCCTTCGATGCGGTCGAGGACCATGCGGGCGTGGGCCAACTCCTCCGTTGTCGGCCGGAAGGCTTCGCGGATCGTGGCGAGTTGCCCGGGGTGGATGGCGCTGCGGCCGGAGAATCCGACTACTCGGCCGTCGCGACACGAGGCAGAGAGGCCCTCGAGGTCCCTGACGTTCGTGAACGCGGACATGAGTGGCGCCGGCAGGCCGGCAGCGCGGGCCGCATTCACAACACGCCCACGAGCCCAGCCGAGGCCTGCGGCGCCGACGACGCCCAGGTCCGCCATCAGGTCGGCCTCCCCCATGCCCAACGTGGCCACCTGCGGGCACGACGCCAACTCGAAGGCCTTCTCGACGCCCAATGCCGACTCTAGGAGCAGATGCAGCGCCCTGCCCGGCAGCATTGCCGCAAGCCTCTCGACGTCGGTCGCTGACTCGACCTTTGGGACCCGCACCCCTACCCGCGGCGGCAGTGCCGCGACCGCGGCGAGATCGTCCTCATGCCATGTGGAACCGACGGAGTTGATGCGCACCTGGATCTGCAGATGCACGGGAGCCTCCGTGAGTGAGACGAGGTTGGCGCGCGCGGCATCCTTGATCGCGGGCGCAACAGCGTCCTCCAGGTCGACCACCACCCCGTCCGCACCACTGCCGAGGGCCTTGAGGATCCGGTCGGGCCGATCGGCGGGGACGTACAGAAGGGTGATCACTGGTCTGTTCAGGTCTTCACTCATACGGCACCCTCCTCGCGCAGTTGTGAGATCCGGTCCTTGTCAAGGCCGAGCTCGGTCAGTACCTGGATGGTGTCTGCGCCATGGGCGCGGCCGGTGAACGAGATCACTCCATCATTGTCGGACAATCTGAAGAGTGGTCCCTGCATGAGCATCGGGCCCAGTTCATCGTCCTCGATGCGGTGGATTGTACCGATTGCACGGAACTGGGGGTCGTCGACGATGTCGTGGGCGTCGTAGATCGGCGCGACGGCGGCCTGCGCCTCCTCGAATGCGGCGATCACTGCCGTACTGGTTCGCGCTCCTATCCAGGAGCCCACGGCCTCGTCCAGGAGGTCTGCATGCAGGGCGCGCCCGGCGCCAGTGCCGAACCACGGCTCCGCGATCAACTCGGGCCGACCCACAAGGTGCATCACACGCTCAGCGATGGACTGCGCAGATGTCGACACCGCAACCCATCGTCCGTCCAATGTCCGGTAGGTGTTGCGGGGCGCGTTGTTGACCGATCGGTTCCCGGTTCGCTGCTGAACGGTCCCCAACTGGTCCCAGCGGGTGATCTGGGGGCCCAGCATGGCCAGGATCGGTTCGATGATCGCAGTGTCGATCACTTGTCCATGGCCCGAACGGTCACGAGCATGGAGGGCGACCATCACGGCGTAGGACACTGCCAAGGATGCGATCCCATCTGCGAGGCCGAATGGAGGCAGGGTCGGCGGGCCGTCGGGTTCACCTGTCGTGGCAGCGAATCCGCTCATCGCCTCTGCGAGGGTCCCGAAGCCGGGGCGGGACCTCATCGGCCCCAACTGACCGAACCCCGTGACCCGGGCGAGCACCAACCGCGGGTTGACTCTCAACAACACGTCTGGTCCGCGAAACTCCGAGATCCCGGCCTACATGCCTTGATGACGGCCAGACTCTACGCTGCCCCGGGGTCCAAGGGTTGCCGGCACGTGCCAGCTTTCGGCGGACAGGCTTGCCTCGGTTCTGCAAGGCTCACCACGAAGAGCTACCACGAAGCATCGAACAACTAGACGAAGGGAACAACATGACCCGATCCCACGAGGACCCAGACCGCCCCACGGGCAGCGGGTCTTCACCCGCGTGCAGAGGGCGTCACCAGCTTCCAGCTGTCCTGAAGGTGGGCCGAACCGCACCGAACTCGGCAGAGGTCAAACCTCGGACGCAGGAGCGGGCACTGCAATCCGGCATGCCTGGAAACGAACATCTTGGAACGTCCAAACAGGTTCCCGGACTCTGACCCCACCTTGAACCGTCCTGCGGAGTCGTTCAGCTCACCTCTTCAGGCAGCTCTCCAAGCTTCCCGACGGCACCCAGCGGGTGGGTGAACACCAGCTCGGCCCACGTGTATCCCCTCATCCGCATCAGCGCGACGGCCATGCTGTCACCCCAGACGGCATGCATCAAGGTGGAACCCATGGCGATGATGTTGCCCGGGTCCACCTCGTCCGGGACCGGGAACACCTGGATGTGGTCGGCCAGCTGCGCGAATGTCGACGACGCCTCGCTGGTCAACGCGACGACGACCACGCCCAGCTGCTTCGCCCGACGACACAGGTCGTTGATCTCGTCCGACTCGCCCCCCTTGGAGATGGCGATCAGGACGTCTTCGCCTCGCAGCGCACCCATCGTGCCGTGCAGGGCGTCGGAGGGCTGGATGAACAGCGACGGGGTACCGCTCACCGAGAATAGGTGGGCCATGCGCCGGGCGATGGTCCCGGAGGTGCCGGAGCCGGTGACGAACACCTTTCCGGTGCAGTGGTACAGCAGGTCGACGATGGCGTCGGTTTGGTCGTCGAAGACGTCGACGACGGAGTGCAGCCCTTCGGCCTCGAGCCTGACGCGTTCGACCGCCAGGTCACGGAATTCCTGGTTCATGTCTTGTCCTTCACTTCCTCTGGTGGAGACGGCGGGTTCAGGCGGCGACGGCCGCCCGCACCTTCCGCGGTTTGCTGGCCCGCCCCGAGCCGGCCCGCACCGAGCTGACGACGAACGTCGCCAGGATCAGGCCTTGCACGATCTGGTAGATGTACGGGCTGAACTGCAGCAAGTTGAATCCGTTGCTTACGACCTGCAGCAGCAGGGTTGCCAGGATGCAGCCGCCGACGCGCACCCGCCCACCGGTGGGGTCGGTGCCGCCGAGCACTGCGATGGTGATGGCCAGCATGATGTAGCTGCCGCCGAAGCTCGCCGAGGCGCTGGCCGCGCGAGCGGTGATGAAGATCGCCGCCACCCCGGCAAGGG
>JBDHZH010000134.1:0-5286 GCA_039811745.1 Arachnia sp.
CGGCCAGGGCCAAGGACCAGCTGCGAGGCAAGTCGACCACGAAACCTGGCCAGCTGTTGCGCAACTCGATCCAGGTCCGCAAGGCCGGCGACGAGGTCGAGGCCGAGCCCGGCTTCTTCGAAGGGGACACGGTCGCCCACTGCGGGCCGACCCTGAAGGGTGAGTTCTGCCGGACCCTGAACCTGACTGACATGCGCACCGGGTGGACCTTCACCTACTCGATCCGCAACAACGCCCACATCCACATCCTGGCGGCGCTGGATCAGGCACTGGCGAAGATCCCGTTCGAGGTGACCGGCCTCGACTTCGACAACGGCTCAGAGTTCATCAACCACGACGTCATCGGCTGGGCCGGGGATCGGAAGATCTTCTTCACCCGCTGCCGCCCCTACAAGAAGAACGACCAAGCAACCATCGAGTCGAAGAACAACCACCTCGTGCGCCGTTACGGCTTCTACTGGCGCTACGACACCCCCGAAGCCCTCACCCTGCTGAACCGGCTGTGGCCCCTGGTCAACGACCGGCTCAACTTCTACACCCCCACCAAGAAGCCCACCGGATGGGACACCGACGCACAAGGCCGACGCCGACGCCGCTACGACCACCCAGCCACGCCCTTCGACCGGCTCCTCGCCGCCGGGATACTCTCCCCGACCCAAGCCACCGAGCTACGCCACTACCGAGACCAGCTGAACCCGGCACTCCTCGCCCGAGACATCCAGTCCATCCAAGACCGCCTCACCGGCCTCGCCAAACAGGCCACCCTCGACCTTCAAGCCGCCCAGATCCGACCCCTACCCGACACCACCCGCGGCATCCGACTCCACAAAGCCAGCTGAACCAGCCCCCGTTTCGCGGGCATCCACACTTGAGGCACGACCCAAATCACGCGGGCATATTGACATGAGGCACCACGGGGGGCGACGAGACTCACTTGTAGCCCCAGTTTGGGGGGGCTTGGTGATGAGACGCGACGGGGGCGACGGGACGCATCAGGAGAGCCCGCGACACGTGGGTGACGCCCTGCGTGAAGGATGCCATTGCCGCTGGCGGGCCCGGCCTGCGCGTGCGAGCACGGAGGCTGAGGCTGAGGTCGCGGAGAACCGTCGTCCGGTCAACGCTCAGGCGTCAGGGTGGGAGGTTGGGTGGGTTGGGGTGAGACGGCGGCGCAGCCTGCGACCCCGGGCGGGTCGGGACGGCATGCACGAAGCCTTCGCGGGGCGTTATCTCAAACCCGGACACCCGGTCTCGTCACCGGACCGACGGCTAGGCTGACGGGCGTGACTGACCCAATCCGGATCCTCGCGGACGGGACGATCAAGCAGATCAACCCGTTCTCCGGTACCCAGGTGTGGACGGTGCCGGGACGCGGGCACCGTCCGATGGACACGGCCGGCGACGGGTTGCTCAGGGTCGAGTCCGCCGAACCGGGGCACCACTGCCCGTTCTGCGAGCGCCGCTACCTTGAGACCCCGCCGGAGAAGTCGCGCGTGGCGCGGACCGAGGCGGGGTGGGAACGGATCGACGCGCTGCCCGCGGACCGGCTGCACGACACCGTGGCGGAGTTCCGCCGCATCCCGAACATGTTCGAGATCCTCTCCCTCGACTACTGGGAGGACAACCACGGGCATCGCATGCCGGCGGACGTGCGCCGGCGCATGGACGAGTACCTGGACGATCCCGCAGGACACGCGCACGTGGCCGCCGTCGCGAGGAGGAAGGCGCGCGCGTTCGGCGTCTCGGACGATCGCTGGCTGGCCATGGCGGGCGAGCGGAAGCTGGACTACTACGACAACTTCTTCGACGGCGCCCACGACGTGATCGTCGCGCGCCGGCACTTCGTCGACGGCACCGACACCCTCGCGGCATCCGGCAGCCTGAGCCCCGAGGAGCACCGCGAGTTCGTTTCGTTCACCGTCGAGACGTTGCAGAGGCTCTACGGGTTCGACCCGCACGTCGCCTACGTCAGCGTCTTCCAGAACTGGCTCCGGTCGGCGGGTGCCAGCTTCGATCACCTGCACAAGCAGCTCGTCGCCATCGACGAGTTCGGCAACCGCGCCGAGCAGGAGTTGGAGCGAGTGCGCCGGAACGCCAACCTGTACAACGAGATGGCCGTCGACATAGCCGTTGCGCACGGGTTGCTGCTGGCCGAGAACGAGCACGCCGTCGCGTTCGCCGGGTTCGGGCATCGCTATCCGACGCTGGAGGTGTACTCGAAGTCGGCGAACCGGTACCCGTGGGAGCACACGCCCGACGAGATCCGCGGCGTCTCCGACCTGTTGCACGCCTGCCACGCCGCGACCGGCCCGGACGTGCCGTCGAACGAGGAGTGGTACCACGAGCCGCCCGGCATCGACGTCGCCATGCCGTGGCGGGTGTTGGTGAAGTGGCGGATCTCGACGCTGGCCGGCTTCGAGGGCGGCACGAAGATCAACGTCAACACCATCTCGCCGTTCGCGCTGCGCAACCAGGTGCTGCCCACGCTCGTGCAGTTGCGTGCGGAGGGCCAGATCGCGCCGATGCGCCTGGGCGCCGAGTGCGGCGACGCGCTCGGGCGGCTGCGCTATCTCGAGCGGGCATGATTGGTCCGTGACGGATCGGGAGGCCGGCGGGTTCACCCGCGATGAGTTGCAGCGCTACTCGCGCCAGATCATGCTGCCGCAGCTCGGCCTTGCGGGCCAACGGCGGATCAGGGACGCCCGGGTGCTCGTCGTCGGGGCGGGCGGGCTCGGTTCGCCCGCCCTGCTGTACCTGGCGGCTGCCGGAGTCGGGACCATCGGCATCGTCGACGACGACGTCGTGGACGCCTCGAACCTGCAGCGGCAGGTGATCCACGGCACGTCCGACGTCGGCCGGCCGAAGGTCGAATCCGCGGCTGAGAGGGTGCGCGACATCAACCCCGCCGTCGAGGTCCACCTGTATCCGACGCGGCTCGATTCGGGCAACGCCCTGGACATCCTGGCCGGCTACGACGTCGTCCTTGACGGCACGGACAACTTCCCGACGCGCTATCTCGTCAGCGACGCCGCCGAGATCCTCGGAATGCCGTGCGTGTGGGGTGCGATCTTCCAGTTCGCCGGCCAGCTCGCCGTCTTCGACGCCCGCACCGGGCCGACGTACCGCGACGTGTTCCCGCTGCCGCCTGCGCCGGGGACCGTCCCGTCCTGCGCCCAGGGCGGCGTCGTCGGTGTGCTGCCCGGCCTGATCGGAACGGCCATGGCGGGGGAGACGATCAAGGTCGTCTCCGGCATCGGCCGGACCCTGCTCGGGCGGCTCGCGGTGTTCGACGCCCTCGACTTCACCTGGCGGGAACTCGTCATCCGCCCCGACCCCACCCGGGACCCCGTGACGCGGCTCATCGACTACGAGGCGTTCTGTTCTGTGCCGCACGTGGCTGCCCCCGACGACGACCCGGCGGCGATCACGCCCCGGCAGCTTGCCGAACTGCTGGCGTTGCGGTCGGCGGGAGGTGCCGACTTCGACCTCGTCGACGTCCGGGAACCCGGCGAGTTCGACATCGTCCACGTGGAGGGCTCCCGCCTGGTGCCGCTGGGTCGGGCCCTGGCCGGGGACTTCCCGGGCGACCCGGCACGGGAGCTGATCCTGCTCTGCCGCACCGACGTCCGCTCCCGACAGGCCATGGACGCACTCGTCGCCGCCGGCCACGAGGGTGTGCGCTATGTTCGCGGCGGCGTCGTCGCCTGGGTCACCCACATCGAACCCGACAAGCCGACCTACTGAGCGTCCGGTGGTCTCGACGTCGTGCCGGGCTCCTTCGTCGCCGGGCACTGGCTCGACCAGCGGGACCACGCATCCGCTGATCGAGTAGCCGACGAGGTACGAGGAGGCGTGTCGAGATCGGGTGAGGGTTCCCGGGGACTTGGTCGTGGTCTCGACACGTGCCCGGCTCGTTCCTCGCGGGGCACTACTCGACCAGCGGGACTACGGCTCCTTCCTCGCGGGGCACTACTCGACCAGCGGAACCACGGCATCACTCGACCAACGGGACCCGGTCTCCGCTGATCGAGTAGCCGACGAGGCGCCCCATCCGCTGATCGAGTGGCCGACGAGGTATGAGGAGGCGTGTCGAGATCGGGTGAGGGTTCCCGGGGACTTGGTCGTGGTCTCGACACGTGCCCGGCTCCTTCGTCGCGGGGCACTACTCGACCAGCGGGACTACGGCTCCTTCGTCGCGGGGCACTACTCGACCAGCGGGACTACGGCTCCTTCGTCGCGGGGCACTACTCGACCAGCGGGACTACGGCTCCTTCGTCGCGGGGCACTACCCGACCAGCGGGACTACGGCTCCTTCGTCGCGGGGCACTACCCGACCAGCGGGACTACGGCTCCTTCGTCGCGGGGCACTACTCGACCAGCGGGACTACGGCTCCTTCCTCGCGGGGCACTACTCGACCAGCGGAGCAACAGCGCTGTCGTCGCGGGGCACTACTCGACCAGCGGTTGGGGGGTGAGGGTGGGCGGAGACCCGGTCTGGCTCCGCGTTGCTCCGGGCGGTGCTAGCGGGGTGTCCGACGGCGGTCGGGGACGTGGTCCGCTCCTGCGATGCGGAGCCGGTTGTGGCCCGACGCGATCCAGCGGGCCAGGTGCCCGTGCGTGGAGAGCAACCGCAGCCGGTTCTGGGTCTGCTCCAGGACGCCCGCAGGGACGGCGAGGAGCAGCCGGTCGTCGGCCTTCAAGCGGGTCGTGCCCTCCGGGATGGACACCTTCTTCTCGCGGACCAGCATCGAGAGCGCCACGCCGCGGGGCAGACGCAGATCCGACACATACATGCCGGACAGGTGGCTGCCGGTGGGCACCACGAACTGCAGGAGCATGACGTTGAGGCCTTCCAGCGGGGAGGAGTCGAACTCGACCTCGCTCGGGGCAAGTTCCTCGGTGACACCCGTGAGCCTCGCGACGCGCGGCAGGGTCGGCCCCTGGATGAGCGTCAGCACGATCACAAGCACGAAGATGATGTGGAACATGTGGGACGCGTGCGGCAGTCCGGCAGTCGCAGGGATGGTGGCGAGCATGATCGGGACGGCGCCGCGCAGCCCGGCCCACGACATGAACGCCTGCTCGCGCCACCCGGTCCTGAAGGGCGTCAGGCAGATCGCCACGGACAGTGGCCGCGCCACGAAGGTCAGGGCCAGACCGATCACCAGTGCAGGCACCACGGCGGCGGGAATCTCCGACGGCGAGGCCAGCAGGCCGAGCATGATGAACAGCCCGATCTGCGCCAGCCAGCCCAGCGACTCGGTGAAGCCCTCCGTCGTCCGCTGGTGG
>JBDHZH010000135.1:0-5281 GCA_039811745.1 Arachnia sp.
TAGGCGATCGGCCCGACTAGATCGGCGGCGCTAACCCGTAACCCGGTCTCCTCAGCCAGTTCACGAGCGGCAGCCTGACGCGACGTCTCGCCGATGTCCAGGCCACCCCCAGGTGTCACCCACCACCCAGAACCCGGCAGACCCGGATCGGAGTCGGCCATCAGCAGCACGCGGCCAGCCGCCCTGACCACGATTCGGGCAGCCCGGCGCCGACGCAAGGGACGCTGCGGCGGCGGCACCGCAACCATCGGACGCCGGTCGGATTCGTTCGACATGGAAGCCAAGCCTAACGCGGGCGTCTCGAGCGACTTTTCTTACGGCGCGGAGCGCCCGCCGGGCGTCTGCCGCGTGGTCAGGCACCATGGTGACATGTCGGGGCTACTCGAGGTGGTCGTCCTCACTGCTGAGGACGCGCGCCGCGCCGAGGAGGGCGGCGCTGATCGGCTGATGATGGTCGGTGGCTGGTCCGGGCAGGGCATCTCACCCGAACCGGCGGCCTTTGCGCGAGTCAGGCAAGCTTGCACGCTGCCAGTGCGTCCCTTACTGCGGCTGCGAGAGGGCTTCCGAACCGATGGCGGCGAGATGACCCGGCTGCATGGCTTGGTGGCGAGTTACCTTTCTGAGGGCGCGGACGGCTTCGTCCTCGGTTTCCTCGACGGCTACTCGCAGGTGGACGTCGAAGTCGTCACCGAGCTGACCGAGGACGCGTGGTGGCCCTGGACCTTCGACTACGCCATCGATCGCTGTCTCGACCTGGACGATGCGTGGGAAACGCTGAAAAGCATGCGCGGCTGCGACCAAGTACTCACCGCGGGCTCCACCCGAGGGATCCGTGTCGGGCTGGAGGACCTGATCACCCGAGCCCGACAGGACGCTGATGCGGCCCGCCTACTGATGGCGGGGGGAGGCCTGGTCCCCGAGCAGCTTGCCTGGCTGACCAGGGCTGGCGTCCGCGCCTTCCAGGTCGGGCCTCAGGTGCGTCCCGGGCGGGACTACTCAGCTGACGTGGACAGCTCCCTGGTTCGAGGCTGGCGCATCCTGCTCGGTTCCGACGCCGTGCGCCGCTGAGCGAACAACCAACAAGCAAAGAGGGACGGCCCCCATCCGGGACCGCCCCTCAGCTCTGCTACCGATCCTATCGATCAGTACATGCCCTCCATGTCGCCACCGGCGGGCATTGCAGGGGCCTTCTCAGGCTTGTCCGCGATGACGGCCTCGGTGGTCAGGAACAGACCCGCAATCGAGGCGGCGTTGGCCAAGGCCGAACGGGTGACCTTGGTCGGATCGAGAATGCCGGCCTTGAGCATGTTGGTGTACTCACCGGTAGCCGCGTTCAAGCCCTCGCCCGCAGGCAGCGCCTTGACCTTCTCAGCGACAACGCCACCTTCGAGCCCCGCGTTCGCAGCGATCTGCTTGAGCGGCGCCTCGATGGCGGTCAGCACGATCCTGGCCCCCACCATCTCCTCATCCGTGAGCCCATCAAGCTTGGCGCTCAGGGCAGCCTGGATGAAGGCCACGCCACCACCCGGCAGCACGCCCTCTTCCACGGCAGCCTTAGCGTTGCGGACAGCGTCCTCGATGCGGTGCTTGCGCTCCTTCATCTCGACCTCGGTGGCCGCGCCAACCTTGATCACCGCGACGCCACCGACCAGCTTCGCCAGCCGCTCCTGCAGCTTCTCACGGTCGTAGTCGGAATCGGAGTTCTCGATCTCGGTGCGGATCTGCTTGATCCGGCCCTGGATCTGATCGGCGTCGCCGGCACCCTCGACAATCGTGGTGTCATCCTTGGTGACCGTCACGGTGCGCGCCCGGCCCAGCAGTTCGAGGTCGGCGGTCTCAAGCGACAGACCGACAGTCTCGCTGATCACCTGGCCGCCAGTCAGGACCGCGATGTCGGCGAGGATCGCCTTGCGGCGGTCGCCGAAGCCAGGGGCCTTGACGGCCACCGACTTGAAGGTGCCGCGGATCTTGTTCACGACCAAGCCCGCCAGGGCCTCGCCGTCGACGTCCTCGGCGATAACCAGCAGCGGACGCCCGGCCTGCTGCACCTTCTCCAAGATCGGCAGCAGTTCCTTGAGCGAACTGACCTTGCCGTCCACCAGCAGCACATACGGGTCCTCGAGAACGGCCTCCATGCGCTCGGCGTCGGTGACGAAGTAGCCGGAGATGAAGCCCTTGTCGAAGTTCATGCCCTCGGTGAGCTCCAACTCCATGCCGAAGGTGTTGGACTCGTCGACGGTGATCACGCCTTCCTTGCCGACCTTGTCCATCGCCTCAGCGATGATCTCGCCGACGGTGGGATCTCCCGCCGAAATGGATGCGGTCTGGGCGATCTGCTCCTTGGTCTCAACTTCGGTTGACATTGCGGCCAGTTCAGCGATGATCGCAGCGACGGCCTTGTCGATACCACGCTTGAGTTCCATCGGGTTGGCGCCCGCGGTCACGTTCCGCAGACCCTCGCGCACCATCGCCTGGGCGATGACCGTCGCGGTAGTGGTGCCGTCGCCGGCCACGTCGTCGGTCTTCTTGGCGACCTCCTTGACCAACTCGGCGCCGATCTTCTCGAAGGGGTCTTCCAGTTCGATCTCCTTGGCGATAGAAACGCCATCGTTGGTGATCGTCGGTGCGCCCCACGACTTCTCAAGCACGACATTTCGGCCCTTCGGGCCAAGAGTCACCTTGACCGCATCGGCCAAGGTGTTCATGCCCTTCTCGAGCGACTTGCGCGCTTCGCTGTCAAATGCAATTAGCTTTGCCATGGTCTTGTAAAAAATCCTTTGGCATAAGGGGCAACGCCCCGTTGGTGGTCCAATGGTTGCCCGTTGGGGCACGCCTCGTCCCATGCCTGCTGGTGCCCGCGACGGACGGCCACTCGGCCTCACCTCGCCATGATCGGAAGCGGTGGCACTCCTCGGTCCGGAGTGCCAATCCAATTCTTAGCACTCGACCCGGGAGAGTGCAAACGCTTGGGCTGGGCGTACCGTGGGCGGGGTGGGTGCTGATCACGTGCGAGCCGTGGCCAATTGGGTCAATCTGTCTACCCCGCTCGGCATGCTGATCGCCTGGACCGGACGGGCGCGGCTGCGTCGCGGACCGAATCGAATGTGGATCGCCGAACAGTACCGGGGCAGATTTCCCAGGGCTGGGGCCTTCACGGTGGGCTGCGTCGTAATCGTCCCTGGCGGCCTGTTGCACGACCTTACCAGGCGCATTCCCCCAATCCTGGAGCACGAAGAGGCGCACGCCACCCAGTGGGCGCTACTGGGCCTGTCGTTCCTGCCCTGCTACGGGGTGGCGCTGGCCTGGAGCCTGCTGCGGACGGGCACCAGCCATGGCGCCAATGTCTTCGAGGTGCGGGCCGACCTGCGGAAGGGTGGCTACCCGGACGAGCCGCTGCGTCGGCCAGGTCAGCATCGCATCAACGGACAGTGAGCCGGGCGGCGGACCGGTTGCGCTGTCGCTGCTCACGCAGTCGACGCAGCCGCTTGACCAGCAGCGGATCGTGGGCGAGTGCTTCCGGCCGGTCGATCAGCGAGTTCAGGATCTGGTAATAGCGGGAGGCTGACATGTCGAAGCGCTCGCGGATCTCGATCTCCTTCGAGGCCTTCGCCTGCCACCAGCTCTTCTCGAATTCAAGGATCGCTATCTCGCGCTCGGACAGCGTGCCGGGCGTGGTCTTGGGGCTGCGCACTGCCTCGGTCATGGGCCCGATTGTAGCCCGTAAATGACACCCATGTCATTAGCCGGGTTAGGCCGGGATTGGATAGGATCAAGGGCCAACAAAGTTGAGGAGGGGCCGATGCAACCGCTGACCGGGAGCATCAAGCGCTACGACTGGGGATCGGTCGATGCCATCCCCAACCTACTTGGCATCGCCAGCGATGGTCGACCGTTGGCCGAGTACTGGCTCGGCGCCCATCCGCTCGGAGTCGCGCTGCTCAACGACGGCACCCCGCTCGATCAGGCCATCGCCGCCGATCCCGCGATGCTCGGTGACACCGCGCGCCTCGAGTTCGGTGGGCGGCTGCCCTACCTGGTGAAGTTGCTCTCTGCCGCCCGGCCACTCAGCTTGCAGACACATCCGAATCGCGCCGACGCCCAGATCGGCTTCGAACGTGAGAACCGTGCCCAACTGCCCCTGGACGCGCCCGACCGCACCTACCGCGACCCCTGGGACAAACCAGAATTGATCGTTGCGCTGTCCGAGTTCGATGCGCTGGCCGGCTTCCGCGATCCGAAAGCCAGCGCCGATCTGCTCTCCCGCCTGGGCATTGCCCCGCACACGGAGTTGATCTTCGCCCCGTTGCGGCATCGACAGGGGTCGGCCGGTCTGGCGGAGGTCTTCCTCGACTGTCTGGTGCTGGACGAGGAACGGCGCGGCGCCGTCACTGACGTCGTCACCGCAGCGGTTCGCCACTTGAACGACCCCGGCGAGCTGGGCAGGTTCGCTCGCACCGCAGTGCTGCTGGACGAGCACTTCCCCGGTGACCCAAGCCTGCTCGCTGCGCTGCTGCTGAACCGGCATACGCTCCAGCCCGGTGAGGCCCTGCACCTGACACCAGGCACGATGCACGCCTATCTGTCGGGCACCGGAGTAGAGGTGATGGGCAGTTCCGACAACGTGCTGCGAGGCGGGCTGACCAACAAGCACATCGATGCGGTGTCGCTGGTGCAGGTTGTCGATTTCACCGCCGAACCATTAATGACCCTGCATCCCGAGCAGGAGGCCCCTGGGCTGTGGCACTACGCGATCGGTGAGCGTGCCTTCGCGACCTGGCGGATCGACTCGGTGCCCGGACGCATGATCGAATTGCCGGCAGAACTGTCCGGACGCATCCTGTTGGTGACTGCCGGCGAGATCGGGCTTTCCACTGGCTCCGACGGCCTGGTGCTGCAATGTGGGCAATCCGCCTTCATCAGGGCCGGTGAACAGATACGTGCCAGCGGTGACGGCCAGGCGTTCCTGGTCGCCACCGGCATGGACGCCTGAGCAGAAGAGCCCCCGGAGGGAGTCGAACCCTCGGCCCTCCGCTTACAAGGCGGATGCTCTGGCCGCTGAGCTACGGAGGCACGCAGACCGCGTGTTCCCAATTGTGCCCGGACCTGCGTCCGGCCGCTAAATCAGGCCAGTCGATAGGTGGTGGACGACCGCCACTCGACGCCGGCCTCCACGACCGTGCTGGGAAACTCGGGATGGTTCGGCGAATCGGGGAAGTGCTGGGTCTCTAAACAGACACCGGCAAATGGACCCCAATCGCCGCTCAGCCACTGCCCGCAATAG
>JBDHZH010000136.1:0-5120 GCA_039811745.1 Arachnia sp.
GCACGCCACTTCCCGGCCGCCCTCACGCGGGTGCCGATCTGAAAGTGAATATGCCGATGCGGATCACCCGCCCGGCTCGTACGATGCGACACCGCCACCGTCTGCAACTGCGATACCGGCACAACCTCCTGCTTCCCACGCGGCCCCACACGGGTCACAGAGTGCTGAGCGAGCCACCGCTGAATCTCACCCACGGCGTCCTGCTGCGCCCGGTCGAGAGCGTCGGAGACTTCCGGGTGAAGCGCAGCGGCGACCGACAGCGACTTCGGTGCGTTCACCACCATCTCCGCAAACCTCGGCGACCCTTGCCGCCCCTCGCCCGGTAGGCGCGGCTTGCCCATCGACTCACCCGTGAGCGGGTTCACCCAATCCACCCAGCCCGCGTACGCCTCCGGGTCGAGCCCCAGCGCGGCCGTCACGTTCCCGTCGCCTTCGAGTGCGGTGAACTGCGCCACGGACGTTCCCGCACCGAGGTAGTAGTCATCGGCACGGGAACGGTCGGCCTCGACATAGCGGCGCGCGTCGGCCCCGGTTCCCCGGAACAGAATCACACCGCCATGCATGAGATTCACCACCTATGATTTCTAGTACAGAAACTGCCGTACCTACCACGGTAGCATACGTCCATTCGGTCTCTAGTCTGATTTCTCAGGACGTCGTGGGATGCTTCGGTGGTCGTCGGGGGTCTCACTTTCGGGTGTTCTGTTGATGTTGAATCTTGGTGAAGCCGATGATCTCGACTCTGGGCGGCAGGACGTAGTTTTCGGCGACGAGTTCACCGGTGCGGGTGTGCCAGAGAGCAGTTCATCGAACGTGACCCCGCTGACCGTGGCGTCGACCACGCCACCACCCAAGCCATTGACGCGGTGCAGGGCCTTATCGCCAATAGCACTGTCAGGCTGATTACCGACGAACTCGCACGTCTCTCCCAGGAGGCCGAGCGCGCCGAGCGAGCGGCCGAACGGTGGCAGGAGAGCGCCGCGCGCCTCGATGCCCAGCGTGTGGAGCACCGGGCCGAGGATGACAAGGCCGCCGCCGCAGTGACCGCCGCCGAGGCGCAGGCCGAGCGTGTGCGCGCCGAGGTCGCTGCGCCGCTCATCGTGCAGGCCGGGCGGATGGCGCCGCTTACCTCGCCGCCATCCAGGGCGAGGCGGCAGCGAGTGCTCGCCTCTCGACGGTGGGGCGGTTCGGTAGGCGCAAGCCTCGCACCGAGCATCACGTCGTGACCGAAAAAGCGCGCACTGGGGTGCATAGGTGTTGGCGATGCGTTAGTAATGGGCTGCGCTCTGCGGAGTTGCTGCATGGGCTCCGTTTGGTGCTCTCGCGGTGGTCTCGTGATCGGGCGAGCATCAGTGCATGTCTCTCGTAAGTCCCACAGCTGGCCGAGCGCCATATCCCAGTGGCTCCCGGCTGCCACGACCCGTGCGCTGGGGGTTCGTTTATCACGCTGTTGCACGTCACGGGGTAGGGACGTCCCGGCTAGTCGTGTATTCGCCGGTGTCATCGGAGCATGAACGGTTCTGGGCGCGGTTGTCGAGTGCTTTCGCGCCGGTGGCCCTAAGCGTGGGTGTGTTGCTGTGGCTTCTGCTTGTCGCGGTTGGTGCGTCTCCTGAGGCGTCGGCGGTCGGGATCGTGCTAGTGGGGGTGTCGACCGGTGCGTTCCTCTGGCGGAAGGCACGTCCTCTTCGTGGACGCGTGGCAACGGCGTGGTCGAGCCGGTTCGTGCTCTGGCCCCGTCGTGATGATGAGGATCGTGAAGAGATGATCACGGCGCTGTCGTTGCTGATGCAGCGCGCAACGGAGGATCTTCGTCACGGGAGGATTACGCGAAGCGTGTACGACCGCGTGTGGATGGCCGTCTACGAGGAGACGCATGCACTGTCTCCAGGGAGAGATTAGGAAGCACCAGTATTCGCCGTGGGCGCCGGCGCCCGTGAACATCGATGGGGCCACGGGTGGGGGCTTCCGCGACACTAGAGAAATGCTTCGGTGGCGGCGGCGGCAATGGATCTGTGTGCGATCTGATCCCAGGAGGTCGCGTAATGGCTTTCGAGGGGTGTGGTGGCGCTCCTCTGTTGTACGCGTTCGGCGAGTGCTGCGGGGGCGGTGTGAGGGGTGATGACGATTCCGGTGATGCAGATGTCGCGGCCGTGGCGCATCTCGATCTCGGCGTGGTGCGCGCAGATCGCTGCAGACAATGCGTTGACGGCGCGGTCAGGTGCGAGTGAATCAGCCGGGACTTCGACAATGTAGAAGATGTGCCGCACCAGGGGATGCGTGCGCAGCGGCTTTGTGAGGATGTCGTGCGCTGCCCTGAGCTGATTCCGGAGCGTTTGCCGACGGCGGCTCGTGTCGGGCACGCGGATGCCCACGATCATGGTTCGCGCCCTCCGGTCGTCGAGTGCGCCGTGGTCGTGAGGAGCGGGCACGGCAAGGCGTGTGAGGCTGTCGAGCGAGTCGCCGTAGAGGAGCAAGCCAGCTTGCTCCGGCTGCAGGCCTACCGGGGACGAGCGGGTGGTGTGTCGGATGTTCTTCATTACTTGAGGCACCTGCCTTGCCACTGCTCTCCGTCACTGCCCCGGTGGATGCGTGTGGGGTGGCTGGTGATCTGCCCGAGAGCGATGGTGCCATCGCAGGTGAGGGCGAGGAGGTCGCCTGGGGTGCAGGTCTGGGGAAGTAGCACCCTGATGGCGGTCTGCGTGTACGGGGAGCGCAGCAGGGTCGTCTTGCGGTGCCGCGCGTTCGGGGACTGTACGGGCAGGACGTCGAGGACGCGGGAGTCGAGGGCGGCCAGGTCGCAGTCAACCGTCAGTTCCATGGGGTGCCGCAGCCCGCGGCGCGGTGTGCGGGCGAGGATCGCCGTAATGACAACGCTGCGATATTCCTCTCCTAGCGCCGACGCGCTGCTGGGCGCGATCAGGACGCAGGGGTTGCCGCGCTGGGCCGCGAGGGTGGTGAGTGACTGCGTGCCGACGGTGATGTCGCGGTCGGTAAACGCGGTGTCTGCGGGCCAGGGCGGGCAGTCCTCGTACAGCGCGGCGAGCGCCATCGTTCGGGACGAGATCAGGGTGTGCGTGATGCTCATCGGGTCACCGCGAGTTCCCGTGCGTGTTCTGCGGCGACGGGGGCTTCCTGCGGACGCGGGCGCACGTCGCGGAGCGTGACGGCTCCCGCGCAGGGAACGGCGATGAGGTCGCCCTGGTGGATGTCTGCGGGAAGGGTGACGATCGGGTACGGCCAGGGTGCAGACCCAGTTTCACCGGGGATGAGTTCGATGGTTGTGTTCTTCGCGGTTGAGGCGCGGCCGACGAGCCGGCACTCGTCCCAGCTCGGGGTCACCCGGTCAAATCCGCAGTCGGTGAGAGCGACGCGTTTATTTGTGTCGGTGTCGATACGGAGAGTGACCTGGAAGACCAGGACGGTGACATCGTTGCCGATTCCCTTGGCGCGCGCCTGGGCCGGTTTCGGGTGGGGCAGGTCTCCGGTGAGCAGCGCCGGAGTGCCGCTGATCTCCACCAGTCTCGTCAGTGATACTCCGCCGATCACGACATCTGAGACCGTGGGAACGGTGTACTCGGGCCAATGTCGGGATTGCAGGGGGTCGGGGATGCTGCGTCTGAGGGTGGGGAGGATGGCGGTGAGGGTCATGCCTCCACTTCTACGTGGCAAACACCGGGCAGGGAACAGCCCCTGACGGAACTCATGCGCCTTCCCGGCCTGCCGCTAACAGCACCACCCTGAGGGGCGGCGACCAGGGGCCGTGCGATCAGAGCGCTCTGCGAGCCTGTCGTGTTAGCGGCCCGTCAGAGTCCGCCCGATCCTCGTATGGGTTCTGTTAGGACGCCTGTTTCGGGCGTGTGGGCGGGTGTTTGATCGTGAGTTGCGCCCGCTGTTTCGGGTTGCGCGGCTAGTGGTCCTGCTGTCGCTTGTTATCCGAATGGAGCTTGTTGTGCTTGACATCGTCTACGTGCTCGGCGTGATCGCCTTGTTCGTCGTCGTCGGGCTGCTGGGGAAGGCGGTGGAGAAGCTGTGATCGTCTTCGAACTTCTCGCCGCCGGTCTCGGGGTCGCGGCGATCGTGTATCTCGTGTTCGCTCTCGTGAAACCGGAGCGCTTCTGATGACCTGGGTGTACGCGCTGCTCGCCCTCGCCACCGTGGCCCTCATCCTGGGCGTGCTGTACCGCCCATTTGGTGACTACATGGCGTGGGTCTACACATCCCGCAAGGACTTGAAAGTCGAACGCGGGATCTACAAGATCATCGGTGTCGATTCCAAGACCGAGCAGACCTGGCAGGCGTACCTGCGCAGCGTGCTCGCGTTCTCCGCGATCGGCCTGCTGATCGTGTACGGTCTGCAACGTCTCCAACAGTGGCTGCCGTACTCGCTTGGCTTGGAGGCCCCGTCGGAGCATCTGTCGTTCAACACTGCGGCCTCGTTCGTAGGTAACACGAACTGGCAGTCCTACTCGCCGGAGCTCACCGTCGGTTACACCGTCCAGTTCGCGGGTCTCGCGGTGCAGAACTTCGTGTCCGCTGCCGTGGGTATCGCGGTCGCGATCGCGCTGGTGCGCGGTTTCGCGTACCGCCGCTCGGGCACGATCGGGAACTTCTGGGTGGACCTGATCCGCGGCACCCTGCGCATTCTGCTGCCGATCGCCGTGGTCGGTGCAATCGTGCTGATGATCGGCGGGGTGATCCAGAACTTCAACGGGTTCACCACCGTTACCACGATCACTGGCGCCACGCAGACGATCCCTGGCGGCCCGACCGCCTCGCAGGAAGTCATCAAGCTGCTGGGCACCAACGGCGGCGGGTTCTTCAACGCGAACTCTTCCCACCCGTTCGAGAACCCCACCGCGTGGACCAACGCGTTCCAGGTGCTGCTGATGCTCGTCATCCCGTTCTCCCTACCCCGTACCTTCGGGCGGATCGTGGGCGACAATCGTCAGGGCTACGCGATCCTCTCCGTGATGGCGATCCTGTATGTCGCATCGTTCAGTATCCTCACCGCGCTGGAATCCGCCGGCATGGGCACCGCCCCGCAGCTCGCGGGCGGTGCGATGGAGGGCAAGGAGCAGCGATTCGGAATCATCGGATCGACACTGTTCGCCACCACTAGC
>JBDHZH010000137.1:0-5111 GCA_039811745.1 Arachnia sp.
GCAATGGTGGTGCTCGCGGGCCTGGCCGCCTTCAACGTCCTGGCGATGGCGTCGATCGGGTTCTTCCTGCTGCCCGTGACGTTGCTCCTGCTCGGGCTCGCCGTCGCGAGGTCCGTGCGCACCTGAGGATGTTGGCCCCGGGAACTAACCGGTACCCCGAGTTCTCCACGGGGTTATCCACAGGTGGGGAGAACTACATGGCTGTTGTTAGCCCTGTCGGTGGTGACCGTTAGGCTGATGGGCGAGGCTTCGGCTCCGTTCGTACGTTGGCAGGGGAGATGCGTCGGTGAGCGGCGACCAGACGTGCGGCCAAGGAGGTGTCGCGTGAGTACCAGTGCGCTGCTGCCCGGTGCGGTCTGGGACAGACTGGACGTGTCCGACTGGCCCGTGGACCGGACCGAGCCCGCAGGGTCGAACAAGGTCACCTGGCTGGTGTGCGCTGACACGGGGGAACTGTGGCTGCACAAGGACATCCACGTGCCGAGCAACGGGACTGCCGAGGGCAACGACTGGGCTGAGATCGTGGCCTGCCAGGTCGCGCTCCTCCTCGGTGTCCCGTGCGCCGAGACGCGGCTGTGCGTCCGTGACGGGGTACGCGGCTCGCTCTCGCGTTCGGTGATTCCGAGTGGCGTCGATCTCTACGACGGCGGGGTCATCTTGGAGGATGCCCATGCGCCTGGATACTTCCGTCAGACAGATGGCAGAAAGGGCTTGGACCCGGACCGCCCGCGGGTGCGACGTCCGGGGCACACCCTGGCCAACATCCACGGCGTCCTCGAACACGTCAAGCCACCCGAGGGCTTCCAGGGGCCGGCTGAGTCTTCTGGTTTCGACGCCTTCGCCGGTTTCATGATCCTCGATGCCTTGGTCGCCAACCGAGACCGGCACGAGCAGAACTGGGCGGTCCTGAGGCCACGGCTCACCGACGAACCCGAACGTCTCGCCCCTTCCTTCGACCATGGCGGGACTCTGGGCTACAACCTGACCGACCGCGATCGAGAGCGACGCGCCAAAGACCCTGCTGCTCTGGAGAGGTGGGCAGAAAAGGGCACGGCATACAGATTTGAGCACGTGCCGCCAGCGCCGACGTTGGTCCAGCACGCGTGTGCTGCCCTGAGGTTGTCCTCTCCTGCCGCTGTACGCTGGTGGCAAGGTCGTTTGGAGGCACTCGACCTGCAGCCGCTGCAGGAAGCACTCAGCAGCAGGGCGATTCCAGAAGTGTCAGAGGCCGCAGCTAGGTTCATCAACAAGTTGTTGGATCTGAACAGGAGGAGGCTCGAAGATGCCATCGGCAGCGGTCGTTGATCGGATCGATCAGACACCCCGCGTCCAGACTGTCGACGATCTCCTCGTGCTGTGGCAGCATCCCAGCACCCGCGAAATCGTTCCGATCGGGCGATTCTCACGTGATGAGGACGGATTCTCCTTCTACTACACGCGCGCTGCTGCGGAGGTGGGTGCCTTTCGACCGTTGCCCGGGCTCGGCGACCTTCACGAGCACTATCGCAGTGCACAGATTCCGGCCGTGTTCGAACAACGGGTCATGTCGCCCGAGCGACCGGACTATGAGGAGTACCTCACAACTCTCGGTCTGACGAGCCATGCAACGCCGTGGGAGCAGATCGTCGGTTCCGGCGGAGGCCGTGCCGGTGACACCCTCCAGTTCATGCAGGTTCCCAATGTGATCGACGGACGTGCCGTTGCGCGCTTCTTCGCGAATGGCATCCGGCATGCACCAGAAGCACCGCTGTGTCTCCCCGGACGCGTCGTCCAGCTGACTCCGGAACAACACGAGGCCGCCCTGCTCGCCTTGCAGGACGGGGATCCCGTCCTCTTGGAGGCGGAGCAGGGAAACCCTGAGGATCCCAATGCAATCCTTCTGACCTCTCGCGGTGTCCCCTTGGGTTGGGTGCCCCGTGTCCTGTCGTCCAGCCTGCGCCCCCTCGTCGAGGGTGGTGCCTGTCATGCTCGAGTGCACCGAATCGGACAGCCGGGGACGCCTCACCACCTGCGGCTCGTTCTCGATTTCGACGAGCCGGCGCCAGATGGCTTCACGTTTGACCCCGAGGGTCGCTGGGAGCCGCTGGCGGATCAGTAGACGAGGGGGTTCGGCACCCCCGTGACCTCAAGATGTGCGTCCACAGGCATGTAGGCGCACACGGCTGCGAAGTCGGCGTCGAGTCCACGAAGTTGCAGCTGCTTGGACTCCAGGTCGGCCAGTTGCAGCAGCGTGGCAACGTCGGCCGCTGCGTAGTCCAACTGCCCTGGTGACAGAACTGCGGCACCCCAATCGCTGACACGCACAGGCCCCTTGTCGAGGTGCGTTCCGAAGTGCCGCTCCAGCAGGGCTCCAAGGCTGTGGGCCGAGGGCGGGAGTTGCGGATCGAGCAATTTCGAGGCTGCTTTGGTGCAGAACACGGAAACCGTTCGTGCCTCCCAAGCAGACTCGAGGAACCTCAGGTCGAATGGTGCATGGTGAAAGACCTTGACCAATTGGGCGTCCTCGAGCAACTCCACGAGGCGTCTGGGCCTTGATGCCGTCCGCCTGACGAGAATTGGTCCTGTAGCGGGCGTGAAGAGTTGGCAGAGCTCAAGGGTGTCCCGTCTCCAGTCGAGCCCCGTCGTCTCGGTGTCGACGGCTACGCGACCGTCCTGGCGGATCTCGTGGGCCAGAGCGTCCGGAATGTCGCCGGTCACGACGTGGATGGGCACCGCACCAGAGTAGACCGGAGGGTGAGGGCCGATACGCCTGTTTGGGTTCAGCGGGGTGCGAAATCGGTCACACCCTGGGCGCGCAACTGCCGGTGCTTCAGGTGAAGGCCCCAGCTGGGACTTCTGGACGAATGACCAGCCGAAAGTCCCAACTGGGGGTGGCGACGCTACTCGACACGTGGCCGATCAGTCTTGCGGCGGAGGACTGGTGACCCCTCCGCACCCCGTGGAAGTGCTACCCCGCCGTGGGCTGATGGACGGTGAAGGGGATGCCGGACTCCTCGAGGAGGTCGAAGACCTTGTCATTCGCTCCCAACTTGTTGGAGACGGCGCTCGGGAAGAAGTGCCAGTGGGCGCCGATGATCTCTCCGGTCTCGATCAGGTACGCGTCCGACCGGATCTGCTTCTCGATGCTCGCACTGAAAGGAACAGGGCCGACCTTCGACTCGTGAGCGACGCCGTCAGCGAGGACGTCGAACCGTCGCGTCAGCCCGTTGCACACCAGGACGCATCCTGACGTCGAGGCCGATGCCTGGGTTCCGACCGTCTTCGACGTCTTGCGGAGCTCCTTCTCAAGGAACTTCTCCCCGTCTCTCCAGTCGCTCATGAACCCGGTCGTTGAGCCCTTGACGTGGCCGGGACGGCTGATGGCAGCCGCGAGGCCGTCCAGGTTCGTCCGCCCGCCGGCGAGTCTGAGCGTGGCCTTCTTGGAGGCGCCGGCGGCGAGCACTTCGGTGACGCGAGGTTGAACTGCCTCCAGTGCTTTGAACTTGATGTCGTCGGGGATCTTCTTGAGCCCAACCACAAGAGCCGCGGCGGCCGGAGCCAGCGCGGGGACCCGCTTGGCGAAACGCGCCGCCTTTCCCGGGACGGCCACCACGTCCCCGATCTCCGGTACCAGGCCGACGACGCTGAAACCGGCGCCCACCCAGTCGGCGTGGATGGCTGAGCCGACGGTGTCTCGGACGTCGGCGACGGTTCCGATGATCCAACCAACGCCCGGTATGAAGCTTGCCCCGCCCGCAATGAGGTTTCCGCTCAGCCAGGCGAGCGAGTCTTCACGCCACAGGTCTCCCGCGACGGCACCCTTGGCGAAGTCGAGGGCGTAGACCCACTTGTCGACCTTTTCGTCGAAGGCCAGTGGATCAAGGCCTTGGCTCTCCTGGTTCTCGGCCTCGTAACCGTCGTCGAGGCCATCCCCGTCCGTGTCGGCCACGTCGGGGGAAGTCCCCAGCACATTGGCTTCCTCGGCATCGGTGAGGCCATCGCCGTCGGTGTCGGGGTTGAACGGGTCCAGGCTCAGGTCCGCTTCCTCGGTGTCGGTCAGGCCGTCACCGTCGGTGTCGGCGAGCAAGGGGTCGGAGAATCCCGAAAACTCCTTGACCGGCCCATCATCGGTGAGGAGCACATCGGCTTCCTCGGCATCGGTCAGCCCATCACCGTCGCTGTCGGCCATCATCGGGTCAGACCGGTGGAACCCGCCCCGCGGCGTCTTCCAGCCTTGGACCTCGGTTCTGTCGTCGAGGCCGTCGTCGTCGGAGTCGATCTTCGTCGGGTCGGAGACCCCCGCGTATATCGGGAGGAGAGCGTCGTCCGAGATCAGTGCCCCGGCCTCCACGCCGTCGGTCAGGCCGTCGCCGTCTGTGTCCGCCCTCATCGGTTTGGTCTGGTGGAAGCCTCCTCGCTGACTCCGCCAACCGCGATGCTCGGTCTTGTCGTCGAGGCCATCGTCATCCGAGTCGACGCGCGTCGGGTCGGACACGCCCGCGTACAACCACCGCGGTCCGACATTGGACAGGAGGGCGCCCGCCTCCTCGCCGTCGGCGAGCCCGTCGCCGTCGGTGTCTGCGACGACAGGGTCAGTGCGATACACGCGACCGTCCTGGGTGGTCCAGCCTGCCATCTCGACGGCATCCAGGATTCCATCCCCGTCGGCATCCGGAGGAGCACTCGCGGACGGGCCCGGAGCGCTGGTCTCGATGACGGCAGGGCTCTCGCCGCTGCTGTCCTGGTTCCAGTGCTGCGACACGACGTAGGTGTCCCCCAGACCACTGACGAAACCCACGACCCCGGGCAACAGTCCAGTTGGGACTTTCGGACGAATGACCAGCCAAAAGTCCCAAGTGGGGATGGGGTCGGTGGCCGACGTGTACCTAATCAGGTAGGCGTCCGACCGGATCTGCTTCTCGATGCTCGCGCCGAGGGGAGGGCCCCCGACGGCGGGCGAGCCGGGCTGGGACCTGTCACCGTTGAACCCCGTGTGGTGGTCGACCCTTTCACCCAGGTGGCCCGGAGCGTGGTCGCGGGTACGCTTTCACCAGCCGGGAGGCGTTGCTTTCCCGGTGCCGGACGACGAAAGGCGCATCGTGAGCATCACGACTCGTACCCATCGGCTCGCC
>JBDHZH010000138.1:0-5102 GCA_039811745.1 Arachnia sp.
CTCGGCATCGACGCCACCTTCGAGAAGGTGACCGACTACGCCGACATCGCCGCCTACGACATCATGCGCACCCCCGGCCTGGTCGTCGACGAGAAGGTCGTCGTCTCCGGCCGCGTCCCCACCGCCCGGCAGGTCAAGGAACTGCTTGCGCCGCTCGTCGGCTGACCCTCTGCGGCCGGGCAGACTGGCCAGATGAGATTCCTGATTCTTGGTGGGACGGCGTGGCTGGGGCGGGCGGTCGCCGTGGCGGCGCTCGGCAGGGGGCATTCGGTGACGTGCGTGGCCCGCGGGAGCGACGTGCCGCCCGGCGTGACGCTGGTGAACGCCGACCGTGATCTCGACGACGCGCTCGCCGGCGTGGCGTCGTCGCGGTGGGACGCAGTCGTGGACGTGTCGCGGCAGCCGGGGCAGGTGCGGCGCTCGGTCCGGGACCTGGCGCCGGTGGCGGACCGTTACGTCTTCGTGTCCACGTGCAGCGTCTACGCGTCGCTCTCGGAGCCCGGGATCGACGAGGGCGCGGCGCTCCTGGAGCCGCTCGAAGGTGACGAGATGGCGTCGATCGAGGAGTACGGCCCGGCGAAGGTGGCCTGCGAGTTGGCGGTGACGGCGGGTTTCGGGGCTGGTCGGAGCGTGATCGTGAGGCCCGGCCTGATCGGTGGTCCCGGCGACCGGAGCTGGCGGAGCGTCTACTGGCCGGTGCGGTTCGCCGCCCCGTCCGCGCCGGAGGGTACCGTGCTGGTCCCCGACGATCCCGACCTGCTCACGTCCGTCATCGACGCCCGAGACCTGGCCGACTGGATCGTGACGCTCGCGGAGGATCGGGCTGCCGGGGTGTTCAACGCGGTCGGCGACGTCGTTTGGCTGGGGGAGCATCTCGCCGCCGCCCGCGCCGTCGCCGGGCATGCCGGCCCCGTGGTGGCCGCGGCTCCGGAATGGCTCATGGCCCACGGGGTGGGTCAGTGGGCGGGGCCGAGGTCGCTGCCGTTGTGGGTCGCCGACGACGAGTCGCGCGGGATCGGCGCCGTCTCGAACGCTCGCGCCCGCGAGGCTGGGCTGCGGCCAAGGCGGCTGGAGGAGACCCTCGCCGACGCCCTCGCCTGGGCGCGCTCCCAGCCGACCGCCCTGCCGATGCACTCCGGACTGACCGACGACGAGGAGTGCGCCCTGCTCGCTGAGTTGGCCGGAAAGGCCTGACCCGCGCTTCGGGCGGTCTGCCGCCGCCGGTCCTGAACGAGGAACCCGGCGAGGCTCTCCCAGTTGGTGGATTTGGCTGGTCATTCGTCGAAAAGTCCCAAGTGGAGGCGCGGGCGCGCGGCCGAACAGCAGGTGCCGAGGCTGATCCATGTGCTTGAGGCTTGGCAGAAGCGGGCTCGGGCGATGTCGTTCACGGTCGGAGGTGGGCGGCGAGGCCGTCGAGGATCAGCTGCAGTCCGAAGCCGAACTCGTCGGCGTAGCGGAAGTCGCGGCCGACGACCAGTTCCTTCACCATGCGTGCCAGGTTGGGGTATTCGCCGAGCGGCAGTTCCATCGACTCGACGAGGTCCTCGGTGCTCTCGCCGGGTGCGAAGGGCAGGTTCTGTTCGGTGAGGACGAAGCCGTACACGTAGGAGTCGGTGGCCGAGACGGCGTGCGTCGCGAGGGCCGCTGTGAACCCGTTGCCGAACAGGCAGCCGAGGATCGCGTCCTGGTGGCCGAGCTGGCTAAGGCCCGGTGAGCGCCGTGCGTCCACCAGCCTGAGCGACCACGGATGCGCGCCCAGCACGTCCCGCATCGACGACGCCCGGCCGGTGAGGGCCTCGCGCCAATCCTGCTGCGGCCGGGCGCTCTCGATCTGGGCGAAGACCAAGTCCACCAGGTCATCGAGGAGCTGGTCCTTGCCGGTGATGTGGTGGTACAGCGACATGGCTTCCACGCCCAGCTGCTTTCCGACGGTTCGCATGCTGACCTTCTCCAGGCCGTCGCGGTCCGCCACGGTGGCTGCGGCCTCGACGATGCGTTCGCGGCTCAGGGGCGGGCGCTGGGCCATTGGACGTCCTCCGGGGTTGACGTGGGTATCGGTCAGGCTATCCGGCTGCGCTCACCGCGGCACTGTCGGCCATCTCCATGCGAGGACCGCGATGGTGACCAGCAGGACGGTCTCGGCGATGCTCCCGACGACGTAGTACAGCCACGGTTCACCGATCGTGAGAACGATCACGGACAGGGCGTACGCGACGGAGACGACGAGGTTGGCAACCCGGTTGGCCCTGGCCGGCAGCAGCAGGCTCGCCGCGACCATCAGCGACGGCACCAGGATGTAGAGGGTGGCGCCGAGGAGGAACTGCTGGTTGATCTCCAGCCCGACCCCGGGCACGCGACCCTTCAGGGCACCGTCCACGATGTCGGCGCGGAAGAAACCGAACATGTCGACGTAGGCGTAGAGAAGCAGAACCGCCACCCACAACCCACTCAGCACCACCTTTCTGTCGACCGGACGGTCGTCGAGGGTGGTCTTGCGGGCCGGGCTGAGGTCGGCGTCCAGTTGTCGGGAGGTCGAGGGTGCCATGGGATTCCTTTCGCCGGTGCAGGCGGCGCGTGCGCGGGTTCGGGTTCACACTTACCTTACAGCTGTAAGGTCAAGCGTATGTCCAAGCTCTGTGCCCGTCAAAGGCGGCCGCATCCGGGGTGAATGCGGGTGGTGCCAGCACCTGCTTCGATGGTGTCGATCCGGGCGCTGTCCGGCCAATCTCATCACCGTGCGGCTGCAACTTGCCTTGACGTAATCGAGGAGTCGGACGAGGTTGTCTGGTGCCGCTCGACGCAACAGTCGTTCTTGCGGCTCCTCACCACCGCGGCCGTGTTCGCGCCCTTCGTCGAGGAGCCCCTGTCCAACGAGGAGGCCTGGGCCGTCGCTGACGCGTTCCTCGCCGATCCCAGGTTCCACCTGGCCGACGTGGAGCCTCCCGGCGCCGCGGCGGTATGGCGCGGGTATACCGCCCTGCCATCGTCGTCGACGAAGGTCTGGATGGATGCCTGGCTTTCGGCATTGGCGCGTTGCTTCGACGCCCGGCTCGTCACGAACGACGTGGCGTTCCAGTCCTATCCGGACCTGGAGCCCATCCCAATCGGGCATTGATCGACGGCCGCGCCCTCCCAGTCGGCACTTTCGGGTGGCCTGCCACCCGAAAGTGCCGACTCAGGCCGCCTGCTCCCGGAAGATCTCGGCGAATCGGCCACCGGCGGCCAACAGGTCCTCGTAGCGGCCCTCCTCGACGACGCGGCCGTCGTCGAACACGTAGATCCGGTCCATGCCTCGCAGGGTCCAGGCCCGGTGGGAGACGACGACGGTGATGCGGTCGGCGGCGGTGCGCCTGAGCTGGGCGAAGATCTCCTGCTCGGCCTCCGCGTCGATGGCGGACGTCGGCTCGTCCAGCAGCCAGATCCCGGAGCCACGCAGGTGGATGCGGGCCAGGGCGATGCGCTGCCATTGCCCGCCGGACAGGCCCGGGCCACCCCACTGGGTGCCGAGCTGGGTGTCGAGGCCGTCGGGGAAGGAGCGCACCAGGTCGCCCGCCATCGCAGCATCCAGGGCGGCCCAGATCTGCTCGTCGGAGACGTCCGGCTCGGGTGTGCCGAGGGCGACGGAGTCGCGGACCGGCAGTTCGTAGCGGCCGAACTCCTGGGTGAGCAGGCCGAAGTGTCCGAGTCGCTCGAATCGCGACATGTCGGTGAGATCCCTGCCGTCGATGGCGACGCGCCCGTGATCCAGGTCCACGATCCCCATCAGGGCGTTGACGGCGGTGGTCTTGCCCGCGCCGTTGATGCCGACGAACGCGATCGTCTCGCCACGTCGGGCGGTGAAGGAGAAGCCGGTCAGGGCGGGCGAGTCCTTCGACGGGTAGGTGACCTGCAGGTGGTCGGCTCGCAGTTCGCCGACAGCCGGGACGATCACCGTCTTGGGCTCCGGCCCGATCGACTCCAGGAAGCCCCGGAACCGTGTGACCCTCGGGGCGTTGCTCATCAGGATCCCGTAGGCGTAGCTGGCGCCCTGCGTCGCGGAGATGCCCGCGATCACGCCGAGCATGCCTGCCGCGATCCCGGCCCCGCCGCCGCCCCCGAACGCGATCGCGCCCAGGGCGCTAGCGATGATGGCCGCGGTCACAAGGCCTGCGAGGAGATTCGCCCGCATCATGGTTCTGATCACGGCGTCGTGCAGGCGGTTGCGTTCCAGCTGCGCATCGTCGGTGAGTTTCGCCATCTTCGCCCCGGACCCGAAACGTCGGAATTGGTCTCCTCGGTGGCCAGCCGCTGCGGCGGCAACTCGGTGATGGCGCGCAGAAGCTGCCGCTGATACTGCCGCTCCAGCCGGATCACCTGCCTCTGCTCGACGAAGCTGGACAGGCTCCCCAGAACCAGGAACACACCCATGAATGCGGACAGCAGGATCAGCGGCGGCCAGATCCCGCTGGGTTCGCCCCGCTCGACGGAGTTCACCAGCCAGGCCGCGAGTTGCACCTGCACCGCCGGATTGAGAGCCACCAGCAGCTGGATGCCGACGGAGGCCGCCAGCCAGCCCGGCGTCCAGCGGGCCGCCTGCCGCACTGTGTATGCGGCGGACGTCAGCGCCTCCCGGACGACGGTCAGCCTGGATCGGGAGGCATCGGTACTCACTTCGGCATCTTGTCACCGGTGCGACGTCCCTCACCAGTCCCGGGCAACCCGGAAGTCCAGGGGCATGGGTGTCGGGGGCTCCGGGCCGCACCCCGTTGGGGGTTTTGGCTGGTCATTCATCCAGAAGTCCCAAGTGGGGCGTCGCCGGCGCCCTGGGTGGTGGCGGCGACGTCCCCGCGGCGACGACGCCGCGACGACGCGACTACTGGTTGAAGAGGAAGACCATCCGGTTCGTGCCGTAGCCGAGGAGGCCGAGGACGTAGACGATGACCGTCACGATCCAGGCGACCTTGCTGTACTTCTCGTGGTTGGCGAGACGGAAACCCTGCTTGTCGCGGGTCGAATCGGTCAGCAGGATGATCAGGTCGATCAGCACCCAGATGCCGAGCCCGCCGAGGGTGATGAGCTTGAGGACGGCGGTGCCGATCTTGCCGAGGTAGAACCGGTCGGCG
>JBDHZH010000139.1:0-5055 GCA_039811745.1 Arachnia sp.
ATGAGATCGGCAAGGTCTACGGTGTCACTCGCGAGCGCATCCGGCAGATCGAATCCAAGACGATGTCGAAACTGCGTCACCCGTCAAGGTCTCAGGTACTGCGCGACTATCTGGACTGAGCGACACTCTCGGAAACCTGCCGGATTCGGTCCTGACAACGGGTCATGTAGTTCTGTGGCTTGGTTCTGACCCAACCCTACCGATGCATAGCGCTCTAGTCAAGGATATTTGCTAGGCTACGGGCATGGCGCGACGACCCAAACCGGCCCCGCTGGACCTCCGGGAGCTGCTCGACTCCTGGCTGCTCGCACTCAGGGCGGAACGCAAATCCCCGTCCACCGTCAGGAGCTACGGCGACGGCGTGCGGGGGTTCCTGGACTGGTGCGAGGCCAATCAGCAACCTGCCGAACTCACCCGGCCCCGGCTCCGCAGCTACACGGAAAGCCTGCTCGCCTCCGGTGCCCGCCCGGCCACGGCGACGTCTCGGCATCTGTCGGTGCGGCGGTTCTCCGCCTGGCTGGCCGACGAGGGCGAGATCCCCCTCGACGAGCTGCAGGGCGTGAAGGCCCCGAAGCTCGACCAGAAGACCGTGGTGCCGCTGACCGACGCCCAGCTCAGGGCGATGCTCAACGCCTGCCGCGGCTCCGAGCTACGGGACAAGCGGGACGAGGCCATCCTCCGATTGATGTTCACCACCGGCATGAGGGCCGGTGAGGTCGTCGCGCTGAAGTTGTCGGACCTGCACCTCAATCGGGAGCCGCCGCAGATCCTCGTTGAGCGCGGCAAGGGCGGCAAGGGTCGCATCGTCCCACTGGTGCCCGAGGTCGCCACGGCCATAGACCGCTACCGCCGAGCCCGCCGCGGTCACCTGCTCGCCGACACGGACAGGCTTTGGCTCGGTGACCGCGGGAAGGCGTTCAGCTACGACGGGTTGCACAAGACGCTGCGCTGGCGCGCCCAACTCGCCGGTGTCGAAGGGTTCCACCCACACCTGCTCCGCCACACCGCCGCGCATCGCTGGCTGGAGCGCGGCGGCTCGGAATCCGGACTCATGTCCATGGCAGGGTGGTCCTCGTCGGACATGCTGCAGCGCTACACGAAGGCCCGCGCGGAGGAACGCGCCATCGCCGAGGCCGCCAGTCTGAACCTGGGGGAACTCTAGGATGCCGCTCGTCGTCGACCACCAGCTCGACCATCCGTCCCGCCGCATCGTTGCCGCGTTGAAGGTGGCCTGCCCGCGGCACCCTGACAAGCCGATCGCCACCTATGTCCTGGCGGCCGACGGCACCGAGCGGATACTCACCACCGACGGGTTCCGCTCGGAGGCTGTCGGAGGTATTCGCCTCGACGAACTGCCGGACTGGGCCGAAGCCCCGATCGCACACCCCGACAGCCCGCCACACTTCCGGCACCGGTTCCGATGCCGGCGGCCCGGCTGCGGATACGACGCCCAACGACGCACCGACGGCGACGAGGGGATGCACACCCTCACCACAAGGTTCCTACAGGGCATGGCCGCCCGCGGCATCCCGGAGGCGACCATCACCAACGTGGACGGCCCGTGGCGCGTCGTGACTTGACCGGGAGCACAACGCTCCTGTAGCTTGTCCGCATACCGCACCCCTTCGGAGGGGGTCGCACCTTTGCGACCCTCCGGAGGTAGCCGTGAACCGGCGAACACCAACCCCCCACCGTTCCCTGATCTCATCGCTTGCCGCTCATGAATCATGGGCGAACACCAGCGACCGCGCAGCACGCACCGCGCCCGGCCGGGCGGCCATGATGGCCAAGTTCGAGGCCGAGGTCGACCCCGAAGGCGTGCTGCCCGAGGCCGAGCGCCGTATCCGCGCCGAGCACAAGCGCAAGGCCTACTTCCAACGGCTGGCGCTGAAGTCTGCGCAGGCCCGACGCCATCGCGCCCAGGCCGCCGCCCTCGACGCCGAGGTGGCCCAGGCCGAGGCCGAACTCGATGGCGGTGCCCGATGACGCCCCCCGGAGAAGGTGAACGCCGCCCGGGCGGGAGCGGCGTTCGGAGGAGTTGGACCTCCTCCAGTGTACCCGACGCGCCGATCGTCTCGGTTGCCGTCGTCGTCGACCTGCACGACCTCCCGCCGCACGACGCCGGGCACGTGCTGGAGCGCGCACTCAGCGACCTGCCGCAGGGTGCCGAAGTCGTCGTGCAGGTCAATGCCGAGTTCTGGTGCACGCGGCTGCCCGATGCCCTCCGCCGCGCCGGGACCATCCGCCTCGAAGCGTCGTCGGCCTCGGTCGTCACCTCGTGGCGCGACGCGCTCGACAAGCACATCGGGAGGCGGTGACGTGGAGATCTCGATGTCACCCCGGCCCGAGGTCGCCGAGGACGCCGCCGCAGGTGGGCAGTGGTCGGAGGTGTACGGCGATGAGCCGAAGCCGACCCCGGCCGAGCTGGCCGCGCAGCACCGAGGGCAGGCCCGGTTCGCCTACCTGCTCGCCGATTCTCACGCCGACCGGCTCATGCATGTTCACGGCATCGGATGGTTCACCTGGGACGGCACCCGCTGGGCCGTTGACGAGGGAGACAAGGCCGCGACCCGGGCCGTCACCGAGGTACTTCGTCGCCAATGGTCGCTCGCCTACGGAGACGCGGAGTTGGCGCGCGACGTGAAGTCCTGCCAGTCAGCGCCCGCAGTGAGCGGCGTGCTCGACCTCGCGTCGGCGATACCCGAGCTGTCGGCATCCGTCGCCGACCTCGACGCCGATCCCTACCTGCTCAACTGCGCAAACGGCACCCTCGACCTACGCACGATGCAGTTGGAGCCGCACAACCCGCGCGACAGGATAACCAAGGTCACGCGGGCCGCATATCGCCCCGGGACGCGCTCGAACGAGTGGGATGCATTCCTGGCCCGCGTCCTGCCCGATGAGGCCGTACGCGGCTATCTGGCGCGGTTCGTGGGTGCTGCACTGGTCGGCCTCGTCGTTGAACAGGACTTCACCCTGGCATCCGGAGTCGGCGCAAACGGCAAGGGCACCGCCTACGAAGCCATCCTGAACGCGGTCGGCGACTACGGCCACGTCATGGACTCGGACCTGCTCACGGCGTCGCGTAGTGGGAGCGGGCACGAGGCAAAGCCGGGACTTGTCGAGTTGCGCGGCCGTCGCCTCGTGGTCACGTCCGAAACCGAACGGGAAGTCACGCTGGCTGCCGCGCTGATGAAGAGACTCACCGGAGGGGACACGCTCGTTGCCCGGGCGCTGTACCGGGACCCGATCAAGTTCCAGCCGTCGCACTCGATCCTCATGGTGACAAACCACCTGCCCAAGTTGCCCGGCAACGATCCTGCCGTGTGGCGTCGCGTCCGGGTGGTGCCGTTCGATGTGGTGATCCCCGAGGGCGAGCGGGACAAGACCCTGCCCGAGCGCCTGAAGCTGCACGCGGATGCCGTGCTCGCGTGGGCGCTGGCGGGGTGGGCCGCCTACCAGCGCCAAGGCATGGCCGCCCCGGAGGCGGTCAAGGTCGCCACGAAGGAGTACCGCCGACGGTCCGATGGTGTGGCCCGGTTCCTCGACGTGCGATGCATCGTCTCACCCGCCGCCTACGCCGTGTTTGGCGAGCTGTGGGAGGCCTGGCAATCCTGGGCACGGGACGACGGGGCCGACGAGATATCCAAGCGCGAGTTCGGCGACGAACTCGACAACCGCGGGTATCGCTCCACCCAGCGCAAGATCTACTCCAAGACCACGACGGTACGGGTTGGCATCGGCCTGATCCAGACCAGCGAAGAGGGTGAAGACGATGCCTGAACGCACCCCCAGAGCCGGGTTCGGTCCGTCAAGTCCGTCAACTCCCGGACTTTCCTACGCGAGTGTGTATATAGAAAAGTTGGCGCAGACGACGGACCTAACGGACCGCCCTAGTCAGAGCACACTTGGATTCCACCGACCAGCCCCGGAGCGCCCGCGCTCGGTACGCTCGACGCCCTCCTGCACCGACTGCCACCAACCCATCGGGGCCGGGTACGTCCGTTGCCTGGCCTGCCGTGCCGAGCTGGAACGCAAGACGTGGACGCCGGTAACGGCCGCCGACGTCTGGCCCTTCATCCGGCCGCCCGCTGGACTATGCCCGACGTGCGGGGAACCGCTGGCCGAGCGCAACGCCGTTGTCCGATGCCGCCCACTCCATACGTGGGTGAGCCCCTGCAACCTATGTGGAATCCCGCTCACCGGCCCAGAGATCGACCCGCACCACAACGCCGTGCACGCCATGCCCGACGACGACGACGAACCGGCCGCCAGACGCTCCACCCAACCCGCATTCCACGAGAAGGAGATCTCGCGATGAGCAACCAATTCGACCCGCTGGCCGTACTGGCCGACCTGTTCCGCAAGGCCGAGGAAGCCGGGTGGGGAATCGCCAACGGCACGAGCTTCGAAGCGTTCCCGGGACTCGAAGATGCCGCGGCGGACTTCATCGAGTCACTGGTGGAGCCGCAGCAGTGACCGCCCTGCCTGCCCCAGGCCCGTCTACTCCCGAACAGGAGGCCCTGACCCGGGCCCTGCTCGGTCTCGGTGAGCGCGGGGAGCGGCCGCCGTGCTGGCGGGATTCCCGCTTCACATCCGACGACGCAGACGAGCGGGCCGTGGCCGCCCTCGAGTGCGAGCGCTGCCCGATCGTCGCGCCCTGCTGGACGGCCGGCCAAGCCGAGACCGCTGGCATCTGGGGCGGCGTGGACCGACACGGAAACCGACCAGGCCGGAGGAGGTGACGAACATGAGCTACATCCCACGGAGGGCTGGCCGCGTCGGCGAGACGTGGCCCATCCACCGAGGCAAGGCCCGACAGAAGGCATCCAACCGACGACAGAAGAGGAACTGACATGACCGACAACACCAACATCAACCCCATGATCGACGAGGCCCCGGAGGCCACTCAGGACGCCGCAGGCGGCAACAGAGAGGCCGCGAAGTATCGCCGCCAGCTCAGGGAGGCCGAGGCCGCCCGGGACGCGCTCCAGTCGCGGGTGGACGTGCTGACCAAGCACGCCGTGGACGCCGCCATCACCGCCGCGCACACCG
>JBDHZH010000140.1:0-5055 GCA_039811745.1 Arachnia sp.
TCGCCACTCGCACCGCGTCCGAGATCAACCGGGAGTACTCCGCGCAGCGCGCGCTCTCCGCCTGAGCCACTGCAGCTGCAGCCGGCGGTGGTCGGCGTTCCGGCGGTCGAGCCAGTGCCGGCTATGAAGGAGCGCGGCACGACGGTCGAGACCCCTACCTCTGGTCGCGTAACGGACACGCCTGACCTCGGCGGGCTTCACCCTGGTCGTCGGAGGAGGATGGGGGCATGAGCGGATCGTTCGTCGTCGTCGGGGGCGGGATCATCGGGTGCGCCGTCGCCAGGGAGCTGACGCTGCACAACCCGGGCGCCGTGGTGACGGTGCTCGAGAAGGAGCATCGACTCGCCGCGCACCAGACCGGGCACAACTCGGGGGTCGTGCACGCGGGGCTCTACTACGAGCCCGGCGGGTTGAAGGCCCGGCTGTGTCGGCGCGGGGTCACCCTGCTCAAGGAGTTCTGCGCCACCAGGGGCCTGCCGTATGTGGAGTGCGGGAAGCTCGTCGTCGCCCTGGACCGCGAGGAGGAGGGCCGCCTCGCGGGGATCTTCGACCGGGCCAGGGCCAACGGGGTGCCGGGTGTGGAGATGCTGGGGCCGGACGGGATCCGCGAGGTCGAACCCAACGCGGTCGGCGTGGCCGCACTGCACTCACCCTCCACCGCCATCGTCGACTACGTGCCGATCACCGAGGCGCTGGCCGCCGACGTGGTCGCCGCAGGCGGCGAGGTCCGCCTTGGCTGCGAGGTTAGGGGCATCACGGAGGAGCGCGGCAGGGTCACCGTCGGCACCTCGCAGGGCGATGTCGTGGCGGACCGAGTCGTGGTGTGCGGAGGGGCGCAGTCGGACCGTCTCGCCCGCCGCGGTGGAGGGGCCCGGCAGCCGGCGATCGTGCCGTTCTTCGGGCAGTACTTCCTGCTGGAACCGGCCTTCCGTGACATCCTGCGCGGCCTGGTGTATCCGGTGCCCGACCCTCGGTATCCCTTTCTCGGCGTCCACCTCACCAAGCGGTTCGACGGTGAGATGACGGTCGGCCCGAACGCCTTCCTGTCGCTGTCGCGCGAGGGATATCGCGGCTTCGGCCTCAACCCCCGCGACCTCGCCGAGACATTGGGCAACGTCGCATTCTGGCGCTTCGCCGGGCGGAACCTGCCGACGGCCTGGCGGGAGATCGGCACCGTGCTGTCGGAGCGCGCGTTCCTGCACCAGGCCGAGCGGTACGTACCCGCGCTCGCGGGGGCCAGGGCCACGCGCCTCACGCGCGGCATCCGGGCCCAGGCGATGGATGCCGACGGCGGCCTCGTGGACGACTTCCGGATCGAGTCGACCGGGCGCGTCACCCACGTGCGAAACGCCCCCTCCCCCGGGGCCACGTCCTCGCTGGCGATTGCCGAGCACATCGTCGGTCGCCCGTAGCCGCACCTCGTCGACATCGGCTTTGCCAACCGCCGCGATCCCCGGTTGACTTGGTCGGTGCTTCGCATCCGCAACAACCCCATGATCGTGACCCTGCTCGGGCTCCGCGGCAACGGCCGCGCTTCGGTCTACACAGAGCCCATGTGGGGGCTGTCGATGATGCTGGTGCTGCCCTATGCATCGGTGTTCATGCTGGCGCTGGGCGTCCACGACACCCAGATCGGGCTGCTCGCGACCATCTCGATGCTGTCCCAGGTGATCTTCGGGCTGTTGAGCGGAGTGATCACCGACAAGCTCGGCCGACGGGTCACCACGGCGGTGTTCGACATCATCGCCTGGGTGATCCCCTGTCTGATCTGGGCCTTCGCCCAGAACTTCTGGTGGTTCCTGATCGCCTCGGTGATCAACGGCGCATGGCAGGTGACGCAGAACTCGTGGGACTGCCTGCTGGTCGAGGACGTCGACCGGGCCGAGATCCCGAAGGTGTACTCACTCATCAAGGTCGCGGCCGAGTTCTCCGCGCTGTTCGCTCCCATTGCCGCGCTGCTGGTCTCGAACCTCGGGCTGGTGCTGGCCGTGCGGATCCTTTACCTGAACGCCTTCCTCATCATGTCGTTCAAGATCTGGCTGCTGTACCACTACACGACCGAGACGGCCACCGGAATCGTCCGGATGGAGGCCACCCGCGGGGTTAGCATCTGGAAGTCCCTGCGGGAGTACCGCGGGGTGCTGGGGCTCATCGTCCGCTCCAGGGGCACGATCTTCTCGCTGGTGATCGCGGCGATCGTCGGGGCCGTCGCGCTGGTGAACGGCACGTTCTGGCAGATCGTCATCAACCAGCGCCTCGGTGTGCCGGATGCGCTGCTGCCGTTCTTCCCGATGGTCCGGTCGCTGCTCTCGGTGCTGTTCTTCTTCACCCTCATCCCGCGGCTCACGCACGCCAAGCACCTGAAGGCGCCCACCCAGATCGGCTTCGGTGTCTACCTGGCCAGCCAGTTGCTTCTGGTCGGCATCCCTGCCCCCGACGGCGCCGCCGTCGCCTCGACCTACGCACTGCTCGCGGTCTGCCTGCTGCTCGACGCGTTCGGCGCGGGCATCCTGTTCATGCTGGCCGAGTCCCTGGTGGCGCTGCACGTCGACAGGCACGAACGTTCCCGCGTCATGGCCATCCAGCGCACCGTCGTGATGCTCGTGACCGCCCCGTTCGGCTGGATCAGCGGCTGGCTGTCCAGCATGGACCGCACCTGGCCGTTCCTGCTCACCTCCGGCCTGCTGGTGCTCGGCCTGGCCGTGGCCGGCTTCTTCTGGGTGACCACACACGAGGAGATCGCCCCCGAGGCTGCCTGAGGCGCAGGTTGGGTGTTCGAGGACCTGCCACGACCGTCCTCGAGCCCAGGTGTCAGAAACGGAGGCTGCGCCGGCCCCGCGGTCCCTGCATCAGGCGCATCAGGACTGACGTGGCGGGCCTGCCGTAGGGCGGGTAGGCCAAGCTCGCAGTGTCGGGATGCAGCGGCTTGTCCAGCACGGCCTTCTCGTGCGTGAAAGTCATGAACGAGCGCTCGCCGTGGTAGGCGCCGATCCCGCTGGCCCCCACACCGCCGAACGGCAGCCCCGGCACGCCGAGGTGCGCGGTTGGGAAACCGATGCCCAGGGCACCCGACGACGTCTCTTCCGCAAAGGCCGTGCGCACGCTCGGGTCGCGGCTGAACAGGTAGAGCGCGAGTGGCTTGGGCCTGGCACGGATGAAGTCGAGGGCTTCGCGGCTGGATGCGACGTGCACGATAGGCAGGATCGGCCCGAAGATCTCCTCCTGCATCAGCGGCGAGGCGGGATCCGCACCGTCGACGACGGTGGGAGCGATCCTTCTGGCCCCGACGTCGGCCGTCCCGCCGAAGGAGATCGGTTGCCCCACCAGCAGTCGTGCCAGCCGCTCCGCATGCCCGACTGTGGCGATGTCACAGTAGTCAGGGCTCGCCACCGGGTCCTCCCCGTACATGTGCTGCACGGCACGCTCCAGGTGCGGCACCAACTCCCCCGCCACTTGGAGGGTGGCGAGCAGGTAGTCGGGGGCGACGCAGGTCTGGCCGGAGTTGATCAGCTTGCCCCACATGATGCGACGCGCAGCGACGGCTAGATCGACTGTCTTGTCCACGTAGACCGGCGACTTGCCACCCAGTTCCAGCGTCACCGGGGTCAGGCTGCGGGCCGCCGCGGCCGCCACGATCCTGCCCACCCGCTCTGACCCGGTGAAGAAGATGTGGTCCAGGTGCTGGTCAAGCAGATCACCGACGACCGCAGCCCCGCCCTCGACGACTGCGACGGCTTCTGAGTCCAGATATTGCGGGATCAGGCGGGCGAGCAAGGAGCTGGTGGCAGCAGCGACCTCGCTCGGCTTCAGGATCACCGTGTTCCCCGCAGCGAGCGCGCCCACCAGCGGCGACAGGAGCAGGTTCACCGGGTAGTTCCATGGGCTGATGATCAGCACCACGCCCCGCGGCTCCCTGAGCACCCGGGCACGCGCAGGAAGCAGGACCAGCGGCGGGCGCACGCGTCGGGGACGCATCCACAGCCTGAGCCGGTGCAGGGCGTATTCGATCTCGCCGATCACCGGGCCCGTGTCGGTGATCACGACCTCGGCGGTCGGCTTCCCGAGGTCGGAGTGCAGGGCGTCCTTGATGGCTCCCTGGTTCTCCAGAATGAGCCGACGCAAGGCCCGCAACTGGGTCGCGCGCCAGCGGTACGGGCGTGTCACCCCGGAGTCGAAGTGGCGTCGCAGCCGGTCGACGATTGCTTCGGCGTCGGTCACGGGTTCCACTGTTGTGCCTCCTCCGGTAGTACGAGCGAAGCCACAGCCGTCGCGGCGGCGGACAACCCGGGACAGTGTCAGCCCGTCGGTCAGCGACACCAGCTGGGGTCGCGACGGTGGATGCAGACTTCCACAGTAGCCCGACTTGGGCATCAGACCCATCTATTCCCACACGGGACCCGAAGCCCGAACGCAGGAGAGGAGGATGCCAACTCAGTGCCCGCGGCCGGCCGGGCCGCGCTGTAGCGCCTAGGAGCGTGGGTCAGTAAGCGTCTAGCCAGCGGGTCTGGTTGATGTGACTAATCGGATGCTCGTTGGCTGCGTTCGCTGGCTTCGGTGGTGCCCGGGGGGTGACAGCGATGGGGGCAGGCCTGCGGGGGTCCCTTCGTGCGTGGCGGGCCGGCCTGGGCCCCGTTCCTCAGGAGGCGGTCAGGTGCTGGAGGCCGTCGATGCCGATATGGTTGTGGAGTTTGCGTAGGTTGTGGCAGGCGGCGAGCAGCAGCCACTCACCTCGTGCTTGCTCAAGGCCGCGCAGGAGAAGGTGTTTACCGTTTTGGATGGTGCTCATCTGCCCGAACACGGGCTCCACGATGACCTTGCGTCTGGCGTAGGCTGCACGTCCGGGTTTCGTCTTCAACCTCCGTGCCATCCGTTGCCTGGCAGTGGCGCCCTTTGGGATCGGTCCACGCGGCGCGACCGGGGTCGGGTCGTCATGCTGGAGTGAATTACGAATTTCGGACCGGTTTTCGACCTGTCTTCAGGCTGCTTGTTGTGATTTGTACCAGTCTTGTTCAGCTTCGTTTGGGGTTCGGTACCCAAGAGCTGAATGCAACCTTG
>JBDHZH010000141.1:0-5036 GCA_039811745.1 Arachnia sp.
GATGATTACGAGATCTTTTCCTGCAACCAACTCTGGCAGCATAGTATGCTTCAGTCTCAAGCTATTCTTGCGAGATGCCTGGGTTGGCTGCATAAAGGTACGCCCAATATAGCGGTTTTTGACGATTGCTGATACATAGGGAAGTTTGAGCGCGGTAGCATAGGCTTCGGCAGCCGGTATAGATGTGTCAGGGACTGCCGATACAACTGTTGTTTTCGGCGAAATCCACTCCGGCGTATGTAACGCTGCAAGCTCACGCCCAAAATTGCGGCGAACTGTTTCGACGCGACGTCCACACATTATGCTGTCGAGGCGTGCGAAATACACGAGCTCAAAGGCGTCAAAGTGTTCGGTGCTTTTTGCAAATTGCTGTGTTGAGACGAGCTTACCGTCACGAATCACTACGAGCTCGCCCGGTTTTACGGAGCGCACGTGCTCGGCGCCAACTGTGTCGAGCGCACATGTTTCGCTGGCAAGCATGTACCCGCCCTCGAACTTGCCTATTTCAAGTGGCCGTACCCCATGCGGATCACGAAATCCGTAGAGTGACCCATCGTAGGTGGCGACACATGCATACGCTCCTACAGCGAGTTCGCTCACTTCTTGTAGTGCCGCCAAGAAGTCACGTCCACCATGGAGCTTGCTGCCTAGCGCACGAGCAAATAGCTCTGAGTCGTTGTACTGCTCGGTGACATAGCGACGCTTAGCAAGGTATGTAGTAAGGGCTTCCGTGTCAGGTAAATTACCGTTATGTGCCATAGCAAACCCGATAGAAGGGCTGATAACTGGTTGTAGATGTGCATGGCGACCACCACTTGTCGAGTAGCGATTATGACCAATAGCGATACGTCCGTTCAATCCTTCGAGGTCAGAAGCCTCAAATACATCACGAACCATCCCGGGCTTACGATGCACACGGAGCGCTCGTCCATCTGTCGAGACGATGCCTGACCCTTCCACTCCGCGATGCTGAAGTGCAAATAGCGCCTGATAGGCGATTTGTGCACTTTCGCTACTAGAATCTTTCGTAGACACTCCTACGACTGCACACTTTTCCTGAAGTTTATCTCCACCCTCTTTCACTATGTTCATTATACCATCACCCTCGGGTAAACAATACCGCCCTCTCGTTATGAGAAGGCGGTATTGTTTGTATAAAATCATGGAGCATTTCTACCGAAACGCTAGAACCTATTTTAGCAAAAACCAACAGATAAGAACAGATGTGAAGTGGAAAAAAGAGGATAACTTGCGAAACCAGCCCCGCCGTTTGCCAGCCAAAGGCTGACCCGCCCCGCCAGCCCTGACTTTTGCATTTTTTGTATTTCCCCCCGCCGAATTTCTTTTTTTCAATTGAGAAAAGTCAGGTCTGTCGGGTCGGCTGCCGCTTGAGCGGCAGAAGCGGCGGTGCTTCATCGGTGGTAATCTGTTAAAATGGTGGTATGCAAACAATAGTTATCGGGTCGCTTAATACTGATTTAGTCGCATCAGGTATAAAACAATTCCCGAAGCCAGGCGAACACGTTTACGGCAAAGAGCTTCTGATTGGTGCTGGCGGTAAATCACGAAATATCGCCGATATGATTGCTCATTTATCGCCTGCCGATAGCGTTGCTATGATTGGCAGGACTGTTAAAGACCCATACGGACTATGGAAAGCACCGATTGACGCACTTCATGAGGTCGGCGTTAATACTGACTATGTGAATATTTTGGATTATGCTGATGTGCAAAAATTGCCAGGCATTGCGCTTATACCAGTAGACCAGCAAGGCAACAATCAGATTTTTGTGCTGCCTGGTATTAGCAATGATTTTAGCGTGAACGATATTGATAATGCCACCGAACTATTTGAGCAAGTTGGCAAAAATAACGGCACTTTGGTATTAACGCTTGAATGTCCGTTACCTACGGCTATTCACGCTGTTCAGTTAGCCAACACTTACGGATTGAAAGTTTTGTTTGATCCAGGTGGTATTGAAGCAGATAGTGATATAACCGAACTAATAAGAGCGGGCGTTTATCTCATTAAGCCAAATGAACACGAAGCAAAAATCTTAACAGGCGTTGATGTTACTGACTTTGAAACTTCCAAGCAAGCTGCCGAAAAACTACACGAACAAGGCATTGAAAACGTCTTAATAACGGCTGGTGTCAATGGTGCATTCTTGTTTACGAAAGACACGCAAAAACATATTTCAATTCCCGAAGTTGCTATTGATAACAACGAAAAAGACGAGACTGGTTGTGGTGACCAAACAATGGCTGCGCTCTGTGCTTTTGTACAACAGGGCAAGACGCTGCAAGAAGCAACCGAGCTGGCGATATTTGCTGGTACACTGCAATTTCATAGAGCTGGTATTAAACCAGTAGAAAGAGAGGACTTGAGGCTATGAAAATCACAAAATATGAGCACGCTTGCCTGATTTTAGAAAAAGACAAACAAAGGCTAGTGATAGACCCAGGTAAATTCACAAACTTACCAAGCGACCTGACACGAGTTGTTGGAGTGATTGTAACTGAGGAGCATTTTGATCATTTTTATATAGAAAATATTGAAAAGATTATTGCCGTCAATCCCAGTGTTACTATTTATTCAACCAGTAATGTATGCGAGCAACTTAACGACAAGAATATAAAATGCAAAGCAATTTCCGGCAATAAAACGCTAAAAATTGATGGGTTTACCGTAGAGTTCAGAGAGGGCGACCATGCACCATCGTATAAGGTGTCGCCCTGCCGAGTCCTTACAATAAAAATAGATGGTCAACTCTATTACCCAAGCGATTCGTACATAAAACCGCTTGAAAGGGTTCAAATTCTTGCCTTACCTACCTGCGGACCTTGGCACAAAGTTGAAGAAGCTGTTGATTTTGCCAACTCAGTAGACTCAGACATAATTCTCGCTACACACAATGGTTTATACAACGACCACGGACAACATGTAGCTAATCACTTTATAAGCGCGAATATTAGTGATGAGGACAGAGAGTGGATTTATCTCGAGGTTGGTGCGACTAAAGAGTTTTAACAGATTACCACCGATGAAGCACCGCCGCTTCTGCCGCTCAAGCGGCAGCCGACCCGACAGACCTGACTTTTCTCAATTGAAAAAAAGAAATTCGGCGGGGGGAAATACAAAAAATGCAAAAGTCAGGGCTGGCGGGGCGGGTCAGCCTTTGGCTGGCAAACGGCGGGGCTGGTTTCGCAAGTTATCCTCTTTTTTCCACTTCACATCTGTTCTTATCTGTTGGTTTTTGCTAAAATAGGTTCTAGCGTTTCGGTAGAAATGCTCCAGAATACGACTTTTTTCGGAATTTGACGGCGTTGCCGTCATTTTTTGTTGGGTTTGGCGGAAGCCAAACCAAATGTTTTCTTGGGGGGAATGAGTTTTTGGGTCGCTGGAAGCGACCGCATTTTTGTTTTTGCCCGCCGTAGGCGGTTTTTTGTTATAATGAGGTTGCAACCAATTCACAAAGCAGTCTGTTTTTATTTAGGGTCTTAAATGACCGTCTTGGACAGTTCAGGCTTGCTTGAATTGGTTGCACCAAGGCGGTCTTTTAAGTTAGGGGTAGTTTCTATGAACCAAAATCGCTACATTCTGTATGCTCGTAAGAGTACAGATGTTGAGGACAAGCAAGTTCTATCTATTGAGGCACAACTGGCAGAACTTCGGAACTATGCTAAAGATAACGGTTTAGTAGTGGTAGACACTGTTATTGAAAAGAAATCTGCCAAGATACCAGGCAGACCGAAGTTCGGCGATATGCTGGCTCGCATACAAAATGGCGAAGCCGATAGTATTTTAGCGTGGCATCCCGACCGCTTGGCTCGCAACAGCATAGACGGCGGACAAATTATCTACTTGCTAGACCAAAGAAAACTAGCCGACTTAAAGTTTCAGACCTTTTGGTTTGAGAATACATCACAGGGTAAGTTTATGCTGTCTATTGCTTTTGGTCAGTCAAAATACTATGTAGATAATTTGTCAGAAAATACCAAGCGTGGGCTTCGCCAGAAAATTCGGCGTGGCGAGTTTCCGGGTATTGCCCCATTTGGCTATTACAACAACACCAAAAGTAAAACGGTGCATATAGATACACGCCAAGCCGAATTAGTTGAAGCGATTTTTGTTTTATATTCTTTGGGGCAAAGTACTTTTCAAGATATAGCCGACTATTTGTTTGAGCGTGGCGTAAAGACTGGCGGTGGCAAGCCATATAGCAAAGACAAAGTGAAATATATCTTGAAAAACCCGTTTTATTACGGTCATTTCATATATGGCGGCGAGATTTACGAGGGCAAACATACGCCCATTATTAGCAAGAAACTTTTTGACAAAGTACAGGCCGTAATAAAGCAACGAAGCCACCCGACAAAAGGCTTGATAGAGCCGCAAGCCTACTGCGGACTACTGCGTTGCTCCTGCGGTATGATGATAACTGCCGAAAACAAGATAAAACGCCAAAAGAACGGCAACCAACATCACTATATTTACTATCGCTGTACCCGCAAAAATAAGTCCGTAAAGTGCATTGAACCTGCGGTGCGTGCCGAACTTTTGGACCGGCAGTTATCTGATTTGTTGGCTGGCTTCGCTTTGCCCCAAGAATATGCGGACAAAATGCGTGCAATGGCTAGTACTGACGAACTCACCGAAAAAACCAAGATAGACGGCAAGATTGAGGCTTTTAGAGCAGACATCACGCATTTGTCCGAGAAATTACAAAGGCTTTTGGATGGCTTTCTTGACGGCGTTTTGGAGCGTGAGATTTACACGCAAAAGAAAGCCGAGATTATGAGCCAAAAGAAAACTCTGGAAGAACAAATGAGCGATTTAGCACTAGGCAATTTAGAATGGGTTGAACCGCTCAAAAATTGGCTTGAAAAAGCCGTTTCTATCTGTAAAATCGCTCATTCTACCGACCAAAACGCTAAAAAGTCGTTGCTACTTGAAATCTTTGGGTTGAACCTCATTCTCAAAAACAAAAATGCGGTCGCTTCCAGCGACCCAAAAACTCATTCCCCCCAAGAAA
>JBDHZH010000142.1:0-4834 GCA_039811745.1 Arachnia sp.
GGTCGAGTAGCCGACGAGGAACAAGGAGGCATGTCGAGACCCCACAACAGTCCCCACAAACCCTCACCAGGTCCCGACACGTCGCGGGCTCCTCCGTCGCCGGCGACTACTCGACCAGCGGGCGTCGAGTTCACGCCCTCCACCGGTCGAGTAGCCGACGAGGAACAAGGAGGCATGTCGAGACCCCACAACAGTCCCCACAAACCCTCACCAGGTCCCGACACGTCGCGGGCTCCTCCGTCGCCGGCGACTACTCGACCAGCGGACGTCGGGTTCACTCGCTCCGGCCGTACTTGCGCTGGTACATGCGCCAGGTGATGGCCCAGCGCTCCGGGTCGTCGAAGTCGTCGTGGCCCGTGTGGTGGACGGTCTGGTTGTGTGGGGCGGTGCGGACGAGCTCCGGGTCGGTCCTGGCCTCATGCGCAACCTGCGCAAGGACGGCCGCGTACTCGTCGAGTTCGGCCCGCGAGTAGGACTCGGTCGGCTCCAGCGTGAACGGCTGCGGCACCACGTACGGGTGGTGGCTGGTCCAGTAGTGCATGCCGTAGTCGGTGGCGCGCACCCCGATCTCCTCCGAGCTGATGCCCGTCTCCTCGTACAGCTCCTGCCACGAGTAGCGGACCTGCTCGATCCGCCGCCGCCCCTCTGCATACGGCGCCGAAGCGCCCGGGATCTCCAGGACCTTCTTCATCAGGTAGTTGTTGTTCAGCACCGCGATCTCGGCGACGGCGCGCAGCCCGGGCCCGCCGAGAGCGGCGATCCACGCGTACGACCGCGCGATCACCGGGATCACGCCGAGGAACGGGGAGACGTACCCGATCGACTGCTCGCCGCCGTCGACGACGCGGTAGCGGTCCCCGTCCCGCTCCACCATCGGGCCGGGCAGGAACGGCACCATGTGGGCCGCGACGCCGTTCGCGCCTCCGCCTGGCCCGCCGGACCCGTGAGGCGTCGAGAAGGTCTTGTGCAGGTTGAAGTGGCACACGTCGAACCCGGCGTCGCGGGCGCGGGTGATGCCGAGGATGCCGTTGGCGTTGGCCTGGTCATACGAAGCCAGCGCGCCGTGGGCGTGAGCGATCTCCACCCATTCGGCGATGTGCGGGTTGTAGATGCCCGTGTCCTCGGGGTTGGTCACCATGATCGCGGCCGTCCGCTCGGAGATGGCCGCCCGATACGCCTCGATGTCCGGGTAGCCGTCGGCGTCGGGGTAGATCGTGATGATCTTGTAGCCCGCGACGGCGGCGGCGGCCGCGTTGGAGGGGTGGGAGAAGATCGTGGTGATTACCTCGTCACGCTGGGTGGCCTCGCCGCGGGAGGCGTGGTAGGCGCGGATCATGGCGATGTTCGTCCAGATCGCGCTCGACCCGCCGGTGGAGTTCAGGCTCACCCGGTCCATGCCGGAGATCTCCCTCAGCGCCTGCTCAGTGCGCCAGATGATCTCCAGCGCCCCCTGCACGGACTCGACGCCCTGCATGGGGTGCAGGTCCCGCAGCCGCGGGTTGGCGACCAGCTGGTCGTTGACCTTCGGCGAGTACTTCATGGTGCAGGTGCCCTGGCCGACATCGACGTTGAAGTCGGCGCCCAGGTTCTCCTGCGACAGCCTCAGGTAGTGGCGCAGCACGCGCGCCTGGGCGATGCGGGGCAGCCCGGGCGGTGTCGCGCGGCGAAGCGTCGACGGCAGGGCGGCGACGACGTCGCCGACGACCTCCCGGATGCCCGGCTCGACGGCCGGCGGGATGACGCCGCGCTCGCCGGGGGCGTCGAGCTCGAAGACGATGGGCTCGTCCCAGCTGGCCTGGTGGAAGCGGCGGAGCGCGGGCTTGGGCGCGACCGGCAGTCTCATCGGTTGTCCTCCTCGTCCAGGCAGCCGAGCACGTCGCACAGCTCGCGGGCGAGCAGGTCGATGTCGGCCTTCGTGTTCAGTTCGGTCACGCACACCAGCAGTTCCCGTTCGCCGACGACGACGCCGGGCTCGATGCCGCGCTCCCGCATGGCGGCCACCACGTCGTCGACCGGCCGCGGCAGTTCGATGACGAACTCGCGGATGTGGACGGCGTCGTCGGCCTCGGTGATGCCGGGCAGGGCGGTGAGGGTCTTGCGGGCATACGCGGTGCGGGCCAGCAGCGTCTCGCCGAGCTCGGCCATGCCCTGTGGCCCCATCAGCGCCAGATACACGCCGGCGGCGATGCCCCACAGTGCGGCGGCGGTGCCGACCCACTCCTTGCCCTCCTCGCGCAGCGCGAAGGAGGTGCGGTCGTAGGCGACGTCGCCGAAGCCGTACTCGCCTGGCACCGTCGTGGCGGCCAGGCCGAACAGGCGGTGCGGCATCTCCATGATCAGCCTGGGATCGTCCGCGACGCCGACGAAGCCGCCGTGCGCGCCGCCGAACCACTGATGCAACCCGAGCGACTGGATGTCGCCGCACGTGATGTCCGCCCCCTGCGTGGCGGGCGGGGCGATGACGCCGAGCACCACCGGGTCGGTGTTGACCACCAGCAACGCGCCGGCCGCGTGGGCGGCGTCGGCGATCCGCTGCACTGAGGTCTCCAGCGCGCCCGTCGCCGACGGCGTGGCCAGCCAGACGCAGGCGACGTCGTCGCCCAGGGCGGCGGTGATGCCGTCGACGTCGGCCAGGCCGCCCACGGTGGGTACTACGTCGAGGCGGGCGAACGGCCGGATGAAGTCGGTGACCTTGCTGAGCAGGTTGGCGGGCAGGTCGGAGCCGACGACGACGCGGTCGCGGCCGGTCAGCCGGATCGTCATCGACACCGCCGTCGCCGTCGCCTGCAGGCCGTCATAGGTGGGGACGTTGACGACGTCGACGTCGAGCATCTCCGCCATGAGCGACTGGTACTGGAACAGCGCCTGGAACCGCCCATGGTCCTCGTAGGGCTCGCCGGCGTAGGCGGTCAGGAACTCGCTGCGGCCGATCACCTCGTCGACGACGGCGGGCACGTGGTGGTTGTAGGTGCCGCCGCCGAGGAACGTCAGCCGACGCTGGCTCTTCTCGATGATGTCGGTGACGTGCCTTGTCAGCTCGGCCTCCGCGATCAGCGGCTCAGGCAGGTCCAGGTCTTTGTCCAGCCTGAGCGCCGACGGCACGTCCGCGTAGAAGTCCTCCACCGACGTCGCCCCGACCGCCGCCAGCATCCCGGCTCGAACCTCCGGCGCGCTGTTCGGCAGGTACGGATGCACGAATCCGTCCACCATCATCTGTTCCTTCCCTTGCTGACTCTCACTTGTCCTCCTGTGCCCCCATTGGCTGTGCCCCCATTCCACCGCTGGCCGGGACCGACCCCCATCCGCCGGTCGAGTAGCCGACGAGGCCTACCCAACCACCAACCCGCTGGTCGAGTAGCCGACGAGGAACGAGGAGGCGTGTCGAGACCTCGCAACAGTCCCCACAAACCCTCACCCGGTCTCGACACGTCGCGGGCTCCTTCGTCGCCGGCGACTACTCGACCACCGGAACATCTCTGTTGTATTCTGTATACAGCGTACGTTAGGCAGTGTAGCCTGTCGACAGGTGTCGAGGAAGAGCCCAAGGAGTTCCATGGCGATCAAGCGGTCGGCCCTCAGGTCGCAGGTCCGCGAGGAGGTGCTGCATCGGATGCGTTCCGGCGCCGTCCAGCCCGGGCAGCGGATCAACGAGGTGCAGTTCGCCGCCGAACTCGGCATCTCCCGCACCCCGCTGCGGGAGGCGCTCATCGCGCTGGAGGGCGAGGGCCAAATCGCCAGCGAGTCCGGCAAGGGCTTCAGCTTCCTACCCCTCAACCCGACGGAACTCCTGGACCTCGCCCCCATCATCGCCACCCTCGAGGGCCTGGCGCTCGACCTCAGCCGCCCCGACGACCTGCGCACCGTCGGCCTTCGGCTGCGGACGCTCGCCGAGCAATTCGCCGACGAATCAGCCGAACTGGCGCTGCTCAACCAGCGCGACGACGAATGGCACCAACTCATGTGCTCCGTCTGCCCGAACCAGCGCCTGCTGACCGTCATCGAGAACGTCCGCGCCGCGTTCCACCGCTACGAGGCGCTGCTGTTCACCGACGACCACGTCGTCGGCCGCCGCGCCGAGGAGCACCTCGGCATCGCCCAGCGCCTCGTCGACGGCGACGTCGCGGCCGCCAAGCAGGCACTCACCCAGAACTGGCTCCAGGGAGCCGCAAGACTCCTGTCCTCCTCCGCCGCTGGCTGAGCGCCGGCCAGGACGACCAGCGCCCCGAGGTCCCGCTGGTCGAGTAGTGCCCCGCGACGAAGGAGCCGGGCACGTGTCGAGACCCCGACCAAGTCCCCGCAGACCCTCACCCGATCTCGACACGCCTCCTCGTTCCTCGTCGGCTACTCGATCAGCGGTAATCGCTGGTCGAGTAGTGCCCCGCGAGGAACGAGCCGAAGTTCCGACAGCTGGTCGAGTAGTGCCCCGCGACGAAGGAGCCGGGCACGTGTCGAGACCCCGACCAAGTCCCCGCAGACCCTCACCCGATCTCGACACGCCTCCTCGTTCCTCGTCGGCTACTCGATCAGCGGTAATCGCTGGTCGAGTAGTGCCCCGCGAGGAACGAGCCGAAGTTCCGCTGGTCGAGTAGTGCCCCGCGACGAAGGAGCCGGGCACGTGTCGAGACCCCGACCAAGTCCCCGCAGACCCTCACCCGATCTCGACACGCCTCCTCGTCCCTCGTCGGCTACTCGATCAGCGGTATTCGCTGGTCGAGACCACCCCCGCATTCCCTGCGAACCTGGAGAAGGTCCCGACGGCAGCCTCTGGCGCTTCCTCGACCGAACGCGTATATTGCGTACTGCATACAGTTCAGAAGGAGGTCGCGATGAAGCG
>JBDHZH010000143.1:0-4801 GCA_039811745.1 Arachnia sp.
GGTGCCCCGACCAGGCGTTCCACGGCCCCTACCACGGCATCACGCTGCCCGGGGGTCCCAACTGGTCCGGCCAGATCTCGATGTACCGCTTCCACGTGGAGGACCCCATCACGTTCACCGAGTCCATCCGCGTGACCATCGAGCACGGCCACGACAATCACCGCAGTGACGACATCTCGTCGGTCGCCTACTGGTACCTCGATCGCATCGACGAGACCCTCACACTGCCCCCGGTACAGCAGCGACTGCCCCGCCTGGGCTGACAACTCCCGGAAGGAGAACCAACCATGTCCATCGCATTCACCCGCCGCCAGCTGTTGACCGCAGGGGTCGCGCTCTCGGCCGCCGCCACCGTAACCGCGTGCGGCTCCAGCACCCCCGGCACCCCTGCCGGGCCCACCACCACCGCAGCCACCTCAGGCGGCGGCGGGACCAGCGCCGCGGCGGCGACGACCATCGAGTTCTGGCACCGCACGTTCACCCCGGTGGAGAACGAGTGGTACAAGGACATCGTCAAGCAGTTCAACGCGGCCCAGACCGACGTCAAGGTGGTCGACACCGAGGTGCCGGCCGACGCGTGGGACCAGAAGATGAAGTCCGCCCAGGCCGCCGGCAAGGCCCCCGACATCTACACGCATCCCGGCTTCATCGAGGACGCGGTCAACGCGGGCCAGCTGCACGAGCTGAACCAGATCGTCGGCGAGGACAAGCTGGCCGAGATCATCGACGCCGCCAAGCCAGTCTCGGAGATCGGCGGCAAATACTACGCCTACCCGCTGCTCCTGGAGCCGCAGACGGTCCTGTTCTGGAACAAGGACATGCTCTCGGCAGCCGGCCTCGACCCGGAGAAGGGCCCGACGACGTGGGACGAGCTGTTCGACATGTGCGCCAAGATCAAGCCGACGTTGAAGTCCGGCCAGTACTGCATCTCTCCGGCGCTGGATGCCATCACGTTCGCGTGGTCGACGGTGGGTCAGCAGTACAACTTCGCCGGCCACACGGCGCTCAGTCCGGACTGGACCAAGCCGGCCGTGAACGATCCTGGCTACCGTGCCCTCATGGAGGCCTACAAGAAGCTGTGGGACAACGACTACGTGCCGAAGCAGGCGCTGGCCGCCTACGTCGAGGGCAAGGACTTCGGCGAGCAGAAGGTCGCCTTCAAGGTGTCGGGCTCCTGGATGATGAGCGAGATCGGCTCCGACTTCCCCGACCTGCTGACCAAGACCGGCGTCGGCCCGTTCGTCAACGCCCCGAACTCCGGCGGCCGCACCGCGACGACGCTCGGCAACTTCAAGTGGGTCATCGACGCCAAGACCTCGCATGCGGAGGCGGCGGGCAAGTTCCTGGTCTGGGCGCTGGCCGGCGACCCGCAGCTGCTCGTGCCGTTCTTCGTCAAGACGCAGTTCACCAAGGTGCCGGTCCGCAAGAGCGTGCAGGAGGCGGTCGCCGCCACCACCACGGCCCGACGGACATCGTCGTCATGGTGCTGAAAGCCGTAGTGGGCGTGATCTTCGTCGTCGCGGCGCTGTTCCCGCTGGCGTGGATGGTGATCGCCGGCTTCAAGTCCAAGACCGAGGTCATCGCCACCCCGTTCCAGTTCTTCCCCGAGGTGTGGCGGTGGGAGAACTACGAGCAGATCCTCGCCGACCCGACGTTCATGCGCACCATGGGCTGGACCCTGCTGGGCGCGCTGCTGTTCACGCTGCTCAGCCTGAGCGTCAACTCGCTGTCCGCCTACGCGTTCGCCCGCCTGGATTTCCGGTTCAAGCGGACCCTGTGGGTCATCGTCATCACGACGATGTTCATCCCCGGCATGACGATCCTGCTGACCAGCTTCATCGTCGTGACCAGGCTGTCGATGCTGGACACGCTCGGTGTGCTGGTGATTCCCGGCGCGGCGAGCGCGGCCAGCGTGTTCTTCATCCGGCAGTTCTACCTGAACATCCCCTCCAGCCTGGAGGAGGCGGCCATGCTGGACGGCTGCGGCCGGTTCAAGATCTTCACCCACCTGTTCCTGCCGCTGTCGAGGCCGCCGTTCGTCGTCATGGGCATCACCGCGTTCCTCGCGTACTGGAACTCCTACGTGTGGCCGATCATGACGATCACGACCCCGGAGCGGTTCGTCGTGCAGCAGTACCTGGCGACGTTCCGCTCGGAGCGCTCCACCGAACTCGGGCTACTCATGGCTGGCTCCACCCTCGCCGCGGCGCCCGTGATCATCTTGTTCCTGATCTTCCAGAAGCAGATCATCGGCAACATCAAGATGGCCGGCCTGAAGTGACCTTCGACCCCGTCACCCACCCGGCCGTCGCGATGCCGCTCGGCGGCATCGGCACCGGCTCGATGGCCATGTGCTCCGACGGCGCCTGGCGGCAGATCCAGCTCCACGGCCTCGGCAACCACCGCGGCGACCTGCCCGGCACTTTCATGGCGCTTCGCACCATGCAGCACGAGCCGGTGTACGACAAGACGCAGATCCTGCAGGCCCGGCGCGATGACGCCGGCTGGCACGGCCGCCCCGCGACGCCGATGGTCGACGACGACGTCGTCCCCGCCTGGCAGCGGGACCTCGTCGAACGCGTCGGCGGCACGCACACGACGATGGGCGCCACGTACCCGGTCGCGGTCGTGGACCACGTGACGGGTGGCCCAGTCGACGTGCGCGTGACCGCGACGTCGCCGATGGAGCCCTGCGACGTCGAGTTCTCCGGCATGCCTGCGATCCTGCTCGACGTCGCCCTGACCAACCGCTCGGACGTGGTGGCGCGGACTTGGCTGGCGCACTCGCTCCACAACGCCGTCGGGCTGGACCCGCACCTGAACCCCCGCGGCGTCGAGGCTCCGGGCTACGGCGGCAACACCAACACGCTCAGACGTAGCCGCCCGGGCGGGCCGGTGCAGCTGGTCATGGACAACCACGCCGTCGACCCGACCGGGCCGGGCGCCGGGCAGCTGGTGCTCTCCTGCCTGGCCGACGAGGTGGTCGCCCTGCCCTGCTTCACGCGGCCCGACGAGCTGGTCGACTTCCTGTCCCTGCTGGCACCCTGGGGCGACCACAGCCGGCTGCGCGCATCGTCGGCGACGCAGGTCCCGCAGAACAGCGCGCCCTGGCCCCGGTTCGGGCCCAGCCCGGCGGGCCGAACCTGGCTGGGGGCGCTGGTCGCGTTTTCCGAGATCCCGCCCGGGGCGACCCGGCATGTGCGGTTCGCGATCTCCTGGTGGTTCCCGAACCGGATGGTCGACTTCGTCCAGTTCGGCCCCGACCGCCCGGAGCTGGGTGCCACCAGGTTCTGGCTCGGCAACCACTACGCCACGGGTTGGCCGGACGCGCTCGCCGTCGCCGACGACGCGATGGCCCGCTGGGACCAGCTGTGGGACCGTACCAACCGCTGGGCCGGGAGCATCGACGCGCTCCCGCTGCCGAAGCGGTGGCGCACCCACCTGGCCGCCCAGCCGGTGCCGCTGCGCACGCCCACCATGATCCGCACGGCCGACGGCGCGTTCTACGGGTTCGAGGGCCTGCTCGGGCCCTCGACCAGGATGTGGTCCGGAGACGTCGGCGGCTCCTGCCCGATGAACTGCACGCACGTGTGGAACTACGCGCAGGCGGCCCAGGCGCTGTTCCCGGCGATCGAGGCCTCCATGCGCGCCACCGAGTTCGACGTCATGCAGGCCCCGTCGGGGGCGCTGCCGCACCGCGTGTTCCTGCCCGCCTACCTGCCGCAGTTCGGCGACGGCCCGATCGGCGGGCCCGAGCACGCGGCCCTCGACGGCATGTGCGGCTCGGTGCTGAAGACCTACCGGGAGCTGCGGCGCGGCGCGTTCGGACTCGACTGGGTCGAGGCGCGCTGGGGCCGCATCGTCGCACTCATGGGCCACATCGAGCGCACCTGGGACCCCGACGACACCGGCCTGCTGCACGGCATCCAGCCCAGCACCCACGACATCGGTCTGCATGGCGCCAACACCTACATGGGCACCTTCTGGCTGGCCGCGCTTCGGGCCGCCGAGGAACTCGCCCGGCTGCTTGGCGACGGCGCCCGCGCGGACGCCTGGCACGCCCGATTCGAGCGCTCCTCGGCGGCGCTGGACGAGGCCTGCTTCCGAGACGGCTTCTACGTGCAGGTCCCAGACCCCGGCCTGCCGCCGGAGCACCAGTGGGGGCGGGGCTGCCTGTCCGACCAGCTCATCGGCCAGTGGTGGGCCCACCAGCTCGACCTCGGGCATCTGCTGCCGGCCGACCACGTGCGCGAGGCGCTGAAGTCGATCGTGCGTCACAACCTGCGAGACGACGCCACCACCGCCACCCAGCGGCCCTATGCCGTCGCGGGGGAACGCGGGCTGGTGATGTGCTCGTGGCCGAACGGCGGCCGGCCCGACGTGCCGACCCTGTACTGCGACGAGGTGTGGACCGGCTCCGAGTACCAGGTGGCCGCCCACTGCCTGCAGGAGGGCCTCCTCGACGAGGCCGACGCCATCCTGGAGGCGGTGTGGGACCGGCACGACGGGCGCCTGCGGAACCCGTTCAACGAGGTCGAGTGCGGCGACCACTACGCCCGCGCCATGTCCGGCTGGAGCGTGCTGGAGGCCGCGCTGGGCCTGTCCTGGAACCAGCTCGACGGCACCTTCCGCGTCGGGGTCGAGGGGCGGGTTCCGCTGCTGACCGGGACCGGCCGGGGCGAGGTCGAGGCCACGGGGGGAGTCGTTCGGGTCAGGACGCTCGGAGGTGAACTGGGTCTGCGCCGCGTGATCTGGCACGGACGGACGTTCTCGCATAGGACAATGGACATCTCGACGCGCG
>JBDHZH010000144.1:0-4707 GCA_039811745.1 Arachnia sp.
GAACGCGAAGATGTCGGCGATGATCCGCATGGAGGGCGCCGGCGGGTAGATGTAGGTGTTGCGGACCATGAACTCCTTGAGGATGTCGTTCTGGATGGTCCCGGCCAGCTTGTCGTAGGCCACACCCTGCTCCTCGGCGGCGACGACGTACATCGCAAGCACCGGCAGCACTGCGCCGTTCATGGTCATCGAGACGCTCATCTGGTCGAGCGGGATGCCGTCGAACAGCTGGCGCATGTCGAGGATGGAGTCGACGGCCACGCCCGCCATGCCGACGTCGCCGGCCACGCGCGGGTGATCGGAGTCGTAGCCGCGGTGGGTCGCCAGGTCGAACGCGATCGACAGGCCCTTCTGGCCGGCCGCGAGGTTGCGGCGGTAGAACGCGTTGGACTCCTCGGCGGTGGAGAAGCCGGCGTACTGACGGATCGTCCACGGCTGGTTGACGTACATCGTCGCGTACGGGCCGCGCAGGAAGGGTGCGATGCCGGGCGCGGTGTTCAGGAAGTCCAGGCCCGCCAGGTCGTCGCTGCCGAACAGCGGCGGCACCAGGATGTGCTCGGGGGTCTGCCAGCCCGGCGAGTAGCCGGCGTGGTCGGTGAGTTCGTTGTAACGGGCCGCGGCGTCGGCGGGGATGCCCTCACCAGCCAGGGGGACCGAACCGAAACGAGGGATGGTCATGTCTCAGGCCTCCAGGTGATCAAGGGTGTTCGTGAGAAGTGCCACGACGTCCATGCCGTCGAAGACGTTGCCGTCGATGATGCCGTCGATCTCGTCGGTGCCGAGTTCGGACAGCTGGCCGGCGAGCAGGACCCGCTCGGCCCCGGCCTCCCGGAGCGCCTTGGCTACGTCCAGACCCTGGGCCGCGTAGACCTTGGCGGATGAGCACAGGACCGCGACCTTGGCGCCGTTCTCGGTGAGCTGCCGGGCGAAGTCGGCGGGTTCCGTGCCCTCGGCGAGCGGGGTGTCGATGCCGCCGACGTGGAACAGGTTCGACGTGAAGCCCTCGCGTCCGCCGAAGTCGCGGCGGGCGCCGAGGCAGGCGAGCATGACCACGGGGGCCTTGCCGGCCTCCGCCATGGCTTGGCTTCGGTCGCGCAGGTCCTCGAAGACCTGCGAGTCGCGAACGGGTACGAGCCCGGCCAGCACGGGGGCCTCGGGACGCGGCTCGCGCTCGGGGAGGACCTCTGTGTGGTTCGGGAACATCGACACGCCGGTCAGGGGCAGCTTGCGGGTGGCGAGCAGCTTGGCGCGGGCCGCGTTCGTCTCGGCGATCTGGGCCGCGACGGTGCCGTCGGCGACCGCCGCCGCGAAGCCGGCCTCGTCGAGCTGACCAAACAGCTCCCAGGCCTTCTCGCCCATCTGGGCCGTCATCGACTCGACGTAGAAGGAGCCGCCGGCCGGATCGTTGACGCGGGCCAGGTTGGACTCCTCCGACAGCACCACCTGGATGTTGCGGGCGATGCGTCGGGTCATGTCGTTCGGCAGGCCGATGGCCGCATCCAGCGGCAGCACCGTCTGGGTGCCGGCGCCGCCCGCCGCCGCCGCGAAGCAGGCGATGGTTGCCCGCAGCACGTTCACGAACGGGTCGTCGCGGGAGATCTGCCGCAGTGATGTCACCGCGTGCTGCGGGGCGCCGCGCCTGGCGGCGTCGACGCCGAGGACCTCGCCGACGCGGTTCCACAGCGTCCGCAGGGCGCGCAGCCGGGAGATGGTGAGGAACTGCTCGGTGGTGGTCGAGACGCGGAAGTAGATGGCCTCGAACGCCTCGTCGGCGGACAGGCCCGCCGCGACGAGTGCGCGCACGTACTCGGTGCCCGACGCGATCGCGTAGGCGAGCTCCTGCACGTCGCCGGCGCCCGCGTTGTGGAAGACGGTGGCGTCCACGACGATGGGCCGTACGTTCGGGTAGGGCTTGGCCAGTTCGACGGCCTCCGCCAGGACGCTCAGGTCGGGGGTGGTGCCGTGCAGGGCCGCGAACCCGATCGGGTCGACGCCGAGCGTTCCGCGGAACTTGGCCGGGTCCTTGTCGCTGGCGGCGAACACGGCGGCGACCGCGCGGGCGGCGGCCAGCTGATCGGTGCGGCTGGACACATGCACCGGCGCCAGGTCCAGCAGGACGTCCGCAAGCACCGTCGCCACATCGGACGGGGCGACGGCGTCGGGGTCGACGCGCAGCCAGACGGCCGTGCCGCCGCGCTCCAGATCGGTCAGGATCGCGCGACGGGTGGCGTCGGCATCTGGGGTCTCATGCAGCTGGGCGATGTGCCAGCTGTGGTCCATGGTGCCCAGCCGGATCGTCGTGCCGCGGGTGAAGGGGGCCACACCCGGGTAGCCGAGTTCGGCGGGGGCGTCGTCGTGGACGTAGAGCGGCTTGATCTCCAAGCCGTCCACGGTGTGGCTCGTCAGGCGCTTGTATGCCTGCTCGATGCCGAGTTCCTTGCCCTCGGGGCGGCGGCGGTTGAGGACCTTGAGGACCTCCCGCTCCCAGTCGGCCCGTGAGGGGGTGGCGAAATCGGCGGCCAAGCTGAGGCCGGCCGCGGCGCTCGTGTCCTGGTTCATCGTTCTCCGTCCGGTGCGCAGGACCCCGCCAGACGCGGCGACCCTGATCGTGCGTGTCCCCGGACGCGTTTCCCGAAACGGGACATCGTTGTTCCGGAGATGACAGCAGCCTAGGGCGTCGACTCGGCGCTCGCTCGTCCGGGGTGCAGAAAGTGCCCGCGCGCGCATGTGCTAGGCGGATGTCCATTTGTGGGCAGCGGTTGGTGCCGGGTTATGGTGGCCCGACCTGCGGCTGGAGGGATGGGATCGTGTACGAGGCGACGGCGATCGGGAGGCGGCTGCCGTTCTCGGTGGTGAGCAAGCCGACGGGGGCGGCGTGCAACCTGGATTGCACCTACTGCTTCTTCCTGTCCAAGGAGTTGCTCTATGACGCCGACTCGCAGCGGATGAGCGCGGAGATGCTGCGGGAGTACATCGCCAACCAGCTCGATTCCCAGCCCGACGGCGACGTGTCGCTGATCTGGCAGGGCGGGGAGCCGACGATGAGGGGGTTGGCGTTCTACCGGGAGGCCGTCCGGCTGGGACGGGAACTCGCCAGGCCCGGGCAGCGGGTGCAGCATTCCATGCAGACCAACGGGACGCTGCTCGACGACGACTGGTGCGCCTTCCTCGCCGAGGAGAACTTCCTCGTGGGGCTGTCCGTCGACGGCCCGGCCGAACTGCACGACTCCTATCGCGTCAACAAGGCCGGCCGCGGCACGCACGCGCAGGTGATCCGAGGATGGAACTACCTGACCAGGCACAAGGTCGAGACCAACATCCTGTGCACCGTCAACGCGGCCAACCAGGACCACGGCAGGGACGTGTACCGGTACTTCCGCGACGAGTTGGGGGCCACGTTCCTGCAGTTCATCCCCATCGTCGAGCGCGTCCCCGCGGAGGACCTTGCGACGGCCGAGCAGGGCTGGATCGGCCCCGACGGCGCCCGGTTGCTGTATCGGCAGGCGGGCGACGCCGTCACGTCGCGCTCCGTCGCCCCCGCCAAGTGGGGGAGGTTCCTGATCGAGGTGTTCGACGAATGGGTCGCCAACGACGTCGGCACCGTCTACGTGCAGCACTTCGATGCCACGCTGGGGGCCCGGTTCGGCCAGTACTCGCTGTGCGTCCACGCCCCCGAGTGCGGCACGGCGCTGGCGGTGGAGCACAACGGCGACATCTACTCCTGCGACCACTTCGTCGAGCCCGACTACCTGCTCGGCAACGTGCGCACCCACGCCTTCGCCGAGGTCCTCAACTCACCCGCCCAGCGCGAGTTCGGCGTCTCCAAACGCACGGCCCTGACGGACCAGTGCCGGCGCTGCCCCGTCCGCTGGGCCTGCAACGGCGGCTGCCCCAAGGACCGGTTCGACGTCTCCGTCGACGGGGAGAGTGGCCAGAACCACCTCTGCGAGGGCTACTACAACTTCTTCACCCACATCACCCCGGCCGTCGAACAGATGGCGCACCTCCTGCGCACCGGCCACGCGCCGGCGGAGATCATGGGGGCGGGCGTCCGCTGACCAACTATTGCCAAACGAACTAGTTTCAAACCGTTGACAACGGTTGAGGTGGGGGTTAGCCTACTCCCAACGGAAATAGTTTGGAGAGGCAATGGCGCCGGATTATCCGCTGCTCGGGCTGCTTGCACGCAAGCCCGCAAGTGGCTACGACCTGGGCAAGTGGCTACGTGCCGAGGGACAGTTCCTCGGACGGTCGAGGTCGATGACCCCCATCTACCGGGCACTGGGTGAGTTCCAGGAGTTGGGCTGGGTCGATGGTGAGACGCACGAGGCCGACGCCGGGCCGAGCGCCAGGGTCTACCATCTGACGACGGCGGGCAGGGCCGCGCTGGTGGCGTGGGCCGACTCGGAGTTCTCGCCAACTGATCGGCCGATGGCACCGGACTTCATGACCAGGCTCAACTTCGCCGGTCAATTGGGCCCGACGCAGGCGCTCCGAATCGTGAGGGCCGAGCTGGAGTTCCGGCTTCGGCAGCGAGCCGCCGAGGTCAACCCCCAACTCCCGAGCCATGACTCGGACCCGATTCCCGAGATCGATCGTGACTGGCTCACCTATATCGACGCCCTGACCCATGACCGGGGCTGGCAGTCGACCTCCTTGTACATCGGGTGGCTTGAGACGACGGAGCGCCGCCTGGTGCAGATCGTC
>JBDHZH010000145.1:0-4566 GCA_039811745.1 Arachnia sp.
GATCCGGTGAGGGTCTCCGGGGACGTGGCCGAGGTCTCGACACGTGCCCGGCTCGTTCCTCGCGGGGCACTACTCGACCAGCGGAACTGGAGCTCCTCGGTCCCCGGGCACTACTCGACCAGCGGAACTGGAACTCCTCGGTCTCCGGGCACTACTCGACCGGCGGAACCCCCCTTTCCGCTGATCGAGTAGCCGACGAGGTACGAGGAGGCGTGTCGAGATCTGGTGAGGGTTTCCGGGGACGTGGCCGAGGTCTCGACACGTGCCCGGCTCGTTCCTCGCGGGGCACTACTCGACCAGCGGAACTGGAGCTCCTCGGTCCCCGGGCACTACTCGACCAGCGGAACTGGAGCTCCTCGGTCCCCGGGCACTACTCGACCAGCGGAACTGGAGCTCCTCGGTCCCCGGGCACTACTCGACCAGCGGGACCACAGCTCCTTCGTCGCGGGCACTACTCGACCGGTGGAACTGCGGGTCGTTCCTCACCACCGCTCGACCTGACACAGCATTGAAGCGTTGGGACGGGTCTCGACCGGTGGATGCCCGACCTGTCAGGCGGGGACCTTCTCGGCGGTGTGGGTGTGGTGGGCGTGGTAGTAGCCGCCGTAGTAGGTGGAATGCCTGGTGGGGACGTCGTTCAGGACCGTTCCGAGCACCGTGACGTCGCCGGCCTCCAGGATGCCGAGCGCGGCCTCCAGTTGCGGACGCTTCACCTGCCCGGACCGGGCCACGACGATGGCGCCGCCGGTCTGGGCGGCCAGCACGACGGCGTCGGTCACCGGCAGGAGCGGCGGGGTGTCGAGGAGCACGTAGTCGTAGCGTTCCTCGGCGGCGGCCAGCAGGTTGCCCATGGCCTCGGAGCCGAGCAGTTCGGACGGGTTCGGGGGCACGGTGCCGGCGGGCAGGACGGCCAGGTAGCCGGGGGCGACGTCGATGATCAGGTCGTTCAGCCTTCCGCGGCCGGTGAGGATGTCGGTGAGGCCGAGTTCGCCGTCGAGGCGCATGCGTTCGGCGACCTGGGGTCGGCGGAGGTCGGCGTCCACCAGCAGGACGGACTCGCCGGCCTGCGCCAGGACCTTGGCGAGGTTGACGATGGTCTCGGTCTTGCCCTCGCCCGCAACCGACGAGGTGACGACGATGGAGGAGCGCCGCTCGCCGCCGAGGCCGACGAATCCGACGTTGGTGCGCAGGCGCCGGTAGGCCTCGGCGTTTGTCCAGCGTGTGCCTTCGGCGACGGCGCGGTCGGCGGGGCCGTCGTTGGTGCCGATGGCGGCCAGCAGCGGGGCGTCGCTGACCCGTTCGAGGTCCTCGGTGGTGATCAGGCGGGTGTCGAGAGTGTGGCGCAGCAGGGCCTGGCCGAAGCCGAGCAGCACGCCGAGCAGCGCCCCCAGCGCCAGGTTCATGGCGGGCCGGGGTGCGGACGGCGCAGCCGGGACGAGGGCCTCGTCGATGATGGTGGCGCTGACCAGCCGCGTGCCGTCGGGCCCGGGCGGGGACAGTTCCTCCACCGCCATCACCAGGCTGGCGGCGACGGCGTTGGCCAGGCCCGCCGCCTGCTGGGCCTCGGAGTTGTTGGCCGTGATGTTGATGATGGACGTCGACGCCGGTGAGGTGACGGTCAGCTGTGAGGCCAGCTTCGTCGGTGTGGTGTCGAGGCCCAGCTGTCGGATGACGGGGTCCAGCACCTTGGCGGTGGTGGCGACCTTGACGAAGGAGGTGACCTGCCGTTCGGCGTAGGTGGCGCCCTGGGAGAGTTCGCCGGCGGTGCCGCCGCTCTCCACGGTGAGGAACACCGTCGACGAGGAGGTGTAGGTGGGGGTTTGCAGCATGGTGTAGCCGGCGGCGACCGCCACGCACAGGAACACGACGGCCAGTGAACTGCGCCAGTAGCGTCTCAGGATTTGCAGGTACTGCTCGAGTTCCATCAGCTTTCCTTGTCGGGTTGCCATCGGCGCACGCGGGAAGCCCGCGAAACGGCTGGGTGTGGGAGTTTCCGAGGCGCATTGGGCGCCCGGAACTGTGTCTAGACTAGGCCGGGTCCGGCCCTCGGCCAAACCCGGCTAGGAGAGTGAGGCCATGCCTTCACCTGTCAACCGCACCAGATTGAGCGTCGTGGGTCTGGTCCTTCTGGGGCTGCTCGCGGCGGTGCTCAGCGTCGCCGCGCTGCTGCAGAACCGGGGGTCCGTGGTGGCCGAGCCGGCACCGACCGTCTCCTCCGGGCCGACGACGCCCGTCTTGGAGAGCGGCTCCCCGGCGCCCCAGCCGAGTGTGTCGCCGACTGTCGAGCCGTCGCCGTCCGTCACGGCCAGCGAGCCCGCCCGGGTGCTGCCGAGGGTGGTGGTGATCGGGGATTCGCACTCGGTCGGCGATCCGGCCTCCACCTGGGTGGGTTCGGCTTCGCAGCGCCTGGGCTGGGGTGAGGTGGTGAACCTGTCGTCGCCGGGACGCGGCTACGTCACCACCCCCCGGTCGTGCGACTTCACGCCGTGCGTGAACTTCGAACGCTCAATCCCATTGATCGTTCAGGCGAAGCCGGACATCGTCGTCACGTTCGGCGGCACCGCCGACGGCGACTACAACCTGAAGGAGCCCGCCGCCTCCTACTTCAAGGCGTTGCGGAAGGCGCTGCCGGATGCGCAGATCGTGGCGATCTCCCCGGTGACAAGCGGCGATACGGCCCAGTACTGGCTCACGCTCCACAAGCGGAACATCGCCGCGGCGGTGGAGGCGGTTGGCGGGAAGCTGGTGGACGTCGGGCAGCCGGGGGTTGGGGACGGGAAGAAGCTGTCGGCCAAGGCGCAGGCGGAGATCGCCGACCAGGTCGTCGCCCAGCTGGGTGCCGCATGACGGATCCCCGCCCCTACCGCGTCTTGTTCGTCTGTACGGGCAACATCTGCCGCTCCGCCTATGCCGACGTGATGGCTCGCGCACTGGCGCTGCCCGGCGTCGCGTTCTCATCGGCCGGCACGTATGCGCTTGTTGGGCACGGCATGGACGCCCCGATGGCCGCTCTGGTGGGGGACAGGGGGGATGCGGCCGCCCATCGCGCCCGGCAACTCACCCGGGGCATGGTGGAGCGTGCCGACCTCGTTGTCGCCATGGCGGCCGGGCACCGCCGCTACATCCTCGACGAGTGGCCCGCCCACGCCGGGAGGGTGTTCGTCATCGGGCACGTGACCCGTGAGCTGGCCTCCCTGCCCGAGGAAGTGACGCTGGACGATCTGGCCCGGTACCTGTGGCAGCACCGCAGCACCGCCGCCGACGACGACGTGGCCGACCCCTACCGTCGCGGCCCAGAGGCGGCGGCCAGGGCGGCCCGCATCCTGGATGGGCATCTCGATGCCCTCGCGCAGGCCTTGGCGACACTCGTCGCCCGGCGCGCCGGCCGCTGATCCGGCTCCTTTTGGCCGTCGGGGTTGGCCCGAAGTTGGTCACCGTTAGTTGACAGTTGGGATTGCCCTGAGATGGCACCCGATCACTGGACCTGCGCGCTTCGGGCGGGCTCGGGCGACCACGCCGCCGAATCGCGGGCCCGGGCCGCCCGGTAGGGGTGCTGTGGCGCCAGAATCCCCCGCATCGCCGGGTCCGCACCGAGCGAGCCGCACATTATATCCAAGAGTCGGGATGTGTCAAGCGATTGCGTGCAATCAGTTTTGGAGACACATGAGCTTCCGTGTTAGCGTCCATGGGTTCGTAGCAACTGGCGTGAATCAAGGAGAGGAACTGGAGTGCGGTTCGTTGGGGGTACCTGCTCACGTCTCGTGAGCCGGATAGCGGCCCTGCCGTCGTGGTCCAGAAGGGCGCTGATGGTGGCCTGGGATGTAATCGCGTGGGGCCTGGCCTTCTTCGTCTACGCGGGCCTTCGTTATGACCTGACTCTCACCGGCTCCGAATGGGCTTGGGCAATCGGATATTTCTTCGCCGTCGTCGCCCTCCAGGTGGTGCTTGGCCTCTCCACGCAGGTGTATCTGGGCCGCAACCGGGTGGGCAGCTTCCCGGAGATCGTTTGGGTGGGTGCGCTGGTGTTGCTGGTCGGCATCCCGCTCGGCCTGGTCCTGAGCCTGCTGTCCCCGTCGTTTCCGCGCGGTATCGGGATCGCGCTTCCCGCCATGGCTCTCGTCGTGATGGCGGCCGGCCGCTCGCTGATCCGCGTCGTCGTCTCCGTCGGCACGGGCAGCACCAATGGAACCGGCGCCGTCCCCGCGCTCGTCTACGGTGCCGGCGAGGCCGGCCATCAGGTGGCGCTGCTGGTGGACAAGGCCGAGGAGCCGCACTACTGCATCCGCGGTTTCATCGACGACGACCCCACCAAGCGGTTCCTCCGCATCCGCAACCACCGCGTGCTGGGCAGCGGCGACGACCTCGCCGAGGTGGCGAAGCGTCAGGGCGCCCGGGTGGTCATCCTCGCCGTCACGAAGGCGTCGGCCAGTCTGATGCAGACGGTTTCCGACCAGTGCGACCTCCACGGGCTCGACCTCGTGGTGCTGCCGCCGGTGCGGGAGATGATCGGCGGCCAGATCTCGCTTGAGGCGCTGCGGGAGTTCAACGTCGACGACCTGCTGGGCC
>JBDHZH010000146.1:0-4402 GCA_039811745.1 Arachnia sp.
CTCGATCAGCGGTTGGGGAGTCCCGCTGGTCGAGATTGGGATTCGTCGGTTCACAGGGGGTTCATGCAGTTTCTACAGGCCTACGCTGGAAATTGCATTGATGCATGCCGGACACGCCCGGTCGAGCGTGCCCGTACCGATCCTGTTAGGAGGTACGGAAGGTGAGCGAGCAATCTCTCCTCATTCGAGGATCAGGGCTCAAGCAAAGAGGGGGACTCTGGGGCGAATGCCTCGCGGAGTTCCTCGGCACATTCGTGCTGATCGCATTCGGCGACGGTGTGGTGGCGATGGCGGTGGCCGCGCTGCCGGGATCCGGCCGCACGCAGGGGCCGACGACGTTCTTCCTGGGAACGGGCGACTGGCTGCTGATCACGTGGGGGTGGTGCCTTGCGGTGGTCTTCGGCATCTACGTCGCAGGCGGCGTCACGGGGGCGCACCTGAACCCTGCCGTCACGCTGGCGTTTGCGGTGCGTCGCAAGTTCGCGTGGGGCAAGGTGCTGCCGTACATGGCGTCGCAACTCGTCGGGGCCTTCGTCGGGGCGGCGCTGGTGTTCGGCGTCTACGGTGCCGCGATCGGCGCCTTTGACACCGCGAGCAAGGGGACGGGGCCGAACGGGCACACCCTGGCGTCGTTCTCGATCTTCGCGACGTTCCCTGCCCCCTACTTCCAGGGGAACATGTGGGGGCCGCTGTTCGACCAGATCGTCGGCACGATGTTCCTCGTGATGCTGGTCGTCGCGGTGGTGGACGCCAGGAACCTGGCCGTCGCAGCCAACCTCGGGCCGTTCGTGATCGGCCTTGCGGTCGCCGCGATCGGCATGTCGTTCGGCGCCAACGCCGGATACGCCATCAACCCCGCCCGTGACCTCGGGCCGAGGCTGTTCGCGTGGCTGGCCGGCTGGGGCAACCTGGCCGTCCCCGGCAACGGCGACTGGTTCTCGGGCTACATGTGGGTGCCGATCGTGGGGCCGCTCATCGGCGGCGTCGTCGGCGTCCTCATCTACGACCTGTTCATCGGCGACGTGCTGCATGCCCGCACCCACAAGGCCGGATGACTCCACATCCTTCCTTCATGACCTGCCGGTGCGTCCCGCGAGGGGCGCGCCACGGGTCGGCGAGACGTACATGACACGAGTTGTACCTGACACCAAGTTGCATGAAGCAACGATGAGGCTGCACGAACGTGCATATTGGTTGCAACGACGTGCAGCGAGCTGTTGGCTGAGGTTGCGCGTTCGGGCCTGCACGGCTGCGGGGCGAATCGCGCGGGGGAACATCCGGGTCGCACCCGGTCCACTTGGCGCATTGCGCCTCAGCTGACGAAGTCGTCAGGATTGGAGATAAAGATGTTGCTGGAAGCCAGTCTCGGCACGATCTTCCTCTCGGAAGTCGCCGGAACAGCCATGCTGCTGCTGCTCGGTGGTGGTGTCGTCGCAAACACCCTGCTGAAGGATTCGAAGGGTCAGGGCACCGGTTGGCTACTCATCAACTGGGGCTGGGGTATCGCGGTCTTCATGGGCGTCATCGTCGCCTACAACTCCGGCGGTCACCTCAACCCTGCCGTCACGCTCGGCCTGTGGGCCAGCGGAGCCAAGACGATGGGCGGCCTCGCGGTCACGCCGGTCGTCATCCTCGTGTACATCGTCGCCCAGATGATCGGCGCGATGATCGGCGCCGGCCTCATGTGGCTGACCTACAAGCAGCACATCGACGAGCATCCTGAGGCGGGCCCGAAGCTGTGGATCTTCTCCACCGCACCTGCGATCCGCAACCCGTTCTGGAACACCCTCACCGAGGCCGTCGGCACCTTCGTCCTCGTCTTCGGTGTGATTGCGGCAGGACGCTTCACCGCCGTCGCAACCCGTGACCTCGGCCCCGGCCCGGCCAACCTCGGCTGGCTCGGCGCCCTTGGCGTGGCGCTGCTCGTCTTCGGCATCGGCGTCAGCCTCGGCGGCCCCACCGGTTACGCGATCAACCCGGCCCGTGACCTCGGCCCCCGCATCATGCACGCCATCCTTCCCATCAAGGGCAAGGGCGACTCGGACTGGGGCTACTCCTGGGTTCCGATCGTCGGACCCATCATCGGCGGCGTCGTGGCAGGCCTTGCCAGCATGGTGCTCCTGCCCCCCGTTGTGTGACCCGCAACCACACGCGACCCGCAATCACACGTGACTCACATGCACTAAGGAGAAGCAACAAATGGCTGACAAGTTCGTAATGGCGATCGACCAGGGAACCACGAGCTCCCGGGCCATCATCTTCGACCACTCGGGGCGTATCGTCTCGGTGGGCCAGAAGGAGCACGAGCAGATCTTCCCGCGCGCCGGGTGGGTCGAGCACAACCCGATCGAGGTCTGGGACAACGTCCGGGCCGTCGTCGCCGAGGCGCTCGCCAGCGCGAGCCTCAACGCCGCGAACATGGCCGCAGTCGGCATCACCAACCAACGCGAGACCACCGTCGTGTGGGATCGCGTCACCGGTGAGCCCGTCTACAACGCCATCGTCTGGCAGGACACCCGCACGGCCAAGATCGTCGACGACCTCGGCGGCGCCCAGGGCCAGGACAAGTACAAGGCGCGTGTCGGCCTGCCGCTGGCCACCTACTTCTCGGGCCCCAAGGTCAAGTGGATCCTCGACAACGTCGAGGGCGCACGTGAGAAGGCCGAGGCCGGCCGGCTCGCGATGGGCAACATGGACACCTGGGTGCTGTGGAACATGACGGGCGGCGTCGACGGCGGCGTGCACGTCACAGACGTCACCAACGCCTCCCGCACCATGCTGATGGACCTTGCGACGCTGGCGTGGGACGCCGACATCGCGGCGGACATGACCATCCCGATGAGCATGCTGCCCGAGATCCGCAGCTCCGCCGAGGTGTACGGCCACGGCCGTGAGGAGGGCCTCCTCGGGGGCGTCCCGATCGCGGGCATCCTGGGCGACCAGCAGGCCGCGACGTTCGGCCAGGCCTGCTTCGAGGTCGGCATGGCGAAGAACACCTACGGCACCGGCAACTTCATGATCCTCAACACCGGCGAGGACATCGTCCCGAGCAAGAACGGCCTGCTGACGACCGTCTGCTACAAGATCGGCGACGCCAAGCCCGTCTACGCGCTCGAGGGTTCGATCGCCGTCACCGGCTCGCTGGTGCAGTGGCTGCGCGACAACCTCGGCATCATCTCCTCGGCGTCCGAGATCGAGACGCTCGCCAAGTCGGTCGACGACAACGGTGGCGCCTACTTCGTGCCGGCGTTCTCGGGCCTGTTCGCGCCGTACTGGAAGTCCGACGCCCGCGGTGCGCTCGTCGGCCTGACCCGCTACGTCAACAAGGGTCACATCGCCCGCGCCGTCCTGGAGGCCACCGCCTACCAGACCCGCGAGGTGCTGGACGCCATGGAGGCCGACTCGGGTGTCAAGCTCGCCGAGCTCAAGGTCGACGGCGGCATGACGATGAACGAGACGCTGATGCAGTTCCAGGCCGACCAGCTCGGTGTCGACGTGGTGCGTCCCGTCGTCGCGGAGACCACGGCACTGGGTGCCGCCTACGCCGCAGGCATCGCCGTCGGCTACTGGGCGGGCGAGCAGGACGTCATCGACAACTGGGCCGAGGCCAAGCGCTGGAGCCCGCAGGCCGACGAGGCCGAGCGCGGACGCCTGTACCGCAACTGGAAGAAGGCCGTGACCCGGACCTTCGACTGGGTCGACGACGACGTCGTGGAGTGATCCAGGGCTGAACCACAGGGGCCGGGCGGCGTGGGTGACCACGCCGCCCGGCCCCTGCTGTGTGCCCGTTCCCTTGGCCCGTGGCACTACCCGACCAGCGGGAACCCCCACAACCGCTGATCGAGTAGCCGACGAAGCGCCCCATCCGCTGATCGAGTAGGTCGCGAGGGACGAGCGGCTGTGTCGAGATCGGGTGAGGGTCCCCGGGGACTTGGTCGGGGTCTCGACACGTGCCCGGCTCGACCAGCGGGACCGCACGTCCGCTGATCGAGTAGGTCGCGAGGGACGAGCGGCTGTGTCGAGATCGGGTGAGGGTCCCCGGGGACTTGGTCGGGGTCTCGACACGTGCACTACTCGACCAGCGGGACCACGCATCCGTTGATCGAGTAGCCGACGAGGTACGAGGAGGCGTGTCGAGATCTGGTGCGGGTTCCCGGGGGCCGTCGCCGGTCTCATCCGATGCTCGGTTCGTGCCCCGGTCCTCAGGTGTGGATGGGTGTGGTTCCGGTGGGGGTGAGGCGGTATTGGTAGCCGAGGGGGCTGGTCCATTCCAGGACGCCGGTGGTGGGTTGGTGGAGTTGCCAGGCGCCGAGGGTTTTCGCTCGGTGGGTCTTCCTGGTCAGGGGTGCGAGGTTGTCGAGGCGGGTCTGTCCGGGGCCCCGAGCCGGCTGGAATGCTTCGG
>JBDHZH010000147.1:0-4391 GCA_039811745.1 Arachnia sp.
CTAGCGGGCCTCGAGCGGGAAGACCAGGGCGGCGGCGCCGCCCCAAGCAGGTAGGCCGGGACTCCGCTAGGCGCGCACCTCGTCCAGGGTCATTCGCGGGAGGCTACGGATGCCTCAGCTCAGGGAACTGACAGCGCGTCAGGCGACTTCCGCGGGCGTGGGGTGCACCTCGACGCCGAGTTCGGTGAGCAGTTCGGTGATCCGGCGGCGGATGTCGTCGCGGATGGGGCGCACGGAGTCGACGCCCTGGCCGGCCGGGTCGTCAAGCTTCCAGTCGAGGTAGGTCTTGCCGGGGTAGAACGGGCAGGCGTCCCCGCAGCCCATCGTGATCACGACGTCCGAGGCCTCCACCGCCTCGCCGGTGAGGATCTTCGGCTTCTCGTGCGAGATATCGATCCCCTCCTCCAGCATGGCCTCGCGCACGGCCGGGTTGATGGCGTCGGCGGGCGCGGAGCCGGCCGAGCGCACCTCGACGGCGCCGCGCGACAGGTGCTGGGCGTAGGCCGCGCCCATCTGGGAGCGGCCCGCGTTGTGGACGCAGACGAAGATGACGGATGGCTTGTCGGTCATGGGGTGCCTCTCTGGTGGCTCAGTTGGTTGCGGGTTCGGGCAGTTCGTCGATGAGCTTCCGGACGCGGCGCTCGATCTTGTCGCGGATGCGGCGGACGTCGCCGAGGTTGGCCTCGTTCGGGTCGTCGATGTCCCAGTTCTCGTAGCGCGTGCCCGGGAAGACCGGGCAGGCGTCGCCGCAGCCCATGGTGATCACGACGTCGGCGGCGCGCACCGTCTCGTCGGTCCAGGGCTTGGGGAACTCGCGCGAGATGTCGATGTTGCGCTCCGCCATGGCCTGCACAGCGACGGGGTTGACCTCGTCGCCCGGCTCGGAGCCGCCGGACCAGGCGATGGCCTTGTCGCCGGCGAGGGCCTCGAAGAAGCCGAGCGCCATCTGGGAGCGGCCGGCGTTGTGGGTGCAGAGGAACAGGACGACGGACTTGCCGTCGTTGCGGTGGCCCTCGAGGCGGGCGACGGCCTCGAGCCGCTGCCGCGCGAAGCGCTCGGCGATCAGGGGCAGGAACTTGCGGATCTTGGCGCTGGCGGCGAACTGGTCGAAGGAGCTCACGAGGAACCGCTCGATGGTCTCGGTGCCGAAGAACTGGCGGAAGTCGTCCTCGAGGCGGGCGGTGGCCTGCCTGAGCGCGTACTTCTCGTCGAGGGCAAGGCTCTCCCAGGTGCGTTCGGTGGTCATGACTCTTCTCCTTGGATGCTGTGGTGCAGTGCGTCAATGCGCTGGGCCAGCTCGGTGCTGGCGGCGTCGAAGGCAGCCGGGGTGTCGGACATCACGGGATCCGGGATGGACCAGTGGAGGTGGGCGGGTTCGATCTCGCGGCCTGCCGAGTCGCAGACGGAGATGATCAGGTCGTCGTCCTCCAGCAGGCCCTGGGCCTGCCGGGGGACGGCGTGGCTCAGGTCGAGCCCGAGGCGGCCGGCGGCGCGGACGGCGCCGGGGTGGACCTGCAGCGCGGGATGGGTGCCGGCCGAGACGGCGGGGATGTCGCTGGCCCGGTGCCACAGGGCCTCGGCGAGTTGGGAGCGGGCGGAGTTGGCGGTGCAGACGAAGGCGATCCGCTTAGGCCTGGCCATCGGGCGCGACGGCAGGACGGCGCGCGCCACCTGGGTGAGTTGCACATAGCTGCTGCGGCCGTCGACGTCGGAGCGGCGCTTCCGGACGAGGCCTGAGTCCTGGAGGATGCCGAGGTGGTGGGTGAGGAGGTTGCCAGGGGTGCCGAGGGCATCGGCGAGGGCGCGCGGGGTGAGGTCGCCGTGTGCGAGTTCATCCAGCAGGGCGAGGCGGGTGACGTCCCCCAGCGCGGCGAACATCCGGGCCCTCTCGGCCAGCTCCATGGACACTCCTTCAATCAAGCTTGATTCAATCCTAGTTGAATTATCTTCCGGTGTCAATAAGCGCACCCCACCCCCCCTGCCGATCGCCCACGGCGTACACTTCAAACGTGCTTGAATCGAACCTCCTTGAAGTGACGGCCCACGCGGAACTGCTCGCCGTCATCGCGGACCCGCTGCGCCTCACGGTGATCCACCGCCTGGCCCGCGAGGGCACGCGCTGCGTCTGCGACCTGCAGCCCGAGCCCCCCATCCCCGACAACCAGCTCAGCTACCACCTCAGGGTGCTGCGCGATGCGGGGCTGGTCACCGCCGCCCGCCGCGGCCGCTGGATGGACTACACCCTTGCCAACGACGCCCTCGACCGGCTGCACGCGGCGCTCCCCCAGCGCGAATTGGCGGAGGCGATCTAGGTGACCCAAACCCTCCAGAAGACGGACGGCGACACCCGCCTGCGCCTGCTGCTCGCTGGCGGTGCCGTCGTGTGGGTCCTGCTGTGGCTGGCCAACGAACGCGTCTGGGACGGCCTGGTCGCACTGCTGGGCCTCGACCTCGAATCCCGCGCCGTCGGCGCCGTCCACTTCTTCTTCTACGACACCGTCAAGATCTTCCTGCTCCTGCTCGGCCTCATGTTCGTGGTGGGCATGCTGCGCGCGTCACTGGACCTGGAGCGCGCCCGAACGTTCCTGGAGGGTCGCGGCCTGTTCGTCGGCTTGATCCTCGCCGTGGTGCTCGGCGTCGTGACCCCGTTCTGCTCGTGCAGTTCCATCCCCCTGTTCATCGGCTTCGTCGCCGCGGGCATCCCGCTGTCGGTGACGCTGACGTTCCTGATCGCGTCACCGCTGGTCAGCGAGATCGCGGCCATCATGATCGGCGACCACTTCGGCTGGGACATCGCGCTCTGGTACCTGCTCGCGGGCAGCGTCCTGTCGATCCTGATCGGCTGGGCCTTCTCCCGCTTCCAGCTCGACCACTGGGTGGAGGACGTCGTCAAGAGCGGTCGCGTCTCCCAGCTACGGGCTGAGGGGCACAAGCCCACGCTGCGCGAACGCGTCGACGCCGCCGTCGAGGAGAGCAAGGACATCTTCAAGGACGTCTGGCTCTGGGTGCTGCTGGGCGTCGGTCTCGGCGCCGCCATCCACGGCTGGGTGCCGGAGGACTTCTTCGCCCGCTTCGCAGGGCCGGAGAACCCGTTCGCGGTCATCGTCGCCACGGTCGCCGGCCTACCGCTCTACGTGAACGGCGCGGGCGTCGTCCCCGTGGGCGAGGCGCTGTGGTCCAAGGGCATGTCGCTCGGCACCGTCATGGCGTTCATGATGAGCTCCATCGCCCTGTCCATCCCCCAGGCCGTCATGCTGCGGAGGGTGCTGAAGCCGCCGCTCCTGGCGCTGTTCTTCGGCGCCGTCGCCGTCGGCATCATGGCCCTCGGCTTCCTGTTCAACCTGTTCGGCTGACCCAAACCACCAAAGGAGACACCATGAAGATCAAGGTCCTCGGCCCCGGCTGCAAGAACTGCATCAACCTTGAGAAGAACACCCGCGCCGCGCTCGCCGAACTCGGCATGGAGGCCGACGTCGAGAAGGTCACCGACTACGGCGAGATCGCCGGCTACGGCGTCATGAAGACGCCCGGCCTCGTGATCGACGAGGAGGTCGTCCTGAGCGGGAAGGTCGCCAGCGCGGCGGAGGTCGCCGACCTGCTGCGCGCCGCCACCAAGTAGGGCTCCCACCGGCCACTCCCCCCGGCCTAGAGTGTGCCCATGGCAAAGGTGACTTCGTCCCCCGAGTGCGGCACCAAGAACAAGGTTCCCGCCGTGGCGAAGGGACGGCCGCGCTGCGCCTCGTGCAAGGCGGCCCTCCGGTAGCTCGTGGAGGCCGGCGACGCTGACCTGCAGGAGGCCATCAACACCTCCCAACTCGTGGTGCTGGACCTCTGGGCGCCTTGGTGCGGGCCTTGCCGCCAGATCGCGCCGGCGCTGGAGAAGATCAGCGTGCCGGTTTGGATCCGCACTCGGCCGCAGCCCAGAATCCCTGCGGGAGCAGATCGGGCGCTAGCTCGTCGGAGCGCTCCAGCGCCCGGGCAACAGACGACTTGCCCACGCCGAGCACGCGTGCGATGTGGCTCAGGCTCTTGCCGTCGCTGCGCATGCGCAGCGCTGCGGCTCGACGCTCGTCAGTCATGACGGACGGGCGCCCGCCGACGCGCCCCTGCGCGCGAGCATGGTCGAGGCCGCGCCGCGTGTTGGCCCTGATGGTCGAGACGCGCAGCTGGGCGAGCACCGCCATGATCCCGACGATCGCCTCACCCATCGGAGTGCTGGTGTCGACGTCCAAGAACGGCTCGCCCAAGCTGCGCAGACGGACACCGCGCCGGTCGGTCTTGTGCCAGATCGCTTGGCGCAGCGCCAGGGCGGTGCTCATCGCCGACGGTGCGCCCAGGAAGACTGTGTAGCCGCAGACCGCCCGGGAGCAGTCGTCGAGGATCGTTGTCAG
>JBDHZH010000148.1:0-4388 GCA_039811745.1 Arachnia sp.
GGTGTTCAACCATCCCGACCGGCGCGTGGGCCGCTCCTCCAAAAGCCTGCTCGCCGGGCTGATTTCCTGCGCGAAGTGCGGGAACACGCTCGTGTCGTCGGGGTTGCACCGAGGCGAGACGTCTATCGGGAAGCGCCGCTTCTACCGTTGCCTGCCCCTGCCCGGCAGGCCCGAGCGGGGCGGGCTCGTCGTGTCCGCGCACGGCATCGAAACCCTGGTAAGCGAAGCGATGATCGCGCGCCTAGCCGCGACCACGCTGCCGACCGCCGCGCCGGGCGAGGACGCCGGGATCACCGCGGCGATGGAGCAGATCACCGCCGCCCGTCAGCGGATGGAGGACATGGCCCGCGACTACGGCGCAGGCCTGCTCTCCCGCACCGAACTGCACGCCGCGAAGACCGCCGCCACCGCGGCAATCAACAACGCAGAACTCGTCCTGGGACGTAACGCGAAGTCGTCCGCGTTGAAGGGTATCCCCATCGGCGACGAGCAGGCACTACGAGAGGCGTGGGAAACCGAGTGGTCGATCCCGCAGAAACGAGCGATCATCGCCGCACTGATCGACACCCTCATCGTCAAACCCGCACAGCCCGGCAAGACCGGGGCGAGGTTCCGACCCGAACGCGTCGAACTCACCTTCAAAGCCTGAACCAACACGGCACGCGCGAGGTCATCGCTCGGGGCGAGTGAGGACGCGGAGCTTCGCCAGGGCGACCGGATCGGTCACACCGACCGACACCCCGGAACGCTCGCACGCCTCGCGCGTCCACACCACCGGGTCAAACCCCGGCGGCAGACCGCTCGGAACCCGGCTCTGCCGCTCACGAGCCGAGGGTGCCGGGGAAGCCTTGGGGGTGCTGTGTGCTGCTGTGGTTGCCATGCCAGACAGGTACGCAGCATCAACCACAATATCTAGTGCGAATGAAGCGATGCAAACGCTATATGTAGATGTTGTCGCGAGTAGCGCCACCCGGTCGATGCCACCCGGAGGCCGGGCCGCGCCACCGAGGAGGTTCACCGTTCAGGCGTCGGGTTGGGGTGGGCGGCGCGTATGGCGCCTGTCAGCGCGTTGTCGTCGCGGAGTGAGTCCGGCGGTTCACCGTTGAGCAGGCGCAGCAGTATGCCGTCGCCGGTCGGGGTGCCGGTGTGCTTCGCCGCGGGATGGCCCAGTACGATCCGCAGCAGCGCAGTCCAGGACCGTGGCGGCAGACCCAGCACGACCGGCACGGTGCGGTCGCGGCGCAGCACCTCCACCGCACGGGACCGCGAAGACAGGTCAGCCAGCCGATAGGCCACATGCTCCACGCAGTCGGCCACGAGCGCGGCATCCCAGCCCTCCAACACGAACAGTCCCACCACCTCCGACAGCACGGCAGCGACCGGCCCGTCATCCTCACCGGACTCTGGATCATCATCGTCGGGAGCGACCGCGAACGCAGGATGGTAGTCGGCCAGGCCCTCTCGGTCCGCGAACCGCACGGCATCATGGAATCCGGCGATCCTGGGCGTGCGGCGGGCCTTGCTCGTCGCCACCAACAGCCCAGCAGCCCGAGCCTCGACGCCGCAGGTGATCTGCACGGCGCGGGTGACCACGGCCCACGGGTTCCCTGCGTTCCGCGTCGAGGGGGCGAGCATGACCTCGAACGCCGCCGACGCGATATGCCACGGGTCGAGGTTATGTTTCCTGGCCAGCCGTCGATACCGCTCGGCGGTGTAGCGCATCAGATCCGCCGCCTCCCGATCACCCTGCCACGCCCCAGGCCCAGACTCGTGCAGGCGGAGGAGCAGGGCGCGTAGCCCTTCGGGCGTCTCGAATCCTCGGCTGCCTGGCTCCGCAGCGTCGTCGGCGGCGGGCGGGGTGTGTTCGGCCACGGTGGTACCTCCCGTGAAGGAGGTGGCCCACCAGGAGCCAGACCAGGACGCTCACCAACGCACCCCTATGCCCGCCGCTCGTCAGCATTACTGTTCGACTTATCCCAGTGCCATTTCGAAACTCTCGGCTGACCGTTGAGATGGCGACGGAGGAATTACCTGGGGTGGATACCTTGTGCTCCGGGGGCGCAGCCGTGGCTCAGTTCGCGGCGCTCGGGCGTTGTTCTGTTCATGCCATTCGTGTGCTTTCTGGTGAGGGAAGTTGCTAGACGGCGGCGAGTCCGATGGTGACGAGGATGAACCCGAGGAGCTGAAGCGATCCTCGGGTGATCTGGAAGACATCCCAACGGCGGCGCATTGCGATGAAGCCTTCGGGTGCGGTGTCCTGTTTGATGCGTCCGGTGCGGAAGTTGATGGGCACGTTGCCGAAGATGGTGACGATGAGCGCGATCCCGAGGGCAGCGGCGGCGGAGATCAGCCAGGCCGAGGGCGTCGGGATTGCGACGGTGATCGCGAGGACGGTGGCGGCGGTCATGCCGATGGGCATGATGCGTCCGTAGGTCTTGAGCAGCCCTTTCTCGAAGGTGAGCTGGTCGTCGGGAGCGAGTTTGCGGATCACGGGGTGCACGAGTGCGACAGAGGCGAACTCGGCTGACCCGACGAATCCGGTGACGAGGATGGTGGCAGTCTCCAGCCAGTTCATGATGTTGACCTTTCGGCGGCGTTGTCGCGCTGTAGCGCGATCCACCTGGCGAACGGGGTGGGAGGGGTGCCGAAGTCCTGGAACCACGCGGTGGTGTCGGTCACGTCGCCGTGGCGGTCAATGCTGTCGAGGATGCCCAGGGGTCTGGTCATCTCGCCCTTCAGGAATAGGCGATTGATGGCGCGCATGAATCCGAGCGGCATGACCCGCACCGCGTTCGATGTAACGGGCTTGCCGGAGATTGCGCCCGCGTATGCGGCGGTCGCCTCCCGCAATGTCATCGTCTGCTCCCCGGCCACGTCGTAGACCTTGTTCGCGGTTTCGGGCATCTCGAACGCGCGGGAGGCAGCCGCCATGATGTCGTCAGCGGCGACGGGGTGGATCGGGTGCGGTTGGTTGCCGATGAGTACCGGGCGGCCGCCTCGGATGAACTTCGCGAGCGTTTCATTGATGAACCCGACACGGAACACGGTGGATGCCACCGGGCTGGCCATCAAGAGTTGCTCGCCACGGGCCTTGGAGTGTTCCCAGGGATAGTCGGCATAGGCGGGCTGTGCGAACATGCCGGAGATCAGCACCACGCGCCGCACCCCAGCCGCTTCAGCGGCGGCGGCAACGTTCGCAACGCCGTCTTCCTCGATGTGTCGCGCCCGCTCAGGGTCGCTCCCACCGTTGAGGGTCAGCAGCACGCCATCAACGTCGGTGAACGCGGCCACCAACGTGTCGGGGGCCGTGACGTCACCCCGCACGGTCTCGACACCCTTTGGTAGCGATGCCTTCTCTGGCGACCGCACGATCGCGCGCACTGTGTGGCCGTCTGCCAGCAGGCGGGTAAGGGCGTACCCACCGAGGTACCCGGTTGCTCCTATGACAGCGATGCGTGCCATCCCCGCCTCCTCATGGATAGTGTGATTATCTATTTATGGATACTAGTATTATCCATCTGAAAGCGCCAGCGCGATGGGAACGAGGTGCAACGTGGAGATGCGGATGGCGGAGCTGTCACGGCGGTCAGGGCTCAGCGTGCCCACGATCAAGTACTACTTGCGCGAAGGGCTGTTGCAGCCGGGGCGACGGACGAGCGTGAATCAGGCCAGATACGACGATGCCCATCTCGAACGCCTCCGACTGATCCGCGCGCTCGTGAAGGTTGCCGGGCTTCCGCTCGACAAGGTTCGGGAAGTCGTGCAGGCGGTCAGCATTGAGTCTTCCGTCCTCGATGCGATGGGCGTCACCCAAGACGCACTCGTTGGCGACGTTGGAGCCGTCCCAGGCGAGGAGGCTGCGTTACAGCTACTCTCGGAGCTCGTCACCGCGCGCGGTTGGCGATGCCAGGAGGGGTCGCCCGCGCACGCCGCAGCGGTTCAGGCGATAGCTGAGCTGCAGGCCGAAGACCTCACCCTTCTTCTGGATCGTCTCGATGAGTACGCCGACGCCGCGGACGCGGTTGGACGCATCGACGTCCGGGCCGTCGCTGAGGCCGAGAACCTCGAAACGATGATCCGCGGTGTCGTCCTGGGCAGCGTGCTTCGCCGCCCACTCCTGGACTCCCTCGTGCTCCTTGCCCAACAGCACTACGCCAACCAGCTCAACCAGAAGATCGAAACCACCAGGCACGACACTCCCACACGTCAAGCTCGCGCATAGCGCTCATCGCTCGACACGGATCACCTGCCCTGCCATCGCTAGAGCCAGACCCCCTACTTCTCTGGATCCAGCCCCGCTACTTCTCTGGATGGACGCATACTACGGCGGGGCCGTGGAGCGCACCTCCCTCATGAGACCACTCATGAGGGAGGCAAGGATGAAGGGC
>JBDHZH010000149.1:0-4363 GCA_039811745.1 Arachnia sp.
CGAGGTGGCGGGCATGGCGCCGGGCGAGCAGTGCCGGTTCACGGCATGGCTCGACGAGCAGGTGCGAGCCCGCGGCCGGATCGCGGCGACGTGGGACGAGGCCGTCGAGGGCTGCCCGACACCCGGTGTGCTGGTGACGGCGTGGCGCGGCGTCGACGCGGTTCGGGCCGCCACGGACGCCGGGCACCTCACCGTCGCGGCGCCGAACCCGACGCTCTACCTCGACCACCGTCAGCATCTCGACGATCCCGACGTCACCACCTGGGGCTGGATCACGACGTGGCCCGACGTGCTCGCCTACGACCCGCTGGCCGGCCTCGACCGCCCCGAGTTCGTCGTCGGCAGCCAGTGCCAGCTGTGGGCGGAGACGCTGCCCACACCGCGGCACGTCGAGGTGGCTGCGTGGCCGCGGGCCGCCGCGCACGCGCAGGCCGCCTGGTCGGGCCCGTCGGACGACGCTGACGCGTTCCTGCCCGCCCTGACCGCCCACCTTGAGCGCCTGGACCGCGCAGGCGTCGAGTATCGGCCCTTCGACGGCCTCCCCACCTGGTTCCTGCCCTGAGCCTGGTCGCAGTCGTCCGGACCCCCTATCATTTGGGCTTCGACCCGAATATCGACAACTGACTCGGAGGACTCCATGTCCCACTACGCATCACCGGCATTCCCCGGGCAGACCGGCAACAAGGAATTCCTCGCCACATGGCTCCTGGCGCTCTTCCTGGGCGGCCTGGGTGTCGACCGGTTCTACCTCGGCAAGATCGCCACCGGAATCCTCAAGCTCGTAACGGTCGGCGGCTTCGGCGTCTGGACCATCATCGACCTGGTGTTGGTCCTGACCGACAGCGCCCGCGACAAGCAGGGCTTGAAGCTGGCCAACTACGCGAAGTACAGCAAGCTCGCCTGGATCGTGACGATCGTCCTGCTCATCCTGGGTCTCGGCTCCAGCTTCTTCTTCCCCTGGAACTGGCGGAACTAGGCTCGGGGCGACGGCGCCGTCCGAACAGCAGCACTGCGACCAGGACGCCGGTCCAGTCGGCGAACAGGTCGCCCCACTCGGCGCCGCGCCCGCTGATCCAGGCGCCCTGGATGACCTCCGAGACCGGGGCGTGCAGCAGGGGGAAGCCGATCGCGAACCACTTGGGCCAGCCGGCAAGCAGGCCGGTTGCCGTGACGGCCGCGAAGATGGTGGCGTGCACGACCTTGTCGAAGCCCGGTTCGTCGGGCGCGGTCGGCCCGGGCAGTGGGCGCAGCACGTCCCAGACCGGGGACAGCGCGCCGGGGCCGCTGCCGACGTCGGGCGTGTAGAGAATCCAGAGCTGGGCGACGACGAACACCGCCCAGACCCCCAACCACCCACGACGCATCCCCCGATTATGTCGTGGCGGCGGCAGGAACCCCCAATGGACGTCGTTTGCCCCCACACTGGGAGTGCAGTCCCTGCTGGAGTCGAACAAAGGAGGCCGGATGAGAACGACCGCGGACATCGCCGCCGCCAGAATCCTGTCCCTTGGATTGGCCGGCCCGGCCGTCCGCGGCCCCGAGGCCGTCGCCTCGCACCTGCTGTGCATGCAGGGCCAGGACCTGCGCGGGGCCCTGGAATCGGTGGCGCTGCGGACGGCGGACCGGGACCCTGCCGTCGTCTCCGCTGCCCTGGCCGACGGCTCCGTGGTGAGGTCGTGGACGCAGCGCGGCACCCTGCATCTGGTCGCGGGCCGCGACGTCGGGTGGGTGCTGGACCTGACCGGCGAGCGCATGCTCAACTCCATGGTTCGACGGCGTGCACAGCTCGGCATCGACGACGCCATGATCGCCCGATCCAGCGAACTTGCGGTCGCCCTGATCGGGGAGCGCGGCCGGGTCTCACGGGCCGAGCTGCTCGCCGCCTGGGAGCCGTTGGGTGTGGGCGAGGTGCCGGGCCGGGGCTATCACCTCATCGTCGGGCTGGCCATCCGGCAGGTGCTGGTGCAGGGCCCCCTGGCGGAGTCCGGCACGCTGGATCAACTGTTCGTTCTCAGCCCCGACTGGCTGCCACCTCAGCGTCGGCTCTCCCGAGAGGAGTCGCTGGCCGAGTTGGTCGGCCGGTACGTCGGCAGCCACGGCCCGGCCACCGTCGCCGACGTCGCACGCTGGGCGGGCCTGCCGTTGGGCGACATCCGGACGGGGCTGGCGGCTGCCCGGGCGGCCGGTGCGGTCGCCTCCACGGACGTCGACGAGACGACATACCTGCACTCCCCCGAACTGCCGGACCTGCTGGCTGCCCACCGCGACGAGACCCAGGCCCTGTTCCTGCTGCCCGGCTTCGACGAGCTGATCCTCGGCTACCAGGACCGCACCGCAACCCTCACTCCCGACGACGAGGCCCTCGTCGTTCCGGGCGCGAACGGCATGTTCAAGGGCACCGTCGTCGAGAAGGCGCGTGCCGTCGGCACCTGGCGCAGGAACGGCCGCACCTTTGGGCCGCGCTTCGAGACGACGGCCTTCCCCGGCCGACGCCTCAACCAGCGCCGCATCGAGAAGGCGGCGGCCGCCTACCCGGCCTTCGTCCGCGGGTAGGGTCCGGGACATGAGCCATCCGCACAGGTCAAGGCACCGCCGCTCCATGACGGTGGCCGCCGTGGGAACCGTCCTGGTGGTGGCCTACGCGTTGCTCGCCGCCCTGCAGATCCTCGTCCTCAACCCGCTGGCGTCGGTGCCCGGGAAGGACCTCGGCCAGATCTACGCAGCGGTGGCCGCGGCCGGGGAGTCCATGGGCGCGCCGGCGGTCATCACCGACCTGCTGGTGGGTCCGGCGATCGCGATCACTCTCCTGCTCCTCCGGGCCCGGCGGCGGCCGGTGCAGCCTGCCCGCGCCGCGGCCATCCCATATCTTGCGCTGCTCGTGCTGGGCGCCCCGGCCTACTTCTGGGCGAGCTTCGGCCCGGGAATGTCACTCGCAGACACCTTCATGATCGACGGACACGACCACTCCCCGTGGGCTCGGCCGTTGTACGTGACGAGCGGCCTCGCCCTCGCGGCCCTCATCGGCGTTCTCGTCTCGACCCGGGCGTCGACCCGCCGTGCGCCAGACACCAATGGACCTGTGGTGACAGGGCTCCAGAAATAGCCCTGATCCTGCACGATCGTGCAGGAATGCGCCGTTTCGTGGAGTCCTGTCACCAGCACCCCCGCTACGGCTACCGCGCGACGGCGCCAAGGCGCCCGAAGAGGGCATCCAGTTGTCGTGGGGAGGTCAGACGCAGCACGGGGAGGCCGTCGTCGGCCGCCTCCAGGGCCCTCATGCGGTCGGTCTTGTGGCGGTAGGAACGGAAGTGCCAGCGCAGGATCGAGTCCCGGCCGACGGCGTTGCGCCACGACTCCACGTTCCCGTTGCACACCGTCTGCTTCGAGACGCCGCGGTGCAGGGTGCGCCGCACGAGCCGCGCAAGCGAGAACCAGCGCGGATAGTCCAGCGCGACCATGACGTCGGCGCGGGCGAGGACGATGTCACGGAACGTGCCGTAGGCCGAGTCGAGCACCCACTCCGCGCCCGCCGTGAGGCGTTCGGCGAGTTCCCGCTGCTCGCCGACGCCGCGATTGGTCCAGACGGCTTCCGCGGCCGGCAGCCATCCGATGTCGTCGTCGACGAGCACGACGGGCAGGCCGCGCAGCTGCCCGAACCGGCAGGCCGCCGTGGACTTGCCCGCCCCCGTCACGCCGTAGAAGAGCACCCTGCGGGCACGCAGGACGTCGTCGAGGTCGGCAGCAGGCATGCAGTCACTGTAGTTGCCGCGACGGAGACCGACCTCCGCCGGTCGCGTCGAGATCTGGCGAGGGTCCGCGGCGACTTGGCCGGGGTCTCGACACGTGCCCGGCTCCTTCGTCGCGGGGCACTACTCGACCAGCGGAACTGCAGGCACTCCCGCCGCTCGGCCAGCGGAACTCCCCTTCCGCTGGTTGAGCGTCGGCGCGCGACGCGGTCCCTGAGCTGCGAGCGAGGAACGAGCGAAGCATGGTCGAAGGGAAGGAGCCCGCCGACTGGTCGAAACCTCTCTCGGCCGACGGAGGTCTCGACCGCCGCTCGCGCAGGCGCTGGCTGGCTCGACCAACGTCGGGGGTGGATTTGAGACGACCTGACACACTTGAGACACTTGACAGGACTTGAGAGGGGTGGTGGCGGTGACGGTGGATCGCACCAACGACCTGGTGGGGCCGTTCACGCCGACGTTCGGGGTGACGCCGCCGGTGTTGGCCGGGCGCGACCTGATGCTCGCCGACTTCCGGGCCGCGCTGCGCGGCGGGGTCGGGGCGACGGGGCGGGCGTTGCTGGCCACCGGCGCCCGAGGCACGGGCAAGACGGTGCTGCTCAACGCGCTGGAGGACATCG
>JBDHZH010000150.1:0-4324 GCA_039811745.1 Arachnia sp.
CGGCCCACCTGCACAAGCTGTCCCCGCAGCCGCCCGAGTCGATCACGGTCTGGCATGAACGATCCAGTCGGCTGGGCCGGCTCGGCGACACCGACACCGCAGTCGTCTTCAAGCGTGCCGCCCGGGCTGGACGCGGCGAACTTCCGCGCACCGGCGTCGAGGACACACTGCTGGACGCAGCCCGGGAAGCCGACGAGGACGAAGTGATCTCCCTGACCACGAGGGCGCTGGCGCAGTCGATCACCACACCCGGCCGGCTCCTCACGGCCATAGATGCACGCCAGAAGATGTCACACCGGAGGATTCTCACGAAGCTGTGCGGAGTGGCGGCCGAAGGCGTCGAATCGGTGCTGGAATGGCGGTTCCTGGAACAGGTCGTCAGGGCCCACGGACTGCCGGAGCCCGACAGGCAGATCCGGCTGCTTCGCGGTACCCGATCCGATTGCGTTTGGGACCAGTTCGGCGTGGTGGTCGAACTCGACGGGGAGGCATGGCACAAGGAGCCCTTCCGCGACATGTCCCGCGACAACCGCCTCGCCCTGACCGGAAGGCTCCCCCTCCACTACGGGTGGTTCGACGTGAACTTCCGTCCCTGCGAGACTGCCTGGCAGCTGTACCAGGCGCTGCAGTCCCGCGGGTACGACGGACCCCGGTTGCGATGCCGTCGCTGCCGTCTGGCTCGCATGAGCTAGGCCCTCCACTGTGGATCCGGGGGTGGTCTAACACCCGCAGATCGACAGCTATCGCGCTCAGCCGGCTGCGCGACGCACCAACTCCCGCAGACGCACCTCGACGTCGGGCGTCACCTCCAGGACGGCGAACACCGTGGGCCACATGTCGCCGTCGTCGAGGGAGGCGCCGTCGTTGAACCCGATGGTGGCGTAGCGGGCACCGAACTTCGACGCCGGCTGCACGAACGTGATGACGTTGCCGTCGCGGGCATAGGAGGGGAAGCCGTACCACGTCTTCGCGTCGAGGCCGGGCGCCTCCTCGGAGACGATGACGTGGAACCGCTCGGCGACCTGCCGGTCGGCGCCCTCCAGCGCGGCGATCGCCTCCAGGCAGGCTTGGTACTCGCGTTCCTTCTTCGCTCCTCCCTTCAACCCCTTCTCGGCACGCAGCTCGTCGGCCCGCTGCTTCATCGCGGCGCGTTCCGCCGCGGAGAACCCGCTCTTCGTGTCGGTCATGGTCACGTCCCGCCCTTCTTGTGAACCCCCGTGCATTCTCACCCATCCTCCTCCCGGGAGAGCCGGTTCTCCAGAGCCTTTCGCACCGCGGGCAGTTCTTCCGTCACGGTCAGCCAGTGCAAGCCCAGGTCGACGACGTGGTAGCCGTGCGCGATGCGGATGCGCAGCCCGCGCATGGCAACCCACTTGGACCCGAACATCTTGTCACGCACGGGCCGGACAGCCCTCCGATTGCGCCGATCATCGCGGCCGGTCGCAGGGCGATCGCGCCGCATCGAATGTCACCACCGATCAGACCCTCGAGCTCAAGCGCGTGAGCCACAGGAAGTCGTCCGTACTGAACCAGGTGCGAAAGGGGCGCACCCAATCCGCGAATGTCGTGCTGGATGGTCGTGACCAGAACATTCGAGAGGGGGATGCCGAAGCCTGGCTTCGCGGAGTACTCGGCATGTACGTACAACAGCTTGATTCGGTCGCCTTCATCCTCGACGAGGCGCACCTATGCTGGGCCCCATGATCACGTTCTACGCAGACGCCGAGGTTTCCACGGTGCGCGGCACTCTCGCGGCGCTGGACCTGAACGTGTCCATTGAGGACGCTGAGGGAATCTTCGACGGGTACCCGACAGCGATAGACATCTACACGACACGGACCGTCGCAGAGGTCACTGCACTGGTCCTCCCCCTCTTGGGGGCGGCAGGTATCGATGCGGCGCTCGACGACGAACTGGAGCGCCGAGCACTGAAGGTGGATGCCGCGGTCGCCTGACCCGGCAGAACCGCCGCTCGACCCGAACCCGCAAGGAACCGTCCTTGCGGGCTTCTTCATGCCCCGGCTGGCACCTACTGAAACATCGTTCCAGTAGCCGCACCCCAAAGTCTCCGCCCACACGCAGCGGCCAATGCGTGGAACCCACTCCCAACGGCCGGATTCAACAACGTCATCGGACGCGCAAACGTCCCCATCCCGGAGGCCACCTCCACCGAGATCATCCACGTGCTGCTCACCAACGCCCGCAAGGCGCGCATGTCCACCAAGACGATGAAGCAGCCCGTCCTGTCGGCACTGCCCGACGCCTACTGGCTGGCAGGCGACACCACCCTCAAGGAGACCACCACCGTCGAGTGGGAGAACCTCGTCATCACCGCCGAGGAACTGGCCGTCCTCGTGCCGGTCCCGAACGCGGTCATCGACGACTCCCCCATCCCGATCCGGCAGGAGGTCAAGCCGCTGCTCGCCGAGGCGATCGCCTTCGGCCGAGGGGAAGACCAGTGGGAACTCCTGTCGGGGGTGGCTGGCAGACTTGCGCCATGGTCGACGATGCGGCGGTGCTGGAGGGGTTCTCCGAGCCCGTGCGCCGCTGGTTCACCGACGTCTTCGCCGCGCCGACGACGGTGCAGCGCGAGGCGTGGGCGGCGATAGCGGCGGGCAGGCACGCGCTGGTCGTCGCACCCACCGGGTCGGGCAAGACGCTGGCCGCGTTCCTGCAGGCCATCGACAGGCTCGCCACCGGGCCCCGGCCGGACGCGCGCGGCACCAGGGTGGTGTACGTGTCGCCGCTGAAAGCGCTCGGCGTCGACGTCGAACGCAACCTGCGGGTGCCGCTGGCGGGCGTCGCGCGCATGGCGGAGCTGATGGGGCGGGCGGCGCCCGACATCACCGTCGGGGTGCGGTCCGGCGATACCGCCTCGCGCGAACGGGCGGCGCTGCTGCGTCGGCCGCCCGACATCCTGATAACCACGCCGGAGTCCCTCTACCTGATGCTGACGTCCAGGGCGAGGGAGACCCTGGCCGGCGTCGAGACCGTCATCGTCGACGAGATCCATGCGCTGGCCGGGACCAAGCGCGGCACTCATCTTGCCTTGAGCCTGGAACGGCTCGACGCTCTGGTCGGGCACGACGTGCAGCGCATCGCCCTGTCCGCGACGGTGCGGCCGATCGACCGGGTGGCGGCGTTCCTCGGCGGGGACCGGCCGGTCCAGGTCGTCGCGCCACCCTCGGAGAAGCTGTGGGACGTGCACGTCCGGCTGCCGGTTCCCGACATCACCCGGCCGGGGCCGGCACCCGGCATCACATTGGCCCCCGACGCCGCCGAACCCGACCCGGAAGCGTCGCAGTCGCTGTGGCCGCACGTCGAGCAGCAGGTGTACGAGGCGGTGATGGCGGGGCGCTCGACTCTGGTGTTCGCCAACTCCCGTCGCACGGCCGAGCGGCTCACCTCCAGGCTGAACGAGATCTGGGCCACCGCACACGACCCGGCGTCGCTGGCGCCGGTGTCGCGACGGCCTCCGGCACAGCTGATGTCGGACGCCTTCGAGGTGGGGGCCGCGCCCGCGGTGATCGCGCGGGCGCACCACGGGTCGGTCAGCAAGGAGGCCAGGGCCCAGATCGAGGCCGCGCTCAAGTCGGGCGAGCTGCGCTGCGTGGTGGCGACGTCGTCGCTGGAGCTGGGCATCGACATGGGTGCCGTCGACCGCGTCATCCAGGTGTCGGCGCCGCCGTCGATCGCGAGCGCCCTGCAGCGCATCGGCCGCGCCGGGCACCAGGTTGGGGCGGTGTCCGCCGGCGACGTGTATCCGCTGTTCCGCGGCGACCTGGTCGGCTCGGCCGTCGCCACGCTGCGGATGCTGGAGGGGCGGATCGAGGAGCTGCGCGTGCCCCGCTCCCCGCTGGACGTGCTGGCGCAGCAGACGGTGGCCGCCGCCGTCGCCACCGGGGAGCTGGGGCTGGACGTCGAGGAGTGGTTCGGCTCGGTGCGTCGCGCCATACCGTACGCGGGCCTCGACCGGGGCCTGTTCGACGCGGTCCTGGAACTGCTGACCGGCGCCTACCCCAGCGCCGACTTCGGCGACCTGCGGGCACGACTCGTCGAGGACGGGGGCAGGCTGTTCGCCCGGCCCGGGGCCCTGCGGCTGGCGGTCACCTCGGGCGGCACCATCCCGGACCGCGGCCTGTTCGGCGTCTTCCTCGCCGGCGCGGAGGGGCCCGGGCGGCGCGTCGGGGAACTGGACGAGGAAATGGTCTACGAGTCGCGGGTGGGCGACGTGTTCACGCTGGGCGCGTCGTCGTGGCGGATCCTGGAGATCACCCGCGACCAGGTGCTGGTCACGCCCGCCCCCGGCCACACGGGGCGGCTG
>JBDHZH010000151.1:0-4246 GCA_039811745.1 Arachnia sp.
GGGAACCCCTCGAAGTCGTCCGCCTGGCACCCGCTCGAGGAGCGCCGGTCGCCCTCGAGGTTCACGTCGACGGCGGTCACGCGGCCGGTGGCGCTCCCGTGGCCGCCGAGCGGCTGGAAGTCCTTCCCCCGCGTCAGCGCCTGCTCCCCGCCGGGACCCACCGCGACGGACGCGTCGACGATCCCGCTCCGCTCGTAGGAGAACTCCTGGCGCCGGGTCTCGTAGCCGGCCTCCTTGAGCTGCGCCTCGACGTAGGCCATGGACGCCTCGTGCCCCGGCGTCCCCGCCTGCCGGTTGCCGTCGTTGGCGTCGGCGATGCGCTCGAGCTCGCGGATGTGCGCCATCAGGTCCTCGGTGGTGATCGCCTCGCGCAAGGCGGCCGAGTCGACCGCCGGGATGACCCGCGGGCGGTTGTTCCACTGGAACCACACGGCGACGAGCGCGACGACCACGACAGCAGCGATGCCGATCAACAGCCAGCGGCGGGGGGTCTTCACGTGCAGAAAGTACCCGATCGGGTTTCCAGACCTGTCTGGACGCCGCGGGCTTGGCCAGACCGTCTTCCTCCAGAACGCCAGTTCGCCTCTACCGCATTCAGCAACCAAGAAGCCGAGCAAGGGCATCGGACAATCCTTCGTGCGGTCGACTGATCTGGAGTCGTAAACTGGCTCAGCGTCAGTCGAGGATTGCCGGCTGGAGCGTCGTCCGCGCAGGCACTCAACGCCTGCCGGCAACACCGAGGGGGAACGTTGAAGAAGATCGCTTTCGCCGTCACCGCAGCCGTACTGTTGGCTAGCTGCTCCAGTGCGCAGTCCGGGTCTGGCGCTCCGCTAGCCCCCAACCCGCCTGCCCCCGCTGAAACGTCCTCCGTCGCGACACCCACGCCCACGCCCACTCCCACGCCGACTGGCCCGGCGAAGAATGCTCGGGGCAACACGATCAAGGAAATCGGGGAGACGGCATCACTCATCGCGGAGGACAACAACACGAAGTTGATCGAGTTCAAGGTCACCTCCATCGAGCCAAACTTCAAATGCAACGGCGATTACCCGGAGGAGTCAAAAAATGGCCTCTTCGTGGCCGTGGGGCTGGAGATCGTGACCTCGTCCGAGTACGAGGAGTACATGATGTCCTTCACCCCGTACGACTTCGCGATTGTGAGCCCTGAGGGCAAGACCGAGAACGACTCCGTTGGGAACGCATACGCGTGCCTCAAGGAGTCTGACTCCCTACCGGTAAGCATCGGCCCCGGCGAGCACGTAGTGGGGAAGGTCGTCCTGGACACCGCACATGCCTCAGGCGGGCTGGTCCTAAAGCTGATCGGCAACCCGGGTGGCTGGGAGTGGGTCTACGCCTGACAGGCGTCACCGATCCCGAACTCTCAGGGCAGGTTGGCATGGCCGAAGGCTCGAATCGTGGGCGACCACAAGCTTGCCGTCGTCCTAACGAGCTGTGGCCCTAGACGCCGTAGCCCTGGCCAGGCCAGGCTGCCGAGTATGGGAATGATCTGGGTCGCCTACCGACGCGACCGCCTGTACGCCGATGCGCTCATCGCAGACCCTGAACTGATCGAGGACCTCCTCGAATCGGACGACGATGTCACTTCGGTGGACATCGACAAGGCCTGGCACGGCGTGCATTGGTTGCTCACGGGATCGGCCGAGCCGGATAGCTCCATCGCATCCGACGTGATCTTCGGTGGCCAGCCGGTCGGTGATCCGGACGAGGAGATGATCCAGGTCATCGACGAGCCGCGCGTCGCGCGGATCGCTTCGTACTTGGCGGAGCTGGACGAGGCTTCCCTGCGGGCACGGTTCGACCCGCAAGCAATGATCCGGGCCGACGTCTACCCGTCAGGAATCTGGGAGGAACCCGAACTCCTAGAGGACTACCTCCTCCCTCCCGTGGAGCAACTCAAGGAGTTCTACTCCTCCGCTGCGCACGCTAATGAGGTCGTCATTGTGACGTTGGTCTGACACACCGGCTTCTAGCCCGCAGTGAGGACTTCTTCAGGCCGGCGATGGGTCACCGCTCCCGGATAGTCCGTGAGCGCCATGTTCAGCAGCGCCTGGACGTCCCCTTCGAATGATTCCTCCGCCAGCTTGTGGATGACTTCAGCCACCACGCGCCCCGGGACCAGCACCAAGGGGTACTCATCGTCGACGACTTCGATCTGAGCCTGTTGGCTGAAGTGACCGGTCGTGACGAAGACCCCAAGCCAGCCACGCCTGAGGCGCGCGACGACCCGGGCGACCTGATCCGCGCTGATGGAAGATGATGGCGCAACACACTTCGCCTGCCCGAGAACTACCAGCGGCGTCTGTGCCCGAGTGCTTCCGACGTCGAGTCGACCGACGAAGTCCATGCCCCCGTCGCCGCCTGCACGCGTGAGCCACCCCTCCGAGTACCTGGCCCCGGAGTCCGAAAGCACCTGTTCAGCGATTCTGCTAGCCAGCCATTCAAACGCGTGCTTGTTGTTGTCGAATGCCCGATATACGCGCTCTAGGATGTCCTGCTCCGGACTGCCCACCTCTGGGAGCTGCTGATCTCGTGTTTGGACCCGACTGCTGAGGACACGACGACGAATGCGGGGAAGGGCCACCTTGCCCTGCTCGACCCAACGGACCCACGCCTTGGGCGCTAGCTCCAGCGTCTCTTCCGCAGTCAATTGACCATCACGACGGGCGTCCAGCCAGCGGAAGTCGAACTCGTCATTCTCGTCAAGTTTGATGACGTTGATGTCCACGACGATGTTGGGGAACGTGGCCGCCACCTGGCCCGGACGCGACGACCCGGGATCTCGTTGGACGATGTACTCCAGCCTCTCGAGCACACCCACCCCACAGAATTCAACGTGCCCCTTGTCCACACGCCGGCCGTCCCGCCAGATCGGTACTGCGCGGAAGAGGATCAAGGGCGGCGCAAGAAGTCGGTCCTCCCTCTTGCCGGATCCGTGAAGGTTCCACGCTTCAAGGAGTGCTCGATTCCCAGGCGTGGTTCCGACAGGGCCAAGCGTCGAAACCTTGTGATCCCCGAAGTAGCGAACATGGCCGTGATTGAGGTCGAACTCATCGTGCCACGGGGTACTTTCCTGTCCTGCTTTCCAAGGGCTCGAGCGCAAAGCGATGAGGGGGCGACGCACCGCCTCGGGACCGGCCACAAAGGCCACCGGGTTGATGCCCGATTCCAGCTGGATCCGTTTGAAGGGGCTTCCCGGCGCATCCTGGAGCCACCAGAAGTTCCAGTAATCCCCCAGCCGAACTTCCACTGGGGAGTAGGTGCGGTCGTAGCGCACGATGTCCAGCATCTGCACGCGACGAGGGTCACCCATGTGGGCACTATGCCAGCCACCTTGCGTGACTGGAAGCCAACTCCGCCCGTCGTCGCCCAAATGCGGACAGAGGAAGGGTTCCACTGCCCTAGTAGTCAGCAGTTGGGAATGGCGGTGGGCAGGTCGGACAACCGCGCCATGCTGCCCGGGTCACCGTTGGCACCGTCGGTGATGCGCAGCACGAACTCCTCCATCAGCACCGGCGCCACCTGCATCCCTTCGGTGGTTCCGTTGTCGTCCATGATCTCGAGCTCGTTGCCTGAGACGAGGTCCACGAGCGTGACTGTGCGCCCGCGCAAGACCAGCGCGGAATCTCCCTCGATGGTGACCATGTTGGAGGCCGCTCCCTTGAGGATCGGGCGCGACCGGCCGGTCATGACATCGACCAGAACCAACTCCTCGGCCCCATCCACGTTGTCGCGGTCGTACAGGACCTCGTTGCCCCGTTGGGCCTTCCAGTGGCCCGCGGGCGGCATCGCCGGAGGGGCGCTCGTCTCCCGCAGAGTGGTGCGGTCGTACGCCCGCCACGTGTCGTTCTGTCCGAACAGGATGCGGTCGTCCAGAAGGACCGGGTAGCCCGACTCCCTTTCCACCTCGAGCGCGACCTGCGGCGCGGCGTCCGGGTCGTTCAACGCAACCTGCATCACACGCTGTCGCTCGGGCGCGTCCCCGCTGGCGTTCACGACCTCGAACCAGCGCAGGAAGTCCCCCTCGACCCAGAACGGGTAGGGACCCGCGACGCCGTGGCTGTCACGGGAGTCAACAAGCAGGCGTGGCTTGGCGTCCGGTCCGTGGTGGACGTGGAAGCGCCAGCGCCGGGGGCTGGCACTGTCCCAAAGCTCGCCGTAGACGATGCGCTCCTCGGTGAGCTCGGGGAGGATCAGGGTCGCTCCGTCCGCGATCGACGGGAGGACG
>JBDHZH010000152.1:0-4095 GCA_039811745.1 Arachnia sp.
CCAGCCAGGATGAACATGCCGGGTCGTGCCCCACGGTTCAGCCGCGCCTTGATCGCGTTGAGGAGTTCGGGAAGCTTCTGGTACTCGTCGATCAGCACCGGAAGTTGTTCGCCGGTGACCAATGAACGACTTGTCCGCACCAGTTCCAGCACCTCGTGATCATCGAGATCGAACCGGCGAGCGCCCTCCAGGACGGAACCAACCTCAGCCAGGAGTGTGGACTTCCCCACGCTGCGGGGCCCCTCGAGCAGCAGCACCGGAGCCGACCAGCGAAACCCCACAACCGCTGATCGCCTAGCCGACGAGGCGCCCCATCCGCTGATCGAGTAGGCCGCGAGGAACGAGCGGCCGTGTCGAGATCCGGCGAGCGTTCCCGGGGACTTGGCCGAGGTCTGATTCGAAAACCCCTCCCGACTACAGCGTGTCCCGGCCTGCGCACCACCCCACCCGTCGGGGTTTTCCACTGCCCCCAGTGAGGCCGAAGGCCGCCCCCTTACTCGACACGTGCCCGGCTCGTTCCTCGCCGGGCACTACTCGACCAGCGAAACCCCACAACCGCTGATCGAGTAGGCCGCGAGGAACGAGCGGCCGTGTCGAGATCTGGCGAGGGTCTGCACGGACTTGGCCGAGGTCTGATTCGAAAACCCCTCCCGACTACAGCGTGTCCCGGCCTGCGCACCACCCCACCCGTCGGGGTTTTCCACTGCCCCCAGTGCAGCGGAACGCCGCCCCCTTACTCGACACGGCCGCTCGGTCTGCAGGGGTCCGGGGTTGGCCGGCGAGTAGATCGCTGTGGGGGCGCCGAGGCGAACCGGAACGGCTGGCCGATAACAATCTAGTTATCATTGGGTGCATGGGTGAGTTGGGGTTTGCGGATTGGCTGAGGCTCAGACGCCGGGCCGCCGGCATGACGCAGCGCGACTTGGCGGAGGCGTCGGGAGTGAAACAGCCCTTGATCTCCGCCCTCGAGAGTGGTGGCCGGCAGCCAACCGAGGGCGTGCGACGCTCCCTCACCGAAGCCCTCCCTGTACTACCATCGCAACTCCTTCGGGCCAGCCGGCAGGAGGTGCTCGCCGAGGTCAGCGGGATGGGCGGCTCCGACGTGCGCGTGTTCGGCTCCGTGGCGGCCGGGCAGGATCGTCCCGACTCCGACCTCGACCTGATCGTCGACTTCCCCCCGGACGCCGACATCGTGACGCTCCTCACGCTCGAAGAACGGCTCTCGGAGATCCTCACCGTCCCGGTCGACATCATCTCCGCGCACAGTTCCAGCCCCACCCTCGCCGCAGCCATCGCGGAGGCCGTCCCGCTATGACGGAGGACCGCGTCCGCCGGCGGCTCGACGACCTCGCCGGCTTCATGGCCGAAGCCGCATACGTCACCGCCCAGGGCAGGGAGCACTACGTCGCCGACACACCCGAGGGTGCCCTGCTTCGAAACGCCGGGGAGCGCATCCTGATCAAGGTGGCGACGGTGGCCGAGAAGCTGCCCGACGACTTCAGAGCCCAACACCCGACCGTGGACTGGACGGGCATCAACCGGATGCGGAACCTCGTCGCACACCACTACGACAAGGTCAACGACGACCTGCTCTGGCAGGCCCTCACCGTCAGGATCCCAGCCCTGGGCCGGGAGCTGGGCCTCTGACCAGGGTCATTCCCTACCCCGATCTGCCGATACATGGGGACCGAGTGGGACCAGAGCGGTTGCGGGGCCAACCGACTGCCACGGCGGGGTCGCAGCCAGGAGCACGGACTGACCCACATCCGGCACCACGCGATGCTCCATGAGCGCACCGACGGAAGGGTGCCGCTCGTCGACGTAGCCCACCCACTCCAACGGCACTTCCCGCAAAGACACGAATCAGGATCCGCAGAACTGCGGGTCATTCATCGCGAACCTACCGAACCCGCCACCCTTGGGCCATGGATGACCTGCTCCCCCGCAAGACCGTGGCCGTTGGACGCGAGCTCCTCTCGGCGTTTCCCGCCGTGGTGATCCAGGGCGCACGGCAGGTGGGCAAGAGCACGCTGACCCGACAGCTCGTCGAAACGAGATCCGCTGTGGCCGTCACGCTCGATGACCGCCGGACGCGCGACGCGGCGGTGGCCGCGACCGCGATGGCGTCGAGGTCGACCTGATCATCGAACTCGACGACGGCAGCGTCATCGCCATGGAGGTCAAGGCCTCCTCCACCTACAGGGCCGACCACTTCTCAGGTCTCCGCTTCCTGAAGGACAAGCACGGGGTTCCTGACGAGCCACCTCGGCGCGAGGGACTACCGGCCCAACATCGCCGTCAGCCTCCAACGATGCGGTAGCTCTGCTTGCTGCTCCTCCTGGGTCGAGTTGGGGTAACCAGGCCCCGGTCTTCAAGTTCGCGAAGGCGTCTGAGGACTGAGTGGTATCCCATGCCGAGATGCTCGGCCAAGCCTCTCGACGTGGCGTGCCCGGCCTGGATGGCCTGGACGATGGCGTCAAGGTCCGCCTCGACGCCGACCTGCGCCGAAGCAGGTGCCGCCTGCTGACGGACGGGGAGCAGCAGTCGATCGACTTCCTCAACCAGTCGGTAGCTGGCGTAGCGCCTTCCGCCGGTTCGGATGCACACCCCCCGCGCGACCAGATCACGGACCGTACGGCTGGCTTCCGCGTCGCTCACGCCCCACGCACGCAGCATCCCGACACTGGCTCGGCCGGAGCTTCGCATGATCGCCAGGGCGAGATGCTGGGCATCTGTGAGCTCACCGAGTCCAAGCCTCTCGATCCACTCGACCGTCGCAGGCCCCAGCAGGGCCGTTCGCGGAACCGTGACGATGAGCCGGCCAGGCTCCGCGTCGAACTCCGGCGGCGACATTCCCGCCTTGCGCAAGGCTGCCACGGCGGTGACGAGCCCGGATCCACGGTTCTCGGCAACCGTCTCGCTTTGCCGATCGGGAAGCGGGACATCCGCGAGGAGCTTGGCGAGCGTCGCGTTGCGCGACTTCGACTCGATCCGCCCGGCGCCCAGCTGATCCACCGTGACGCCGCCGAAGAGGCCGCCGGTGCTCTTGACGACTAGCCTGTCCGGGTACAGCTCAATCTGGATCTGCGTTCCCCGGCTCTCAGGGCTGTAGTCGCGATGCATCAGGGCGTTGGTGACCAGCTCGCGAATGACCTCGGTGGGGTAGTCGTAGCGATCCTCGCGACCCAGGCCACGGACGATCGCTGCCCGGCTCATGTTCCGCCGCAGAACCGAAACGACGTCATGGAGGATCGACGAAATCGGCCCGTCGACTGTGGCGTTGTCGAGGAATCGCTCTCCCTGCTCGGGCTCGACGCCGACACTCTCACACCAACTCTCTCAGACACTATCGTCAACTCTAGCACCTGGGATTGGTCCTACTGCGAGAGTTGCCGCCCCGAGCGCGCCTATCAGCCGTTTCGGCAGGCGTGGACCAGTCGTCCGGGCAGGATTGGCGTGAGCCTGCCAGCTTCGGGCAACACGCCACCCATCGGATGGACCGCGCCCTCCCTGGATCCTGCCGTCGACCGAACCGTGTGCGCGACTGGCGCCCCAATCACCCCGTTGGTGATCAATGACGCCAGAGCGACGTGATGGGCAGCACGTGCAACCAACCGTCGATGCGGCCGACACCATCGCCGGCGTGGAGACAGACGCCGGTGACATCACGTTCGGGGAAACGGTCCCGGAACTTCACGAGGTTGGCCCAGGACTTGGCGGTCACCGTAGCCTCCCGCGCGAACCGCGGGAACATCACGCCAGAGCCCATGACCCCAAGACTGGCACGGACTCACAGATTTGAGTGAAGAAACTTGAAGATTTGAGTTCTCGATCCTGAAGGTTTGAGCCGAGCCGGTCTGATCGGTGGTCGGGTGGGCTCACTGCGCGTTGATGCACTACCTGTTCGAGACGATCCATCCGTTCCTGGACGGCAACGGCAGGATCGGCCGACTACTGGTGAACCTGATGCACTTGGAGGAAGGACGGCTCGACGTACCACTGCCCCCTCACTGCATCTCGTTCACCCAGCGGGGGACGCCTCTTCCACCTCGACCGCGATCTCCCCCCGTTGGACGATCGGGATGTGGACGGGCT
>JBDHZH010000153.1:0-4082 GCA_039811745.1 Arachnia sp.
GGATCCTCCAACTGGAGGAGCACGTGGAGGCCTTGCAGATGCAGGTCGGGCGGCTGAACGAGACGCTGCACCGTCTGCAGAGCCAGGACGATGTGATGCGCATCTTCACCGCCGAGTCCAGCGGCGACGTCCACCACGGCCGCTACCGCGCCGTCCGGCGCCTGGAACTGCCGGCGCGGTAGCGTCCCGGGCAGGGCTGGCTCGTCAGCGGGTGCGGGAGAAGACCAGCGTGTCGCGCAGGGCCGTCGGGTCGGTGGTGGCGACGTCGTCGTTGACGAACCTCGCGTCCAGAGTGAAGCCGGCCGACTGGGCGACCTTGGCGCTGCGTTCGTTGAGCGCGTCGCAGCGGATCTCGATCCGTCGGAAACCCTCGTCGTCCGCCGCTGCCACCACGGCGTCCACCGCCTGTCGCATGTGGCCACGGCCGACCGCACTGGTCGCCAGCCAGTAGCCGATCTCGCCCTTGGGGATGCGCCAGTCGACCTTGAACATGCTGACGCGGCCGATGAACGCGCCTGTCGCTGATTCGCGGATGATCCAGTTGAACTCGACTCCCGCGTCGAAGGCGGCGGCAGCAACCCGCAGGTTCTCCTCGGCCTCCTCCAGCGTCTGCTCGGCCTTCGCCCACGGGAGCCACGCCCTGAGTTCGGGGAACGACGCGTTGACGGCCGCAACCTGCTGGGCTGCATCATCGACGCCGGCCGCCCAGAGCAGCAGCCGCTCAGTGCGGATCTCCCTTGGCAGTGTCCTGGGTTGCGTCAGCATGGGCGCAGTGTACAGACGTCACCCGAGCTGCTGGGTTGCTCCTTCGCCCCTCCGCAACCGCATTCGCCGAATGCGTGGAGGTCTCGGCGTCAGCAGTCGTCGTTGATCCGCTGGAACAGCAGGTGGTCCCGCCAGGCATCGGCGATCCTCAGGTAGCGCGGCGCAAGCCCGATGAGCTCGAATCCGGTCTTCTCCAGGACTCGTTGGGAGGCCACGTTGTCGACGAGTGTTCCGGCCTGGATCCGGTGCAGTCCGAGGTTGCCGAAGGCGGCGGCGACGGCTGCCTCCGTGGCGTGGGTGGCGAGCCCTCTGCCTGCTTGGTCGACGCCGACCCAGTAGCCCATGTGGCACGACAGGAACGGCCCGCGGACGACGTCGCTCAGCGTCAGCCTGCCTGCGACGTCGCCCCCCTCGTCGAGGATCACCCAGGGAACGACCTCCCCGCGGGCGTGGCGTGCGAGGGCCTGCTCGACCACGAGTCGTTGCCCCTCGACGGTGAAGTAGTCCTCCGCCCTGTGTGGCTCCCAAGGGGCCAGGTACTCGCGGCTCCCGATCAGTAGTTCAGTGAGTCTCTCGGCGTCGGCCAGCTCGATCAGACGAATTCTGTTCCGCACGTCCCGACTATGCCAGAACCGGTGGATCCAGGGCTCGTCACTTCGACACGCGGCGCTCGTTCCTCGCGCCTCCACTCGGTACAAGTCGTCGCGGGGCACTACTCGACCAGCGGAACCCCCCAACCGCTGATCGAGTAGGCCGCGAGGAACGAGCGGCCGTGTCGAGATCTGGTGAGGGTCTCCGAGGACTTGGCCGGGGTCTCGACACGTGCCCGGCTCGTCCCTCGCCGGGCACTACTCGACCAGCGGAACTGCAACTCTTCCCGCGGCTTCAGGGTGCTCGCCGGGTCAGGGGGTGTGCCAGGGGTTGGTGTAGCCGGGGTGTCCGGGCAGCGCCGGTCGCGATGGGGGTGGGGCTGCGCCGATGGGGCGGTGGTGTTGGGGTTGGTGGTTGTTCCAGTCGTTGTCGAGCAGTGCAGCAGGGATGTCGACCCGCCGCCGCGGCAGCGGTGCAGTGGCCGTGGTGTGGGCATGGTGCTCCCCTGGAACCCGCTTCCCCGTCTGGGCGTGGTCGTCCCAGTCGATGTGCTCCCGCTGGGGGAGGCTGTCCGGTGTCCGGGCAGACTCCTCCCGCGGTACGCGGTCGCTTTGTCGGGTTCCAGCTCGATGTTGTTGATCAGCTGTCGGCGGTGTTGCCGTGGTTGCCGGTGGGGGTCGATGTGTGCTGGTGGGGTGAACCAGGGCTGTCCTGTGGTGGGGTCGAGGTGGACGTTCCATTGGGAGGCCTCGGGCTGGTTGGGGTCTGGTTCGATGAGTCGGTGGTGGCGGGGACACAGGAGGACGGCGTTGGTCAGGGCGGTGTGGCCGCCGGCCCACCAGGGCCGGATGTGGTGTGCTTCGCAGGCTGCGGGGACGGCGGTGCAGCCGGGGAAGGCACAGCCGCCGTCGCGGAGCGTCAACGCTGCCCGGATCGCCTTGGTGAACTGCCGTTCTTCCCGGCCGACATCCAACAGCTGGGAGGGGCCTGCGAGGACGATGGGCAGGATGCCGGCGTCGCAGGCCAGCCGGCGGGCGTCGCCTGCACCCAGCACGTCGGTGTGTCCGGGGAGGGTGATGTGGCCGAGGCCGGTGTTGAGGGTGTCGTGGTCGAGGGTGAGGACGATGTGGGGCCGGTCCATGCCCTGGCAGGGCAGGTGTCCGGAGTTGGCTGCGATCTGGGCTAGCAGCAGCAACGCATCGGCGGTGCGTGCCTGCCGGTCAGGCAACTCGTCGTTGTTCTGGTACGACGCGAGTGGCGGCATCAACGCTTCCAGTTGTGCTGCGAGGAGGGCGCCGTCGGCGAGCGGCAACTTCCCCGAGATGGTCATCGCGCCGTGATGGTTCGGGGTGAGCCTGAGCCGGCGTCGGCGCCGGGCACGCCGTTCCTCCGCGGCCAGCCTCGCAGCCTCTGCCGCTTCGGCGCCTTCGGGGTCCACATACTCGACCAGCCGCCCGGCGAGGATGCGTAGTTCGGCTGGGCCGAGGCTGTCGGCGTGTTTCAGGATCTCGGTCTGGCACTTTGCCCGCTCGACGGCGCCGAAGGTGGCCGGGAGTGTGGCGAGGCCGTCTGCGATCGCGGCGGCCTGCGGCATCGAGATCAGGCCCTCCTGCAACGCGGCCTGGATCAACGGCAACTCCTCCCCAAGCACCGTCGCCAACCTCACCTGGCTGCGAAGCCTGCCCACATTGTCGGCAACCGACGACGTGACCGAGTCCAGGATCTGTGCGGCACCGGTCAGGTATCGGGCCTGGTCGATCGTGTTCAGTCGTAGCCCGGCCAGCTGGGAGGCGATCTGCTCGATGACGTCGAGGAACTCACTCACCCCCGGCGCGTCACCGGCACCGGTGGCGGCATGGGCGGTGTCCCAGGCTGCAGCCATGAACAGCTGCCCCGCCTCCCGAAATCCCACCATGTCGCTCATGTGTTTGATTCTGTCACCGCCCGCCGACAGAACCGATCCCGGGACCGGCCCGTCCCCGTTACCGAAGGTAACGGTTTCCGGTGCCGGTTCCCGGGGATTTGGTCGAGGTCTCGACACGTGCCCGGCTCCTTCGTCGCGGGGCACTACTCGACCAGCGGAAGTACGGCCCCTCCGTCGCGGGGCACTACTCGACCAGCGGAACTACGGCCCCTCCGTCGCGGGGCACTACTCGACCAGCGGAACCCCGACAACCGCTGATCGAGTAGGCCGCGAGGAACGAGCGGCCGTGTCGAGATCCGGTGAGTGTCCTCGGGGATTTGGTCGGGGTCTCGACACGTGCCCGGCTCCTTCGTCGCGGGGCACTACTCGACCAGCGAACTGTCGCCGAGCAACACTGGGGCAGAGGGACTCCCCAACCGCTGATCGAGTAGGCCGCGAGGAACGAGCGGCCGTGTCGAGATCCGGTGAACGTTCCCGGGGACTTGGTCGAGGTCTGGGCACGTGCCCGGCCCCTTCGTCGCGGGGCACTACTCGACCAGCGAACTGTCGCCGAGCAACACTCGACCAGCGGAACCCCGACAACCGCTGATCGAGTAGGCCGCGAGGAACGAGCGGCCGTGTCGAGATCCGGTGAACGTTCCCGGGGACTTGGTCGAGGTCTCGACACGTGCCCGGCCCCTTCTGTGGACGACGCCCGAAAACTGGTCGGTTTCGACGGGTGAAAACTGGACGGTTGTGGCTAGTTTAGCTGGGGGTTTCTGTGGTGGTGCGGATGCTGGGGAGGGTGTCGATTCCTCGGTTG
>JBDHZH010000154.1:0-4058 GCA_039811745.1 Arachnia sp.
CCTGTTCGTCAGCCGACGGACAGGCGGATCTCGTTGTTCCAGGGATCAAGCACCGTGAGGGTCCTGCCGTCGTCGGTGGGCCGGAAGCCCGCGAACTGCAGCCTCTCGCCGGCCTTGGCGATCTCCTCGGCGTCGGGGACCTGGATGTCCACCACACCCATGCCGAGCGCCTTGTGCCGGGGCCCGGCACCGAGGGAGTTCCACACGTTCATCGCCATGTGGTGGTGGTAGCCGCCCGCCGATACGAACAGCGCCGAGTCCATGGCGAAAGTCTCGTCGAACCCGAGGGCGCCGACGTAGAAGTCACGGGCCGATCCGATGTCACCGACCTGCAGGTGTACGTGCCCGAGCTTGCCCTCGGCCGGGCCGAGGGTCGCCGGGTCGAGGCCGCCCAGATGTGCCTCGATGAAACGGTTCGGGTCGATGTAGAGGGTCGCCATCCGCACTTGGCCACCGCGCCAGTCCCACTGGTCCCGTGGCCGGTCGTGGTACAGCTCGAGCCCGTTCCCTTCGGGGTCGGTGAAGTAGAACGCCTGCGAGACCAGGTGGTCCCCGGTGCCCGCGTAGTGATCGGGGTACTTGGTGTACATGGAAACGAGGGTCCGCGCCAGTGCCGGCAGGTCATCGAACACGACGGCGGTGTGGAACAGGCCTGCCTCGCCCTGCCTGGCGGGACGCAGGTCCCTCGCCTCGGTCAGGCGCACGACGGGCGTCGTGCCGAGGCCGAGGGTCACGGCGCCCGGCTCGTCGGACAGGGGCACCAGCCCAACGCCGTCGGTGTAGAAGGCGAGCTGGGTCTTCATGTCGCGGACGCGCAACTCCAGGCGCCCCATGTGTGTTGTCGGTGCGAGACTCATGCACCAATCATACGATTTAGAATTCAACTATCCAAGTACACGAAACGACTGCACCGGCCCTCGGCGGCCACCCGGAAGATCAACGCGGGGACCACGCCGACCGCGACAGCAGCGCCTCGGACAACGCTGCCCGGCCGAGTTCGAGCGATTCGAGAAGCAGGAGGTCCTGCCGGTTGCGCAGGTCGTCGAACGGGCGTCTCGGCAGCCCCTCCGCGACTGCCTGCAGGGAAAGCTCGCCGATCACCCTCTGCGCGACAACGGCATCCTGAACCGCTCCCAGTGATTCGGTCACCGCCTCCCAGTCGGCGCGCGACCTCTCCGCACCTTCGCCGAACACGGGCTTGAGGAGTTCGGCGCCGTAACGCGCGGCCTTGGCGGCCTTGCGCACCTCGTGCCACCTGGTCAGATCACTCGGCCGAGCCGCCGCATGCTCGGCAAGGCTCACGACGCGGTCCACGGCGCGCTCGAACATCGCAGGGAGCAGCGACCTCGCAGGGCTGCCTGCCAACCTGCGCAACCGGGAGTCCCTGATGGCTCCACCCAGGGCGACCTGCAGCCGTCGGTAACGCTTCGTGCGCATCGCGGCAACCAGTTCTGCGTGGGCCGCGTCATGCGAGGCCGTGAGTGCATGCTCGATGCGGGGGGCAAGCAGTTCCCGGTCCTGCTCGATGAGCGTCGCAACCTCCTCAAGGAGGCGGTCGCGAAGCACCTCGGCATCACGGGGGGCGCCGAGTTCCTCACCGAACCAGCGCAGCTCGTCCCGCAGTCCGGACACCGGGCCTCGCCTGAAGACGGCGGAGTACGTGCGCAACGTGCTGCGCAGCCTGCGGGCGGCCACCCTGCTCCTGTGGACCGCGTCGGGCGCGTCGGATCGCACGGCCGCCTCCCCCTCACGCAGCACCCCGACCTGTTCAGCCGCGTAGGCCAGCACGACCTCCCCCGCAGACTCCACGTCACCCTCAGATGAAGATCGTCTGGGCGCCATCGCTGATCTCGATGAAGTCGGTTGCGCTGATGACCCCCTCGACTGCGGGATGCATGTCCGCCTCGATCAACTTCATCATGTCGAAGCTCATCCGGCATGCATACATGTGAACCCCCGCGGCGGCGAGCATGTCGAGGAACTCCGGCACATCCGGGATCTCCAGGTCGTCGAGTTGCTTGTGCATGAGCTTCGTCGACGCCCAAGTCATGCCGGGGAGGCGCCCCATGAACTGCGGCATCGACCAGTGCTCCAGGCCCGGCTTCACGTAGCCGAGTTCGGGCATGTGCATCGCCGTGTTGCCGATCATCGTGAACTTCAGGTTCTGGTTCGTCTTGCGGTTGATCATGTCCAGGCCCCAGAACGTGAAGAACATGTGGACCTCGATGCCCTCGGAGGCCGCGGCGTTGCCGAGGATGAGTCCCGGATATGCCATGTCCAGGTTGCCCTTGGAGCAGATCAGTGACAGCTTGCGGGGGCCGGTGTAGCCGCCGGAGGCCTGCGTCGACGTCGCTCCAACACCTTCTGAGGGTGTTCGGACGGCTGCCTGGCCGAAGTCGGGGATGATGAATCCCTCGGGAACGCTGCGCATCTCTGTCTCCTGGCTCACACGCACCCGACGGGCTTGGGCAGGCCCGCCAGGTAACTCATCTTCTTGGCCGGCTTGCCCGGGAACAGCCGGTACAACTCCTTGACGTCGAAGCCACCCTTGGTCTGGATGCGCCGAAGCGTCGGCGTGACGCCCGTGGCCGCCTGGTCCTCGCGCATGAATCGCAGAACCGCCCAGTGTGCCGGGGTGAGTTCGTCGATCCCCACCAACTCGGCGAGGATCTGCGCCAGTGGTTCGCTCCACTGCGAGCGGTCCGTGAAGAAGCCCTCGTCGTTGACCGTGAAGGTGAACTCCTCGATGGTGTTGGTCGACACGTCAGTCCTCCTTCATCTTGTCGGCCGGGATCTTGCCTGCCATGGACATCAGGGTGGGCACCGGCAGCCTGCGGCCCGGGAGCAGCAGATGCCAGTACATCGGTTCGAACGCCACCTTGCCGAGGTGGTTCAGCCGGGTGTCCTTCAGCAGGCCGAACGGGCCCACGACTGGCAGCGGATAGGTGCCGACGAGCGGCTCCGTGTCGTAGTTGAAATCGAGGAGCAGTCCCCTGCCTCGGCCCGCCTCGATGAAGCAGTTGGCGTGCCCGTCGAACGCATGGGTCATCGGCTTGCCGTGGTAGGCCTGCTGGAAGTTCTCAACGAGGATGTCGACGGCGAAGTGCGCGACGGAACCCGCCTTGGACGTCGGGATGTTGCCGGCGTCCCCGACCGCGAAGATGCTCGGGTACTGCACCGACTGCAGCGTGCCCTTGTCGACGGGAACGAAGCCGAGGTCGTCCCCGAGGCCCGAATCCGTGACGAACTGGGCGCCCGCATTGGTGGGCACGGTGGCCAGGAGATCGAACGGGATCTCACGGCCGTCGAATCCGACCAGGCGCTTGTTCACCGGATCGACCCGCTCGATGGTGAAGTCCGTGGCCAGCCGAATGCTCCGGTCGTCAAGCACGTGGGCGAGCCGCTTCGAGGCGACGGGCTTCGTGAACGCGCCGTCCAGAGGGGTGACGTAGGTGATGTCGACGAGGTGACGGATGCGACGCCGTCGGAAGTGGTCGTCCGCGAGGAAGGCGAACTCCAGGGGAGCCACCGGGCACTTGATCGGCATCTCGGTGATGTGCACCACGAGCCTGCCGCCCTTGAACGACTCCAGCGCGCCGTGCAGCGCCGTGGCACCTTCGCGTGTGTAGAAGTCGAAGGCGCTCTTGTACCAGATGCGCTCGTCGGTCAACCCATCCGTCATCTCGGGGCGGGGCCTCGTTCCCGAGGCGATGAAGAGCCAGTCGTAGCCGAGTTCACGGCTCCTCAGCTGCACGGACTTGGCCACGGGGTCGACACGGACGATCTCGTCCAGGACGACCTCGACCCTCGGGTCGAGTTGGGCGCGCCTGGAGCGACGCACGCGCTCGGGCGAGTAGATACCGAAGGGGATGAAGAGGTAGCCGGGCTGGTAGTCGTGGTCGTCGTCCTTGTCGACCACGGTGACGTCCGCGTCCGGCAGGACCTTGACCAGCTTGTTCGCGAGCATCGTGCCTGCCGTGCCCGCACCGAGGATCAACACCGATGCCATGGCACAAGACTAAACCCCCCGGGGTATCGTCCGCGGGCAGGGTCCGTCA
>JBDHZH010000155.1:0-3995 GCA_039811745.1 Arachnia sp.
GTCCGACTGAATTCCTGCCCGAGATGAGGGCCTGGCCAAGCCCTCGGCGAGGGCCGAGAAACGCAAGAAGTGCGCCATCAGGGACTCGAACCCCGAACCCGCTGATTAAGAGACATTCCCGGCCCGTCTTCGGTTGTCTGGCAACGTCTCTGACGTGCTGTGATGTGTTTGCTCCTGTCTGCCAACGTGTGCCGAAGTCTTGGCTCGTAGGTGTCAACCGTAGGTGTCAACCTCCTGTCTGTAGGCGCTCGTCGTCTGCTGGGGTCCGGCGGGATCTGTTGCGGCCTCCTGTCTGTCGGCGTCCGTCTTCGTCTATTGCAGATGCATTGTGGCTCTGCGGCTCTCGCCCCGCTTCGTCACCGACCTGCATCCCTCAGTGTGCATCCGGATCGGGAGTCGATCAAGACCTGGGCGGCGGCCATGTCGGTCGATAACGCGATCCAGGGTGGTGCCGGCACCGACCGTCCGCAGCGGTCGCGGCTGGGCGAGCTGCTGGGTCGGGTGGCCGTGAAAGGCTGGGGGAGCGATGCCGGTCGCGAGGCGATTCGGATCATGCAGGCCGCGTGCCGGCGGGAGGCAGCCGAATGGACACGGACCGCAGGCTGGCTGACCGACGAGGGCCTGTCCGTGGTGTGGGAACAATTGGATCGCCTGGTCCGCGCGGGCCGGTTCGCCGACGCGCCCGGGCTGCTGCGGATCGCTGTCCGCCGGGCCTACGCCGCGGAGGCGGCGGCCGCGCAGACCGGTGTGGGGTCGACGACGAGCCGTGGGTTGATCGGTGCGGTCCGCCGTGACGAGGTCGGACCGGTCGCCGAATTCGCTCTCGCGACGACTACCGCGGCCGCGGCGGACCCCGAGCTGACGGCGCCGGCGTGGATGCGGACGCTGGCGATCGTGCTGGCGATGGAGGGTTGGTCGTGGCCGGTCTTGCCGTTGGACGCGGTGATGGCGTCGGCAGCCGGCGCGGCCTCCACTTCCCGGCGGTGCCGATCGGCGATGGCCGCGCACGAGACCGGGGTGCCGGCGGCGACGTGGTCGGCGTTGGATCTGCTGACCCTAGGGTCAGGTCCGGGTTGCCGGCCGGAGGCGCGGACGACCGGGGTGGCAATGCAGGTCGACACGTTCGGCCTCGCTGGCGTCCAGGGCAATCCGGAGGCTATGCGGATCGTGCGTGCGGCCGTCGAAGGTCGGTCGGTGCGGACCGGACGCCGGCGGGCCGCCTGATGGAACCGGCCGGACCGCTCCCGACGCTCTCGGTAGTGGGGGATGCGGTGGGTGTCGAACCGGACGAGGAAGCCCATCTGTTCAAGATGTCGCCGGCCAGCGCAGAGCAGGTCACGACCCAGATTCGAAGCATGTTGGAACGGGCGTGGGAGTACATCGCCATCGCCTACCAGGGCCGGGCGTACCTGGCGCTGGGGTATCAAACCTGGGACGAGTACGTCGAAGACCGACTCGGCAATCTGCGGCTCACGGTTCCCCGCGAGGAACGCGCCCAGGCGGTGGCCGCGCTGTCAGATGCGAACATGTCGCTACGCGCGATCGCCAAGGTCCTCGGCGTCAGTCCGGCGACGGCGTACCGGGACCTGGCCGGGGCGAAGCACGAACCGGACAACACAGCCGGAGATGCCGGGCCGATCGGTGTGCGCGGGCGGGACGGCAAGCAGTACCCCAGACGGAAGAAGACCGCGGAAGTCGAGTGCGCACTCTGCGGCGAAACCCACCCGGCCGGGACGCAGGAGTGCCCGTGGGACCTGTTCGCGCAGGGCCGCGGCCCTCGGCCGGGCAGCCAGGATCCGGATGACGCCCCTCCGCCACGCCCAGCACCGTCCAGCGGCGACGACGGGTCTCGCGAGCAGCCATACGGCGCGACGGTGGTGCAGTTGGTGCCCGGGACGGATCTTGGTGACGCCGTGACGCGGGCGGTGTGCATCGTCGACGAATTGGCCGTTCTGCCGGAGCTGGTGGAAGAGATCGAAGTCGCAGGGGTGCCGGCCGGAGAGGATGGGCTGATCCGCGGCGTTCGTGAGTTGATTGGCCACCTGCGTCGTCAGGCAGACGCCATCGTGTCCTTAGCCAATCGTCTGGAGCGGATCGCCGGTCACAGTTGAATCGGCCGCACTCGTGGTATGCCAGCGATCCCATGAGGCCGATGCTGAGCTTCATGACGCCGCCATCGGGCGCCGCGGTCCACGCGTGCGGTCCGGAGAACTGGATCACTCGTTTCGTAGGTTTGTCGCTGATCGGTGACTGTCGGGTGGATCAGGCAGGATGGTGAGCAGATGCTCGAACGCGGCGAGGACGGTGATCGGCGATGGCCAGGGATCTTGAATTGCGGCTCGTTGATGCGCCGGTGCCCGATGGCGAGATCGTCGTCAAGGATCTCGCAGCGTTGACCACGGCCCTGCAGGAAGTGTGGACCCGGATCGGGCGGGATGTGGTCAACACTCCGGGGCCTGGGCGGACGAAGCATTTCATGGAACAGTTCGTTCAATTGCGTCTGCGCGCCATCACTTCGGGCAGCACCGTCCTGAGCTTCAGCAAGGGCCCGATGGACAAGCTGGACGTCGACCTTCCCGAGGAGAGAATCGCCGACGGGCGGTTCTGGGAGGTCATCGAGTCGATCCGCGCGGATCGACGCCCGTCATCGGTGACCGATCTTGTGGCGGAAAGCGTTGCCAAGTTGGTGGCCGCCTTGCAGGCCGCTGCTCCAGCGGCGTCGCTCAGCGACTCCGCGCACCCGGCCGTGGAGATCGAGTCGAGCCGGATCCATCTCGAGACTTGGATGTCCAAACGGGTTCGGTCGGGTGGGCAGATGCAGGCCCGGGGTCTGTTGGAGAAGGTCGATCTGCGGTCGCACGACTTTCGGGTGCGTGACGACGTGGGCCAGGCGGTCGAACTCAGGCACGTCCTCGATGACGTCGAAGCGGCGCAGCATGTGGGTCAGTGGGTCGTTGCCACGGGTCAGGGCGTCTTCGGTTCGGATCGACTCGTCGCGCTGACCGACGTCTCGATCGCGCTCGCCGACGACCCGGCCAGTGGGATGGTCGGGGACGAGGTCCTCACGCTCGACCAGATTCTGGCGTCTGCGCCCGGCCCGGACGCCGATGGCGCGATCGACCTGACGGATGACGAGTTCGTTGCCTTCCTCGATGCGGCCCGCGGGTGACGAGGCTGGCAGCCGTGGTCGTGGACACGGATGTCTATAGCCACCTGTACGTTCTGCGCAACTCCACGGATCCGCGGGCTCGCGGATGGCGGGAGGCGCTCACCGGGTCGAGGGTGCTGATCTCCTTCCAAACACGGGCCGAGTTGCTCGGCGGCGCGTTGGCCAGGAATTGGGGAGAGTCCCGCCTCGCCGCGCTGCGCGAGACGCTCGATCGAACGCCGACGATCCGGGCGGATGATCAGGTCATCGATGCGCACGCACGGCTCTTCGCACAGTGTCGACGCTCAGGGCACGCAATCCACGGCAAGCAGCACACCGCCGACCGTTGGATCGCAGCATGTGCGATCGCCAAGAGTGTCGAATTGTTGGCAGGCGACCAGATCTACGAAGGCGCTCCTGGATTGAGGTTGTTGACATGACACCGGCGAGGGCCCCTCGTAGTCCGCGCTGTCAGTGACATTTCCGATCAAGACGCGCTGCCGATGCCAGCCACCGACCGTCCTCACTCGCCCGCTCGGGTGCTCGGCATCGTGACGCCCATCGACAGGGTGAGCACCGACTCGGGGCCGGGATGTAGCTCGATCTCGTTGCCCGCAGGCGGGTTGCCGTCAAAGCCCGTTGGCAATCTGACACTTGAGTACGTCCGGACAAGCGGTGTGGACAATCGGTATTCATCCTGACCCAAGTGGAACCGCACTTCTCCGGTGATGCGCAGCGGGCGAGATTCAAGCGCATTCCAATCTAACCGGGATTCGGCCGTCACGGAGACTCGAGACCAAGTAGTTGAAACGGGAGTACCGCGGTAAATTCCGACCAGCCTTTCTAG
>JBDHZH010000156.1:0-3938 GCA_039811745.1 Arachnia sp.
AGTAGTGCCCCGCGACGAAGGAGCCGGGCACGTGTCGAGACCCCGACCAAGTCCCCGCGGACCCTCACCGGATCTCGACACGCCTCCTCGTACCTCGTCGGCTACTCGATCAGCGGATGGGGGGGTTCCGCTGGTCGAGTAGTGCCCCGCGACGAAGGAGCCGGGCACGTGTCGAGACCCCGACCAAGTCCCCGCGGACCCTCACCGGATCTCGACACGCCTCCTCGTACCTCGTCGGCTACTCGATCAGCGGATGGGCGAGTCCCGACGGTCGAGACTCCCCCACCCCAACCCCGCTCACCCCCGGACCCAACCGGGGGACCCCACGCCTGCGCGGACCGGACTTGGGCTGACCCGTAGGATGCTGGCGTGCTGATTCTCCTGTCCCCCGCCAAGTCGCTGGACTTCACGTCCAGGCTCGCGACGCGCAAGCATTCGGAGCCGCGACTGGTGGCGGAGTCGGAGAGTCTGATCGAGGTGATGCGGGGGAAGTCGCCGTCGGAGATCTCCGAGCTGATGGGCATCTCCGAGGACCTGGCGACGCTGAACGCGGACCGCTACGCCGCCTTCGACGCCGTCCACACGTTGCACAATGCCAGGCAGGCAGCGCTCGCGTTCGACGGCGACGTCTATCGGGGCATGGGCGCGCCGACGTTCGACGCCCGCGACTTCACCGAGGCGCAGAAGACGATCCGCATCCTGTCCGGCCTGTACGGGGTGCTTCGGCCGCTGGACCTCATCCAGCCGCACCGTCTGGAGATGGGCACCCGCCTCCGCACGCATCGCGGCCGGAACCTGTACGAATGGTGGGGCGACAAGGTCACGGACCAGCTCAAGCGCGACCTGGACTGCTCCCCCGGCGCCGACGTGGTCGTCAACCTGGCCAGCAACGAGTACTTCGGGGTGGTGGATGCCAAGAGGCTGGGCGTCCGCGTCGTCAGCCCCCGCTTCGAGGACAGGGACGCCGACGGCGTGCCCCGCGTCGTGTCGTTCCATGCCAAGCGGGCCCGCGGCCTGATGGCGGCCCACCTGGTGCGGGATCGGGCCAGGACGCCGTCCCGGGTGAAGGACTTCGCCGCGGAGGGTTACGTCCTCGACGCCGCCCGCTCCACCAGGGACCAGCCGGTCTTCGTCCGCTGACGACGACCCCCTCACCGGATCTCGACACGGCCGCTCGTCACTCGCGGCCTACTCGATCAGCGGGATTCGCTGGTCGAGTAGTGCCCCGCGAGGAACGAGCCGGGCACGTGTCGAGACCTCAGCCAGGTCCCCGCAGACCCTCACCGGATCTCGACACGGCCACTCGTCACTTCGACACGCGGCGCTCGTTCCTCGCGCTGCTACTCAGTACAAGTCCTCGCGGCCTACTCGATCAGCGGAACATCAACCCCGACGCTGGTCGAGCCAGCGAGCGACGGTCGAGACCACCGTCGGTCGAACGGCCAACTATCCGGAGGCCGTGAACAGCGGCAGGATCTGCTGCAGATGACCGTCGATGACGGCGGCGCAGGAGGCGGCGGCTGCCGGGCCGCGACGGTGGGGGTCGTCGATGTCGAACGACTCGCTGTCGGGCGGGGCCAGGGCGGCCGCGGCCTCGACGAGCCCGGCGACGGTGTCCGGCCAGGCCATGCGGCGGGCCTCGGCCCGAAGTTGCACCAGGTTGGACGCGCCCAGGGCGAACGGGGCCAGGCCGCGGGTCTTGGCCTGGTACTGGGGCCAGAAGTCGAAGATGCGCATGTGCTGGGCGAACTCCATGGACAAGACGAGGTCGGCGGCGGCCATCACGTCGCCGGTCAGGGCATGGCTGACGTGGCCGACGCCGCTGGAACCGCGCTGCGCGAGGACGGCGGCCATCTCGTCGTCCATGGCTCGGCCCTCGAACCCCGGGATGCCGGCGCTGGCGAGCCGGACGTCGGCGCCGGGGCCGAGCAGCTGGGCGAATCTGCGCTCGGCGTACGGCGAGCGGGCGATGTTCGCCGTACACACGAAGACGAGAAGCATGGCCTGGACTCTATCCGGGTATCCACACCCCGCCGCGGGTGCACAGTTGATTCATGAACGCATCAGTCACACTGCAGTTTCTGGGCGCGGCCGGCACGGTGACCGGCTCCAAGTACCTCGTGTGCGCCCCGGGCGCGCGGTTCGTCGTCGACGCCGGCATGTACCAGGGCGCGAAGGAACTGAGGCTCCGCAACCGCGAGCCGTTCGCCGTCGACCCCGCAAGCATCGACTTCGTGCTGCTCACCCACGCGCACGCCGACCACACCGCCTACCTTCCCGCCCTTGTCAAGCAGGGTTTCACGGGCCCGATCTGGTGCACTGAGGGGACGGCGCGGCTGACGGAGATCGTGCTGAGGGATTCAGCGCACCTGCAGGAGTTGGCCACCGAGCACGCGATCCGCGGCGGCTACTCCAAGCACGCCGAGCCCAAGCCGATCTACGACACCGCCGACGTCGAGCGGACCCTGCCGCTGTTCCGCACCGTCGGCTACGACACGGACACGGACGTCGGTCACGGCGTCGTCGCGAGGTGGACGCGGGCGGGGCACATCCTGGGGTCGGCGTCGGTGCGGGTGGAGGTGGGGGGCACCTCCGTCGTCTTCTCGGGTGACCTCGGCCCCGACGACCACCCCATCATCAGGCGACGCGAGACGCCGCCGGGGGCGCGTTGGGTGCTGTGCGAGTCGACGTACGGCGACCGCGAGCACGAGCATCCCGCCGTCCCCCACGACGACATGGCCAAGGCGATCAAGCGGACGATCGCCCGCGGCGGCACCGTCGTGATCCCGGCGTTCGCGATCGACCGGACGCAGTCGGTGCTGGATGCACTGGTGGTGATGCGCCGCGAGGGCCGCATCCCGGAGGTGCCGGTGATCGTCGACGGGCCGATGAGCATGCGCACCCTCGACGTCTACAAGGACATGCCGGAGGAGTTCGCAGACGGCGTCACCGTTGGGGATTTCGTGGGGCTGCCGCACCTGATTGAGGCGCGCACGACGCAGGATTCGCGGAAGGCGCAGTCGGGGATGGGCCCGAAGGTCGTGATCTCGTCGTCGGGGATGCTGGAGGGCGGCCGGGTGCTGGGCTGGCTGACGAAGCTGCTGCCCGATGCGAAGAACACCGTGATCCTGTCCGGCTACCAGGGTGAGGGGACGCGCGGCCGGGCGCTGCTGGAGGGTGCCAGGTACCTGAAGATCAACGGCCGGCATGTGCCGGTCCGTGCCGAGGTCGTCGACGATCGCGAGTTCTCCGCCCACGCCGATTCGACGGAACTGCTGCACTGGGTCGGCTCATTGAGTCCCGCCCCGGAGCTGGTCTACATCGTCCACGGCGAACCCGCATCCGCGAACGCCTTGGCCGAGCGCATCGAGAAGGAGCTGGGCATCGGTGCCGTCGTCGCAAGGCACAACGAGAAGGTCCTCCTCACCGACCCCGTCCCCGAGGAGGAATGACGTCGGCACCCCGACGTAGATCACGGCAGCGTTGTCATAGGTGCTTCATTCCCGCCGGTCAGGCAGCGCCCGCGACGAGCCAAGCCCCCCCTTTCCGCTGGTTGAGGCCCCCTTTCCGCTGGTTGAGTAGCTCCCGCGGCGAAGGAGCTGTAGTTCCGCTGGTTGAGTAACGCCCGCGACGAAGAAGCTGTAGTTCCGCTGGTTGAGTAGCGCCCGCGACGAAGGAGCCGGCGCGTGTCGAAACCACCCACACCCGCGTGGCCAACCCGACCACCAGAACCGTGGACAAGTCCACAGGCACCCGCCGGAGGTTTCGACACGCCGTCGACTCGTTCCTCGCCGACGGCTACTCAACCACCGGGGGTCGGGTTCCCGCGCCGGTTGAGGCCCCTTTTCCGCTGGTTGAGTAGCGCCCGCGACGAAGGAGCCGGCGCGTGTCGAAACCACCCACACCCGCGTGGCCAACCCGACCACCAGAACCGTGGA
>JBDHZH010000157.1:0-3916 GCA_039811745.1 Arachnia sp.
ACCCCTCCGATACGGTGGGTACCAAGCGCCAGTTGCTTGCGGATGAATCCAGCCTTCTCAATAAGTTCGGGGACGCTGGTCATGTGAACCGTGGTGTTGACGTCAGCAGCCGTCGACTCGGAGGTGTGGTCTTGAGTTCGAAGCATTTTCGTAGTCCTTTCTGTTTCAGTATTTGTGCACATGTGTCAGGCGATCAGGTAGCCGCCGTCGACGGGTATGTTGATGCCGGTGACGTAGCTGGAGGCGTCGCTTGCCAAGAACAACAGCGGGCCGTGCAATTCATCGGTGCGACCGAAGCGGCGCATCGGGATCTCCCGATTGGCAACGTCATGGGCCTGCTCGTCCATAAGCCCCTCATGGATACCTGACCACACATACCCCGGTGCGATCGTGTTCACCCGGATGCCGTCTCGGACGCCGAAGGCCGCCAACGCACGTGCGTACTGGGACACGCCTGCCTTCGCTGCCGCGTATGCGACGATCGGGTTCGGATTACCGGCCATGTGGTTGAAAATGTAGGCGGAGATCGACGAGGTCATGATGATCGAGCCGCCGTGCTCATGACGTCGCATCATCTTCTGCACCATCTGCCCGCACAGATACATGCCATGCAGATCGATGTCGATCGTCTTCTTCCAGGTGTCGAACGACGAGTCGTAGTCATCCCCTGGGAGGACAACGCCAGCATTGAGGAACGCCACGTCTACAGTCCCCAATTCGGCTTCCAGTTCCTCACCCATCGCCGAGACCTGACCCTCATCGGACACGTCGCAGAACGCGGGAACCACCATCGTTCCGAACCTCTCGGCCATCTCCAATGCCAACGGCTCCAACGTGTCGCGGGTTCGCTCGATGTCAGCCATCATGACGTCAGCACCCGCCTGCGCGAACACGGCAGCTGCATTACGCCCGATCCCACCGGAGGCGCCAGTAACCAGAGCCTTCTTCCCCTTCAATGAGAAGCGCTCGAAAACGTCATACCCCTGATTGCGCCAGACATCTTTCGGGTAAAGCTCTTCATAGAATTCCACGGCGTCGTGTCCCTTTCTCCGGGTGGGCGGCCATTGCCCACTGAAGTATCCTGAAATGAATGCTATCGGCGCATCGCGGAGGGAATCAAATAGATATTGGCAATCACCATCGATAACTTCCTTTGATCTCCGCATTTCTCGACGAACTGTCTCCAACCTTGGCGGCGTCGGCCCCCGGTTGACTACTCAGTTTCGGGCGGTGCAGGCCTCGACCGTTCGTGAGGGGTCTGTTCGACGCTGTCCGGCGCAGGCAGAATCGAGCTCGGTGACGAGGCCTCGACGGTCACGCTGGCGAAGGCGTCTGAATCGTGGGGGCCCGCGGTCACGGGCGCACCCGGCGAGGGCGTGCAGGTGGCCTTGCGCCGGGGCCCACGGGCAGGTGGCGTGGTGGAACGGTTTCAGGGCAGACGTGCTTGTTCAGTCAGCACACGACCGCACCACCAACTTCCATGAAGATCCCAACCGCAACCTGGCAGACGTCGAGTACGGCCGCTAAGACGGCACAGGTCCGAAGCCCCGCCGCTAGCCGGCGATCTCCTGCCGGAACTCGTCGTAGGTGCCGATGAGGTAGTTGGTCAGCGACACCTGGAAGTCGGGGTTGGCGAAGAACAGGTCGAACAGGACGCCGTTCTTCTCGTGGCGTTCGACCAGGAGGTCCTTGATCTTCTGTTCCAGCACCATGCGGTACTGGCTGCGGTCGTTGTGTTCGGCGACGGCGCGCATGTCGTCGTCGTTCTTGACGACCACCCACTGCTGGTCGACCCAGACCTTGTCGGCCTCGCCGAGGTCGGCGCCGTACTTGTCGTTCATGGCCGAGATCAGGGCCGACAGCTTGTCCAGGATCGGTTCCTGCTGCGGCCCCTTGCCAGCACCGGGCAGTGCGACGCCGGGCTCGTCGGAGGCGCTCAGGGTGATTGCCTCGTCGGAGGTGACGGCGATCCTGAGGTGGGTGAGCTGGACCGACTTGCTGAGCTGCGGCATCGGGTCGTCGTCGGTGGATGGCAGTTCGAGCAGCAGGAGCCTGCCGTAGAGGAACAGCCGTTCGAGGTCGGTGTCGATGAACGGCATCACCTGCGCGACGAATGCGTAGGCCCGGCAGAAGTGCTTCAGCGTGGCGCGGAACGACTCCTGCTCGTCGTCTTCGAGGGCTGCGAACCGGACCACGGCCGGGCCGAGGCCTGCATAGATCTCGGGCTGCCGGTACGACTCCTCGGAGAGGAGGGCGGCGACGGCGGCCTCCATCTCCTCGGGCGACAGCACATTGGCGGCCATCAGGTCGTGCTCCATCGTGTAGAGCAGGTTCGGCTCCGTGGGGGTGGCGAACGTGTCCTCGTAGAAGGGTTCGAAGGCGGCCCTGATCTCCTCGGCGGTGTTGGCGAAGTCCAGCACGAACGTGTCCTGCTTGCCCGGATGGGTGCGGTTCAGCCGCGACAGCGTCTGGACGGCCTTGACCCCGGCCAGCTTCTTGTCGACGTACATGGTGTGAAGCAGCGGCTCGTCGAACCCCGTCTGGTACTTCTCGGCCACGACCAGCACTTGGTAGTCGTCGGTCCGGAACCGCTTCGGAAGCTGGGTCTCGGAGAACCCGTTGATGCCGGCCTCGGTCCACGTCAGGTCCGCCACGTCGGGATCTGGGACGCCACCGGAGAACGCCACCAGTGTCCGCAGCGGGTGGGTGCCGTGGTCGTACCCCTTCCGGGCGATGTAGTCGTCGAGCGCCTGCTTGGTGCGCACGGCGTGCAGCCGGGATCGGGTCACCACCATCGCCTTGGCGTGGCCGTCGATCTTCGCCCTGGACTTCTGCAGGAAATGCTCGACGATCACCTCCGCCTTCTGCTCCAGTTGGTACGGGTGCAGCGACACGAACCTTGCCAGCGCCGTCTTCGCCTTCGACGCGTCCAGCTCCGGATCGTTTCGGGGATGGGCGTTCGCGAGCTTGTAGTAGGTCGCATAGGTCGTGTAGTTCGCAAGCACGTCGAGGATGAATCCCTCCTCGATCGCCTGCCGCATCGAATACGTGTGGAACGGCCGCCGCAGCCCGTCGGCATCCAACCGGCCGAACGTCTCCAGCGTCTTCGGCTTCGGGGTGGCCGTGAACGCGAAGAACGACAGGTTCTGCTGTTTGCCCCGGGCAAGTGCGCTTGCCAGCAGCGATTCATCCGGGTCGGCGGCCTCCTCCGCGAGCAGCTCGGCCGCCTCGGCCTGGGCCAGCGCGTCGTCCCCGGTCAGGACGGTCTTCAGCTTCTTCACCGCATCCCCGGTCGTCGACGAGTGCGCCTCATCGACGATCACCGCGAACCGGCGACCAGTCACCCCGGCCGCCTCGCCCGCCTGGGCCTCCTCGGCGGCGAGCCGGGCCACGACCGGGAACTTCTGCAACGTGGTGATGATGACCCGAGCCGCGTTGCCCTCCAGCGCGGCCTTCAGCTGGGCCGAGTCCTCGTTGATCCGCACGATCGTGCCCGGCGTGTGGTCCAGGCCTGCGACGGTGTCCTGCAACTGTCGGTCCAGCACCCTGCGGTCGGTGATCACCACCACCTTGTCGAACACCGGCCGATCATCCGGGCCATGCAGCCGCGACAGCTTGTGCGCCGTCCACGCGATCGTGTTCGACTTGCCCGACCCCGCCGAATGCTGCACCAACCGGTCAACACCGGCCCCGTCGGCGTAGGTGGCCGCGACCAGTTCACGCACCGCATGCCACTGGTGGTAGCGCGGGAACAGGATGCGGCCCTCGTGGGAGTGGACGAACGACCCCAGCAGATCCAGCCACGCGTCCCGCTGCCACACCTCCTCCCACAGGTACGACGTCTGGTAGCCGCCGGCCGCGGCCGGCGGGTTCCCTGCGGCACCCGGCCGGCCACCGCCGGCGGTGCCCTGGTTGA
>JBDHZH010000158.1:0-3902 GCA_039811745.1 Arachnia sp.
GAGGCCTTGGATGGTTGGGTCGCCGACCGCGCCCGGCAGCGCCGAGTCCGCGATCTCGGGGGTTGGGGTCTCGTTCATGCCCCAAGGGTAGGACTGGAGGCCCGACTGCTGGGTGCGAGCCAGGTTGGTGCAGCACGCGGCACCTGCCGGGTACGCCCATTCGGCGACTGGTACGACGGTTCCTGTCGGGGCTCTCGGTCAGGGTTGCCGGGACGGTTGGAGTGCCGGACGAGGGGGACCGATGAAGCTGATCCATGCGGCGGACATCCATCTGGACAGCGCCCTGCGGGGGCTGGGCCGGATCGGTGAGGAGCATGCCGACGAGGTGCGCCGGGCCACGCGTCGGGCGCTGGAGAACCTGGTCGAGCTGGTGCTGGCGGAGTCGGGGGTCGAGATGGTCATGGTGTCCCGCAACTACGACGCGGCGAGCCAGATCACCCGCAGCCTGGGCCTGCCGCCGCACGTGCGAAGGCTGGACAAGGACGCGCCCGAGAGCGTCTTCTTCGACAACCTGGGCGTCGTCGTCCACTGCCAGAGCTACGCCCGCCGCGACGTGCAGGAGAACCTGGCCGCGGCGTTCCCGAGCCGGGTGCCGGGGCTGGTCAACGTCGGTCTCCTCCACACCAGCGCCGCCGGCTACGACGGACACAAGACGTACGCCCCCTGCTCCCGGGAGGACCTGGCCGGCCTCTGCTACCACCACACGGCGCTCGGCCACATCCACCAGCGGCAGGCGGTGGTGGACGGCGACCATCCGGCCTGGTTCAGCGGCAACCTGCAGGGGCGCCACGCCCGCGAGACGGGTCCGAGGGGGGCCTGGTGGCCGACCTCGAGGTCGACAGTCCGGCTGGGGTCACCTTCCGGGCGCTCGACCACGTGCGCTGGGAGCGGGTCGCCGTCGACGCCACCGGCCTCACCTCGCCCGACGACATGCTGGATGCGGTGCAGGACCGGAGCCGGGACGTCGTCGCCGCTGCCGACGGGCGGCCTGTGCTCGGGCGGTTCGAGCTGTTCGGGGCGACGCCCGCCGCAGGGAGGTTCCAGGATGCGGAGTGGGCGCTGGAGGAGTTGCGGTCCATGAACCAGGGTGGCGGCCTGATCGTGGAGAAGCTGGAGGTGCGGCGCGGTCGCAGTCTCCTTCGTCGTCGGGCACTCCTCGCTGATCGAGTAGCCGACGAGGAACGAGGAGGCGTGTCGAGATCTGGTGAGGGTTCCCGGGGACTTGGCCGGAGGTCTCGACACGTGCCCGGCTCCTTCGTCGCGGGGCACTACTCGACCAGCGGAACCCCACACCTCCGCTGATCGAGTAGCCGACGAGGTACGAGGAGGCGTGTCGAGATCTGGTGAGGGTTCCCGGGGACTTGGTCGGGGTCTCGACACGTGCCCGGCTCGTTCCTCGCGGGGCACTACTCGACCAGCGGAACCCCACAACCGCTGATCGAGTAGCCGACGAGGTACGAGGAGGCGTGTCGAGATCTGGTGGGGGTTCCCGGGGGCTTGGTCGGGGTCTCGACACGTGCCCGGCTCGTTCCTCGCGGGGCACTACTTGACCAGCGGAACCCCACAACCGCTGATCGAGTAGCCGACGAGGTACGAGGAGGCGTGTCGAGATCCGGTGAGGGTCCACGAGGACTTGGTCGGGGTCTCGACACGTGCCCGGCTCGTTCCTCGCGGGGCACTACTGGACCAGCGGGACTACGGCTCCTTCGTCGACGGGCACTACTCGACCAGCGGAACTAATCCGACACCGGCATGCCGTGGTTCACCCCACCCCGACACATCGACCGCGCCCCCTCGACCACCAGCACCCTGGCACCTCGACGAAGCCTGCTTGGCCGGGCGAGACGGGACATCATGGGATCACGGCATCGCCGATGAGCCATCCGACGTGGAGGAGGAACGATGAAGGCAAGACTGCTCGGGTTCGGCAGCATTGAGGTCGACGGCACGGTGTTCAACCACGACGTCCTGATCGAACGAGGCAAGGTCCGCAAGCGGGACAAGGCGTCGTCGAAACCGTTCCGGGGCGGCCTCGGGCACACTCCGCTCTCACTGGCCGAGGACATCCCTTGGGGCGGTCGGCAACTCATCGTCGGCACAGGGGTCGATGGTGCGTTGCCGATTCTCCCGGAGGTCCGGGAGGAGGCGGCGCGTCGCGGAATCGACCTGGTCGCCCTGCCGACGCGCGAAGCCTGCGCGCTGATCGGGTCACTCGATGCGCATGAGGTTCACGCGGTCCTGCACGTCACCTGCTGAGCATCCCGTTCAGGTCGGGAAGGTCCGCGAAGTGGGAGAACGTGCCGTGCTCGGCGATCTCCCGGGCCGCCTCCAAGAAGCCTCGCCAGGCCGTCTTGGCGAGCATGCCGCCGATGCTGATCCTTCGCACGCCGAGGGCCGCTGCCTCGGCGACGGTGGTGTAGGGGGTGTGGATGAGCAGGTTCACGGGCTTGGGTGCGACGGCGGTGACGACGGCGGACACATGGTCCAGAGACGTCATGAATGGCGCGTACAGGCAGTCGGCGCCGGCGTCGGCGCCGGCGATGAGCCTGAGGTGCGCCAGCGTCTCCTGCAATCCGACGGTGTTGTCGGGCCGGCCCGTCGACCAGGCAAAGCCCGCGCTCGTCGTGGCCAGCGCCCTGAACCCCATCGACGCCAGCGCGCGGGCGCTGCCCGCGTCCCATGGGTTCGGCATCACGAAACAGCCGGAGGCGTGCAGCCCCCGGAACTCAACCACCTGTTCTACAAGGGTCGTCATTGCGCACCTCCAGATCTCCAGCCTACGTTGGGCCGGCTCGCACAGGTCACGCCAGTAGACTCGGCGCAACTCGACCAGGGGAGTCGCAAGTGTCACAGCTCATCTGGGGAATCCTGGCGATCCTCGCCGGGATCATGTTCTGCTTCCGCGGCTACCTCGCCATGCGGACGGTCATCGGCATCTGGGGCAGCTTCGTCGGCTTCGGTCTCGGTGCGGCACTGGTGGCGGCGGCCACGCAGGAGCCGCCGCTCGCCGGTGTGTTCGGTTGGAGCGCCGCTATCATCGGCGCGCTGCTGCTCGGCGGGTTGGCATACGCCTTCTACGCGGTCGCAGTCGTGCTCTCGATGGGGTCGGTCGGGTACGCCCTCGGTGCTGGGCTGGCCGGGCTGTTCACGTCGGCCTCGTGGGTCCACATCGTGTTCGGCATCGCGGGCGCGGCGCTGCTGGTCCTCATCGCGGTGGTCACCAACATGCCGGAGGTGCTGCTCATCCTGGTGGCCGCCTCCGGGGGCGCGACGGCGATCATGGTTGGCGTGCTGCTGCTGATCGGCCTGCTTCCGATCTCGAGCATCCAACCGGACAGCCTGGCGCGCATCCTCGCCGAGAACTGGTGGGTGAACGTCGCCTACCTCGTCTTGTTCATCGCGGGCATCGTCACCCAGTTGAGCCGCCGCTCCACCGCCAACCTGCGCGCCGGCTACGCCCGCTGATAGCCGCCGACGCCCACGGTGGCGAGGACCGCGCGTGCCATCCGTAGGTGCCCTTCGGCATTGGGATGGATGTCGTCGGCGAGCCACTCGTCGAGGCCTCCGTCGGGTGGGTGGTCCGCCCAATCGCGTGCGTGGTCGACGACCGGAACCGCGAGGCGCTGGGCCACACCACGGATGGCGTCGTAGTACAGGGGAGCGGCCGCCCGGCCGGAGGACTCGGCCCGGAGCAACGGCGGGACCTGCAACACAAGGTGGGCACCCATTCCTCTGATCCGGCGCGCAAGCTCCTCCAACCCGGAGGCGAAGCCGTCGACGCCTGCCTCGCCGGCGGTCGCATCGTTGGTGCCGAGCATGAGGAACACCACGTCAGGGGTGAAACGCCCGATCCGGAAGTCGAAGTCCGCGAGCAGGTCGGGCACCCGCCAGCCGGAGACGCC
>JBDHZH010000159.1:0-3897 GCA_039811745.1 Arachnia sp.
GCCGCGACGAAGTCCTTGACGAACTTCTCCTTGGCGTCGTCCTCGGCGTAGACCTCGGCCAGCGCGCGCAGTTGCGAGTTCGAGCCGAACAGCAGATCGACCCTGCTGGCGGTGTACTTGTCCGCGCCGGTGGTGCGGTCCTTACCGACGTAGGTGCCGTCGTCGGCGGGCGAAGGCGCCCACTTCGTGCCCATGTCGAGCAGGTTGACGAAGAAGTCCGTCGTCAGCGCACCCGGATTGCCGGTGAGCACACCGAGCTTGGTCCCGCCGAAGTTGGTGTCCAGCACCCGCAGACCGCCGACGAGTACCGTCATCTCGGGACCGGACAGCCCCAGCAGGTTGGCCCGGTCGATCAGCTGGTACTCGGCGGGCAGGGACAACCCCTTGCCCGCGTAGTTGCGGAAACCGTCGGCCTTGGGCTCCAGGTAGGAGAACGACTCGACGTCGGTCTGCTCCTGGGTGGCATCGCCACGGCCCGAGGTGAACGGCACCTCGACATCGAACCCGGCTGCCTTGGCGGCCTTTTCGACACCCACGTTGCCGGCCAGGACCACCAGGTCGGCGAACGACACGTCGAACCCGGCGGCGCCCTGGATGCCCTCCAGGGTGCGGATCACCTGGGCCAACTCGTCGGGTTCGTTGACCTCCCAGCCCAGCTGCGGCTGCAACCGAATGCGGCCGCCGTTGGCGCCACCGCGCATATCGCTGCTGCGGTACGAGGAGGCGGCCTTCCAGGCCGTCGAAACCAGCTGCGGCACAGTCAGACCCGAGTCGGCGATCGCCTTCTTGAGCGTGGCGACCTGATCGGCCGACAGGCTCTTGCCCGCGGGAACGACGTCCTGCCACAGCCAGGTCTGCTTGGGCACCAGCGGGCCGAGGTACCGCACGACCGGACCCATGTCGCGGTGCAGCAGCTTGAACCACGCCTTGGCGTACTCCTCGGCAAGCTCCTCCGGATGGTCGAGCCAACGGCGGGTGATCTTGCCGTAGATCGGGTCCATCCGCATGGACAGGTCGGTGGTCAACATCGACGGGTGGGTCTTGCCGCTGCCCTGCGCCATCGGCACCGAGTTGGCCCAGCCGTTGTCCTTGGGCTTCCACTGGTTGGCACCCTGGGGGCTCTTGGTCAGCTCCCACTCGTTGCCGTAGAGGATCTCCAGGAACGAGTTGTCCCACTTGGTCGGCGTGTGGGTCCAGGTCACCTCGAGACCGCTGCTGACGGTGTCATTGCCGACGCCGGGGTTGGCCCAGCCGAAGCCCATCTCCTCCAGTGGGGCGGCCTCGGGCTCCACGCCGTTGACGATGTCGGTGGCGCCGTGGGCCTTGCCGAAGGTGTGGCCGCCGACGATCAGTGCGGCGGTCTCCACATCGTTCATCGCCATCCGACCGAACGTTTCGCGGATGTCGATCGCCGCGGCGACCGGGTCCGGAACCCCCTCGGGGCCTTCGGGGTTGACGTAGATCAGACCCATGTGGCTGGCGGCCAGCGGGTTCTCCAGCTTGGTCCGGTCACTGCCGGCGTAACGGTCCTGCGAGCCCAGCCACTCGGCCTCGGCGCCCCAGTAGATGTCCTCCTCGGGCTCCCAGAAGTCCGGGCGGCCGAAGGCGAAGCCTGCGGTCGTGAAGCCCATGTGCTCCATCGCGCGGTTACCCGCATAGACGATGAGATCGGACCACGAGATCTTCTTGCCGTACTTCTTCTTCAGCGGCCAGAGCAGGCGACGGGCCTTGTCCAGGCTGACGTTGTCCGGCCAGCTGTTCAGGGGCGCGAAACGCTGCATCCCGCGCCCGCCGCCACCGCGGCCGTCCTGCACTCGGTAGGTGCCGGCGGCGTGCCACGCCATCCGGACGAACAGCGGGCCGTAATGCCCGAAGTCGGCCGGCCACCAGTCCTGCGAATCGGTCAGCAGGGCGTCGAAATCACGCTCGAACGCCTCGAAGTCGAGGGTCTTGACGGCCTCGCGGTAGTCGTAGCCCTCGTCGGTCGGGTCGATGGCGGGTGGATTCTTCTGCAGGATCTTGAGATTGACGGCGTTGGGCCACCAGTCGCGGTTGCTACCGCCCTCGACCGGGGGCCTGATCCGCATCGGACAGCCGCTCTCGGCGGGTTCTGTCTGCGCCTCGCCGATGGGGGGGTGTTCTTGAGCCACGCTTCATTCCTTCCGGGTGTGGATCTGGGTGAATCCAACCGGGATCACGGTTGTGATCCCGAAGCTTGGTGGGCCGAGCAGTCGGGGCACAGGCCCCAGTAGATGACCTCGGCCTCGTCGACGGCGAAGCCGTCCAGCGAGCCGCCGTCATCGGCGGGGGTCAGGCAGGGCACCTCGCCGGCGGCGCAGTCGACGTCGCCGATCACCCCGCAGACGCGGCAGACGACGTGGTGGTGGTTGTCGCCCACCCGCGACTCGTAGCGGGCGACCAGTCCGGAGGGCTGGATGCGCCGCACCAGGCCGGCGGCGGTCAGGGCGGCCAGCACGTCGTAGACGGCCTGCCGGGACACCTCGGGCAGGGCGTCGCGCACCGAGCCGAAGATGGTGTCGGTATCGGCGTGCGGGTTGGCGTGCACCGCCTCGAGGACCGCGATGCGGGGCCGGGTGACGCGCATGTCGGCCATCCGCAGCCGTTCGGCGTAGTCCGTCATCGAGCCCACGGGGGAGATAGTCGTCCCTTTTCTGGAATCAGTCAAGAGTTCATCGCCCGAGGGGCTGGACCAGCGGGTTCACTAGTGCTGGGCGGTCCCGTTCGGCGCCTGACCACCCGTCGGCGTCAACGGCGCGATCGGGGTCGGGGTGAAGTTGTTCGGACCGCCCGGCTTGCCCTTGTTGGTGGGGGTGGTGACGACGGAGGAGCCCGGCGTCGTGGTCGGCGACTTCTCGCCGTCCCCGCCGCCCCCGCAGGCGCTCAGCAGCGCGACTCCCAGCACGGCGGCGGCACCCGCCACCGCCCGGCGGGACGGACGCGGCCGTCGAAGCCGAGGATTCATCGAGCCTCCCGTGCCAGTGGAGCGGACAGGTCAAGCTACTCCGGGCGGCGCGCCCGCCGCAATGGTCCGGGCCCCGCGATCGGTATGGTGATGCTCTCGCGGCTCGCGCCCTCACGGCCATCCCGGCCCGGCACCGGCGAGCCAGCCGCCCGTCCCATCAGGAGCAGTTTCGTGCCCCTCAACACCATTGCGCTCGAACTCGTGCCGCCCAACCGGGAGCGCAGCCCCGAGCAGCTGCTCGACGAAGCCCACAAGGTCCGCGAACTCGGGGCGCAGACCGGAATCGGGGACCGGATCCGGCACGTGATGATCCCCGGCATGATCGCCGAGGACGACGATCGGCCGGTCGAGATGAAGCCGAAGCTCGACGTCCTCGACTACTGGTCGTTGATCGCACCGGAACTGCCCGGCATCAAGGGCTTGTGCACCCAGGTCACCGCATTCTCCGACGAGCCCGCGCTCCGGTCCCGGCTGCGGGATCTGCTCGCCGCCGGCATGGAGGGCATCGTCTTCGTCGGCGTGCCGCGAACCATGAGCGACGGCGAGGGGTCGGGAGTCGCCCCGACCGACGCACTGGCGATCTATCGGGACCTGGTGCCCAACCGCGGGGTGATCCTGATCCCGACCCGGGAGGCCGAGGCCGACCGGTTCGCCTTCAAGTGCAACCGGGGTGCGACGTACGGCATGACCCAGCTGCTGTACTCCGACGCCATCGTCGACTTCCTCGCCGCGTTCGCCCGCGACAACGAGCACCGGCCCGAGATCCTGCTGTCCTTCGGTTTCGTGCCGAAGGTCGAGAGCCGGGTGGGCCTGATCAACTGGCTGATCCAGGACCCGGGCAACGCCGCCGTCGCCGAGGAGCAGGCCCTGGTCGCCGAGCTCGCCGCCAGCGACCCGGCCCGCAAGCGGATGCT
>JBDHZH010000160.1:0-3873 GCA_039811745.1 Arachnia sp.
GAATCGATATTCCCATCTTCTGCTATTTGGACCGCATGCCGCCTTTTGGCGCCTGCCGGATGTGCCTGGTGGAAGTCGAAAAAATGGAAAAACTGCAAACTTCCTGCACCCTGGAAGCGTTCGAGGGAATGGTGGTAAGAACGCAAAGCACCATGGCAGCTGAGGGAAGAGAAGATATTCTAGAATATTTGCTAATTAACCACCCCCTGGATTGTCCGATTTGCGACCGTGCCGGCGAATGCCCCTTGCAAGATAATACAATGAAAGCCGGCCCCGGGAAAAGTCGTTTTTTTGAAGAGAAACGCAAATTCAAAAAGCCTATCTCTCTTGGACCTGTGTTAATGCTCGATCGTGAGCGCTGCATTACTTGTGCGCGTTGTACACGGTTTTGTGATAATCTTTCCGGCGATCATGCTTTAGAATTTATTGATCGCGGGTTTAGAACAGAGGTGGGTACTCCCGATGGCAGAACGGCCGAATCGAAATTCATCGGCAATACGATTTTTATCTGCCCGGTAGGGGCGCTTACCAGCAAAGCTTATCGATTTCGAGCACGTCCATGGGATAATAAACCGACGGAAACCACCTGTACCTTATGTCCTGTCGGTTGCAGTATGTATTTCGATCAACGAGATGGCGAGATTATGCGCACGCGCTCGTTCGAAAACAAAAAAGTCAATGATATCTGGTTATGCGACAAGGGATGGTTCGGTTATGAATTTACCTATTCGGACGAAAGGCTGCAAACTCCCCTGCTCAGGCGCGGAGACCAATTTGAGCCCATTAGTTGGGAAGATGCGCTAAATATCATCGCGGATAAATTTCGATTGGCAACCCCGAATGGAAAAATTGCCGGATGGGGAGGCAATCCCCTAACTTTTGAAGAAAATTATCTCTTTCAACAATTCATTCGCAAAGGTGCTAAAGTCAACCATCTAGATCATCGCATCGGGATGCCTATTTTTGAAGCCTCAGAGGAAGTTCTCTCCCCCGGCATGACCATTCCGATTGAAGATTGTGAAAACCTGGATTTTGCTTATCTCCTTAGGCTTGACGTAACCGAAGAATTTCCTGTTCTTTGGCTGCGTTTGAGACAAGCAATTAATAAAGGCGCACAAGTGACTTTTGCCGGTCATTATGCCCCCGAAATCGCAGCATATTTGAAAAACACTTATTTACATGCTCCCGGACAAGAGAGCGAGACTCTACAAAAGTTAGCCGAAGAAATAAAATCAGCCTCAGCACAAGGTAAAAAAGGAGCGATCTTTGTCGGAAGACAATATTTGGCCCACGTCAATCGCGCCCAAATTTTAGCTAAATTAAAAAACACTGCAGACATCCCAATCAGTGTCATGGAAGGTGTTGATAATAGTACCGGTGCCTTTTTAGCCGGCATGCGTCCTGACATCGGCCCCCTCGGTTCATCCATAGATTCCGGAGGCCTAACTGCATTACAAGTGCTTGAAGAGATGCAAAAAGACCATTGGGACATTTTATACGTAGCAGGGGCTGATCCGGCAGTTAAGTTTCCCAGGGATGTCTGGCAAAAAGCCCGCGAACGCTTAGGCTTTTTGATTGTACAGGACCTTTTCTGCACAGAAACCGCTTTGCAGGCCGACATCATTTTGCCGACTCTATGTTATGCAGAAAAATATGGGCATTTCATTAATATTGAACGCCGCATTCAAAAAGTTCAGCCAGGAAAAGTGATCCCGGACCATCTCTATAGCGATGGAGATATTTTTAGGTTACTGGCCCATAAACTGGATTTCTTTTTAGAAATCGACCATCACGTTCAGGAATCTTTAAAACATGAGTTTCTACCAGCTATTGAAGTACCCCTCCCCTCTTTATCCAATCAAGAAATAGAAAACGGGGGTCTACTAAAAGCGACTTTTGAGCGATTGTTATTCGACCGCGGAGTGCGCATGCGCCGCAATCCGCATCTGGTCCAATTGAGTCAAGAACCTAAAGCGCGCATGCATCCTGAAGAGGGTCAAAAACGAGGAATAAGCAGCGGAGATAGGGTTTGCATCAGCTGCAATGGAAATGCCATCACAGCTAAAGTAAAACTTGATGCAGGCGTGTCTCTCGGCACACTCGTTTTACCCCTCGGATTTGAAGAAATTCCCGTGCATGACTTAGCACTAAACCTTCTCAACGGCTTGTCCATTGAGATTTTAAAAGTGGAAGGTGCGTAATGGGGACGGAAATACTGATCATTCTAATCAAAGGCCTGGTTTTGATCTTGCTTTTATTTGGAGCGGCGGCTTACATGACTTTTTGCGAAAGAATTATCATGGCACGCATGCAACTGCGCTTGGGCCCCAACCGTGTAGGTCCTTTGGGACTTTTACAGCCTATCGCCGATGGGATTAAATTGCTCTTCAAAGAACGTTTTCAACCCAGTCATATCGATCAGCTTGTCTATTGGCTTGCACCGGGCATTTCCCTCTTTAGTGCTTTGTTCGCCTTTGTGCTTATACCCGTCGGCGGAACTGTAGAAATAATGGGACATTCCATTGATTTGAGAATGGCAGATGTCAATGCCGGTTTCTTGCTGCTTTTAGCTTTTTCCTCTTTAGCTGTCTATGGAGTGGTATTAGCAGGCTGGGGTTCAAATAATCGCTATTCACTAATGGGAGGTTTGCGCGGAACGGCTCAAATGATTAGTTACGAAATCCCTATGGGGCTGTCCTTACTAACTATTGCCCTTTCTACGGGAACATTAAGTTTGACTGAAATTGTTGAATCGCAAAGAAACCATTGGTTGCTTTGGACGAATCCTGTCAGTTTTATTATCTATCTAATTACTGCATTTGCAGAGACCAATCGTGCACCCTTCGATCTTCCCGAGGCAGAACAAGAGCTCACAGGTGGTTATCATACCGAATACGGAGGAATGAAGTTTGCGTTATTTTTTCTGGCCGAATACATTAACATCCTCGCTGTTTCCGCCATCGCCATTACCTTATTCCTTGGCGGTTGGTTAGGGCCCGGTAACATTCCTGTCGTGTGGTTTTTGGTTAAATTAGCCTTCTTCATATTCTTTTTTATGTGGGTAAGGGCAACGATGGCACGTTTCCGCTATGACCAGTTATTGAGTTTTGGATGGAAAGTCTTAGTGCCTATAGCGACGTTAAATTTAGTCCTCACAGCTTATTTTATTTTGGTATGATATGAAGAAAACAACGCAAAAAGTCATCTCTGTTTTAAACGGTTTATTGATTGTATTAAAACATATGTTTAAAAAGCCTGTGACCATACGTTATCCCGAAGAAAAGAGAATACTTCCCCATAGATCCCGTGGCCGGCATTATTTAACGAAATGGAATGATGGTTTGGAAAGATGCGTAGGATGCGAATTATGTGCGATTGTCTGCCCTTCGCAAGCCATTTATGTCAAGCCTGCTCAAAATGATGTAGAGAATCCGCACTCGCATGGAGAACGCTACGCTTCCGATTTTCAAATCAATATGCTGCGCTGCATTTATTGCGGATATTGCGAAGAGGCCTGCCCTACAGGAGCGATCATTTTAAGTAATGAATATGAGCTCTCGGCCATTACTCGCGAAGAATTAATTTTTACTAAGGAAATCCTGACAGAAAAACAGCCGGGAGATTCAGGCCGCGACCCCAACAGGGAGATTTAATCTAGATGGCTTTTTTTTCCAATCCTCTACAATGGATTTTAGGGATCATTTTAATTTGTTCCTCGCTGGGCGTCATTTTGACCAATAAACCGGTACGCGCCAGTTTAGCATTCTTAATGACTTTGCTGGCATTAGCGGCTTTTTACCTGCAGCTCTCCGCAGAATTTATTGGAGTAATGCAAATATTAGTCTATGCCGGAGCCATTCTCGTGATCTTTAT
>JBDHZH010000161.1:0-3812 GCA_039811745.1 Arachnia sp.
GTCACCTCGACATCGACCAGGATGTTCGGGTTGACCTTGATCAGCAGCTCCTTGCCGAGCCCGAGCGCGCGGAACTCGTCCAAGTTGCGCGGCGCCCGGAGGATCGAGAACCCATCCAGCGACGAGCCCATCTCACCGTCGCTGGAGACCTCGAGCACCGAACCGTTGCGGCGCAGCACGTGCGGGCCGTCGGCGGAGATGGTGGCGACGGTGGTCTCACCGATGATCCGGACCCGGCGGCCGACGGCGCGAACGCTGATCTTGGTGACGCCACCGCTGCCGTTCTTGCGTGGCGGGACCGTTGCGGTCGGCTCTTCGCGGATCGGATCGCTCGGCTCACTGGGCTGGCCCGAGGAGGCACCGGGAAACGGGTCACGGCCGAACGAGGTGGACTGTGGGCGGTCGGTCTGCGAGGCCCAGGCCTCGGAGTCGACGCCAGCCGAGGCGGTGGCCTGCGCGGACGCGGCAGCAAGGTCTTCGTTGCTCGGTTCGGCGACCTGCTCGTCGCCGGCGTGCGGCTCGGTGTGGGGATCGGTGTTGTTCACGCTCAATGCGTCGATCCGACGGGCCGCCTCGGCGGCGTCGATCCGGCCAGCGGCAAGATCCTGGAGGATGACGGACATGTCAGGCGTAGGAGTCATGCATCAAATGTAAAGCCCGTCTTTCCAGAACGGAAGGTCCGCTTTCCACTTTCAGGGTCAACCCTGAGGTTGCTGACAGATCCGCGTCCCCCACCGGTCGTCAGGCCGAAGTTCGCCCCGCCAATGCGACGTCGCCCCGTGAATTCGCGGGGCGACGCCACATTCATGGGGCGAAGTTGCAGACGGCTGGGCGAGCTGGGACTCAGCAGACACCGAGCGGGTTGGGACTCAGGTGCCCTTGACGTTCACCAGCTGACGCAGGGTGTGCCGGACCTGCACCAGCGGCGCGGCATCGGCCATCACCTGGTCGATGTCCTTGTACGCCGCCGGGATCTCGTCCAGGAACGCCTCGGTGTCGCGGAACTCGATCCCGACCATGGCCGCCCGGAGCTGCTCGTGGGTGAAGGTCCGCCGCGCCGCCGCCCGGGAATAGGCCAGCTGCTGCGCGACTTGGATGTGGTGCTGGGCGATCCGAGTAGCCGCGGTCGGGATGACCGAGCCGACGGTCGCGCCCTTGCCGAGATGTGCGTCGGGCATCAGCGCCAGATGTGGGAAGACAAACAGCATCGAGGACGTACGCAACGCCTGCTCTCGGGTGCGCTCGTCCAGGACGGATGCCCAGCTGAGCAGCCTGCTGTTGATCTTCTCCATCCGGCCCACCTCCCTCGTCTCACGTTCGGGCCGCGGATCAGAGTGCCCGATGCCGGGCCCGCTGCGCACCTGGTTTAGCGTGCCCCGATGGAGTTCGACGCGTTGGTCAACGAGGGCCTCTCGGTGGACGTCGAGGCGTTGTGGGGCGCGGGCTTCCTCCGGGATCGCTATCGACCCGGACGCGAGTCGTGGGACTGGGCGGCCGAGGTACGCCCGCTTCTCGATGGTGCCGACCGTGCGCTGGACATGGGCACCGGAGAGGGCGGCGTGCTGGCCAGCCTGGCACCGCTGCCGCCGGTCACGGTTGCGTACGAGGCATGGCCACCCACCATCCCGGCTGCGGTCGCGACGCTGCGGACGCACGGGGTCCACCTGGTGCAGACCCTTGGCAGCGCGGACAACACGAGCCTCGAAGGATCGCCTCGACCCGGACTGCCTTTTGCCGATGGCTCGTTCGACGTCGTGCTCAACCGGCACGAAGCGTTCGACCCGGCCGAGGTACGACGGATCACGCGCCCGGGTGGCACCTTCGTCACCCAGCAGGTGGGCAGCGACGAGGCAACCTCGGTGCGGGCCTTGTTCGATCTGCCCATCGACGGCCGGAGCTGGAATGCCCAGATCGCCGTCGATCAGCTGTCGGCGGCCGGCTGGCGGATCGAGGACGTACGCCAGGAGCGTCCGCTGAGTGAGTTCATCGACATCGCCGCGCTGATCGCGTACGTGCGCAGCCTGCCCTGGGCCTACGCCGACCTGGACCTGACCGCCGCGCTCCCCCGACTGCGCCAGCTCCACGAGCAGTCGGTCCGACGCCCGATCCCCGCGGTGAGCCACCGCTTCCTCATTCGCGCCAGCTGCTGAGTCAGGTGTCCCTCGACACGCTCAGGGCAACGTTTCGGCTTATGCGCCCTGAGCCTGTCGAAGGGCATGCTGCCGAGCGCCCTCGTGGCCGACGTTAGACGAAACGCACCGCTCGTACGGCCCCACGCGTTCTGGTGGCAGACGAGTCAGCAGGTGGCTAGCATCACATTTGCTTGCGGCACGCAACTAGATATATGCTTGCGGCATGCAACAACCTGTGACCACCGAGGAGGGCTTGGACTCCGCGGTTGACTCCGTGATCGGGGCCCTGCACTCCGTCGGCCGACTGGTCAGGCAGCGGGTCAGCGGCAGCGACCTCGACCCCGGCAGCTTCTGGATGCTGAAGACGCTTGCCAAGCGGGGCTCGCTACGGGTCACCGAACTCGCGGGATGCGCGAATCTGGACACCTCGACCGTGTCGCGGCACGTCGCTCAGCTGGAGCGCGCCGGCCTCATCGGTCGCACCCCCGACCCGGACGACCGCCGGGCTCAGCTGGTCGAGCTCAGCGCAGCCGGCCACGAACGACTTCACACCGCCATGGCGCAGCGCCGCGCCCTGCTCACCGGCAGTCTCCGCGACTGGCCGGCCGACGACATCGCCGAGTTCGCCCGGCTGCTCGATCGGTTCGTGAGCGACATCGAGATCACTTCGCCTCAGGAGAACGCATGACCAAGCACGCAGCGCCGCGGCGCGCGCTGATCGAGGACTCAGCGACGCCGAGCCAGGGGGAGGCGCCGCAGCCACCACAGCACGGCGGCCTCGAACGCACGCCGACCGGGGACTACATGAGCCACCGGCAGATCCTCGTCGTGATGGCCGGTCTGATGGCCGGCATGTTCCTCGCCGCCCTCGACCAGAGCATCGTCGGCGTCGCCCTGCCCAAGATCACCTCCGACCTCGGCGGCCTCAACAAGCTGTCCTGGGTGGTCACCGCCTACCTGCTCACCTCGACCGCTGCCACTCCCCTCTGGGGCAAGATCTCCGACCTGCGCGGCCGGCGGCCGATCTTCCAGTCGGCGATCATCGTCTTCCTGGTCGGTTCGGTGATCTGTGGCTTCGCGTCTCCGATCTCCGACGCGCTGGGGATCTCCGGCATCGACGTGATGATCGCCGGCCGCGCGATCCAGGGTCTCGGCGGCGTCGGATTGATGTCGCTCGCGCTGGCCGTGATCGGCGATGTGATCCCGCCCCGCGAACGCGGTCGCTACCAGGGCCTGTTCGGCGCCGTGTTCGGCGTGTCGTCGGTGGCCGGACCGCTGCTCGGCGGCCTGTTCACCGATCATCTCGGCTGGCAGTGGATCTTCTTCATCAACCTGCCGATCGGCGTCGTCGCGTTGATCGTCACCTCGTTCGCCCTCAAGCTGCACCACGTGCCGCGGAACGCCTCGGTCGACTACCTCGGCGCGGCCACGATCGTCGGCTCGGTCACCAGCCTGATCCTCTACCTCAGCTGGGCCGGCCCGGACAAGGGCTGGGGCTCCGGCGTCGGTGTGGCTCTGCTCGTGGCCATGGTCGTGCTGGCCGGCCTGTTCGTCCTGGTCGAGAGCCGGGCGAAGGAGCCGATCCTGCCGCTGGACCTGTTCAAGCACTGGACCTTCGACTCCAACATCCTGTTCGCCATGATCATGGGCGTCGGCATGTTCGGCGGCCTGATCTATCTG
>JBDHZH010000162.1:0-3717 GCA_039811745.1 Arachnia sp.
AACTGGGCGAAGCTGGTCCACACCTTCTGCCCGTTGATCACCCAGCTGTCGCCGTCGGGGGTGGCCCTGGTGCTCAACGAGGCGAGGTCACTGCCCGACCCGGGCTCTGAGAAGCCCTGACACCAGTCCTCTTCGCCGCACAGGTATCGCGGCACCATCGCCGCGGCCAGTTCCGGGCGGGCATAGGAGATCATGGTCGGGACGAGGACTTCCATCATCGAGTACGGGCCGGGCTCGGCGAGGTTGCGGCCCAGCACCTCCTCGGCGACCACCAGGCGCAGCGTGGGCGGCCCGCCCAGACCGCCCACCTCGTCGGGCCAGCCGTACCGCATCCAGCCGGCGTCGTACATCTCCCGGCGTACCCGGCGCATCTGCTCGATGTGGCCGGCCAGCGAATGGTCCGGTCCCGGAGTGAGATCGTGTTCGGCAAGCCAACTCTGCAGACTCGAGCGGAACTCGTCGACGGTCGTCATCCGCCGGCCGGCCGCCCGATCGCGTGCGGGCGACCGGAGTCGTGCTCGCCGCTGCGCCGGATGAACGTCATGGCCCGGGTGCGAAGCCGCCAGCCGTCCGAGGTGCGCACGTACGTATCGCGGTAGTAGCCGATCCGCATGTCGTGTGCGGAGTGCTCGACGAAGCACAGCGGCTGGGTGCCGGTGGCGGCGTCGGGGTTGGCGCCGTCGAACTCGACCAGCGACTCGCCGGTCATGAACAGCCCCTTGGGCGCGGCATCGACCAGCACCGGAAAGCGCGCCAGCGAATAGGTTTCACCGAACGCGCTGTAGGTGCCGTCGGGGGTGAACACGCCGATCAGGCCGTCCACGTCGCCCTGGGTGATCGTCACCGCGTAACGGGCCAACAGCTGCTGGATCTCGACGATGTCGTCAGTCCGGCGGGTGGACTCAGTCTTCTTGGTGGACATAGACCTTGCCGCCTTTCATCACGAAGTTGACGTTCTTGGTAACGGTGATGTCGGACAACGGATCTCCGGGCACGGCGATGATATCCGCCAATAGTCCCTCGGCGATCCGGCCCCGGTCTCCTGCGTTGATGAGCTCCGCGGCGGTCACCGTGGCCGCCTTCAGCACCGCGGCCGGCGACATGCCCCACTCGACGAGGGTGACGAGTTCGTCGGCATTGCGGCCGTGCGGAATCGCCGGCGCATCGGTGCCGACGGCGATCTTGACGCCGGCCTCATACGCGGCCTTGATCGAGGTGCGCGCCTTGGGGAACATCTCGGCGGCCTTGGCCTGCAACACCGGCGGCGCCTTGGAGACGTCCATCCCCTCGGCCAGCCGGCGGGTGCTCACCAGGAACGTGCCGTGCTCGACCATCAACCTGATGGCCTCGTCGTCGATCAGGAAGCCGTGCTCGATGCAGTCGATGCCGACTCCCACGGCGTGTTTGACGGCACTGGCACCGTGGGTATGTGCGGCGACCCGAAGGCCGCGGCGGTGCGCCTCGTCGACGATCGCCGCCAGTTCCTCGTCCGAATAGTGTTGCGCCCCGGCCTCACCCGTCAGCGACATCACCCCGCCCGAACAACAGACCTTGATCACCTCGGCACCGTGCTTGATCTGGTAGCGCACCGCCTTGCGGATCTCGTCGACCCCGTTGGCGATACCCTCCTCGACGGTCAGTTCGAGCACTCCCGGCATGAAGGCGGCGAACATCGTCGGGTCGAGATGCCCACCGGTCGGGGTGATGGCGTGGCCGGCGGGCACGATGCGCGGGCCGTCGATCCAGCCGGCGTCGATGGCCTTGCCGAGCGCGACGTCGAGCAGATAGCCGCCGGTCTTGACGAACAGCCCGAGGTTGCGCACCGTGGTGAACCCGGCGCGCAGCGTGCGGCGGGCGTTGCCCACCGCACGCAGCACCCGGGTCGGTGGGTCGTCCTGAACCTGGGAGAGGCCGGGGTTCTCCCCCCGGCCACCCATCAGGAGGTTGACCTCCATGTCCATCAGGCCCGGCAGCAGGATGGCATCGCCGAGGTCGATCAGCTCACCTTCAGGCGCACCGCCCAGGCCGACGATGCGGTCACCGTCGACCTTGACGATGCCGGGGCGGACGATCTCGCCCGCCTCCACGTCGACGTAACCGGCCGCCTTGAGCGTGAGCACCCTTTAGACCACCGGCTCCTTGATGATGCTCAGCCAGGCGGCGCCGCTGTCCGGCACCCGCGGCTGCTTCCAGCACTCGACGGGAAAGGAGACCATCACCACCGACTGCATCAGGTGCATCAGCGCCTTCGCGTCGTCGGGCATCGCCTTGAGCGGGAACTGGTCGAGGTAGTCCATCGCCTCGTCGATCCGCGCCATGCCGGCGTCATAGAACTCCTGCATGTCGGCCATCGACGAGTTCAGCCGCTTGCCGTAGCGCTCCGGCTCGGTGGCCAGGCACCAGTCGGAGAACTTCTCCAGGTCGGCGAACTGCGACGGCAGCACGCCGGTCTTGGTGGCGGTATCAGGCATTCTCGAACTCCTTGATCTTGTCGCGGGCCGTCTTGTGCAGGTGGCGCAGCAGGATTTCCTGGTCGTTGAGCGGGAACTCGGTGACGTACTTCGACGAGATCATCGTCTGCGTCGCCTCCAGCGTGTTCGCATCCTGCAACGCGTACTCCTTGAACGTGACCGCTGCAAGCTCCTGTCCCAGCCGCTCCCTAGCGGTCTTGGGCGGCACGAAGTACAGGCTGGCCTCGAAGATGTGACTGCTCACCGACGTGGGCCAGTAGTGGTAGGTCAGGTACCAGCCCGGGGCCCAGATCAGCAGCATGAAGTTGGGGAAGAAGACGTAGGAGTCCACACCCCACTGCTTGGCCCCACCGGGGTTCACTCCGGGCGGCAACGGGTCCAGCCCTTCGATGTCGGGGCGGTCCCACGGCCCGAACAGGCCGCTGTGCAGCTTCTGCTCGATGGGCTTGACCATGTTGATGTCCTTGGGCGGGCTCATCCCACCCCACGACGAGATCATCGAATGCGGGCCGTGCAGCGCGTAGTGCAGCGCCTCGAACCCGTAGCCCTGCAGCTTCTCGGCCTCCTCGCGGGTCGCCTGGTTCACGTGCAGCACCGGTGCGTGGTAGAACTCGGCGAAGGCGTCGATGAACAGCTTCCAGTTCGAGTTGATCTCGGCCTTGTAGCTGTACACCTCGCTCATCTCGTGGAACGGGTAGCCCTCCAGGCCCTTGGCCATGGGCCCGAGGTAGTCGGCGAGCGGCTCGGCCTTGTCGTCGAAGTTGACGAAGATGAAGCCCTCCCAGACCTCGCAGCGCACGGGCTTGAGCCCGAACTTGCTCTTGTCGAGGTCGAAGAACTCCTCCTCCTGCTGCACGAAGGTCAGCTCGCCCTCGGTGCTGAACCGCCAGGCGTGGTACTTGCAGGTGAACTGCCGGCAGGTGCCCTGCACCTCCTCCTGCGGGAAGTCGTTCCACACCAGCTTGTTGCCGCGATGGCGGCAGATGTTGTGGAACGCGCGGACCACGTCGTCCTTACCCCGAACCAGGATGATCGAGGCCTTGGCGACGGCGATCTCCTTGGTGAAGTAGCTGCCCTTCTTCGGCAGCTTGTCCATCCGGCCCACGTTGAGCCAGGAGTGCTTGAAGATCGCCTCCTGCTCCTTGGCGTAGTGCTCGGGGTCGATCGAGTCGCTGTAGTTGACCGGGGCGGTACCCAGTTCCGGGTAACTCTCGGTCCAGCTACCCGCGGCTGGTTTGGGGAAGTG
>JBDHZH010000163.1:0-3688 GCA_039811745.1 Arachnia sp.
ATCGAGCAGCCGACAAGCGGAACTCCCCATCCGCTGATCGAGTAGCCGACGAGGAACGAGGAGGCGTGTCGAGATCCGGTGAGGGTCTGTGGGGGCTTGGTCGAGGTCTCGACACGTGCCCGGCTCCTCCGTCGCGGGGCACTACTCGACCAGCGGAACTACGGTTCGTTCCTCGCGGGGCACTACTCGACCAGCGGGACAACGGGACGCTACTCGACCAGCGGGAACCCTCACATCCGCTGATCGAGCAGCCGACAAGCGGAACTCCCCATCCGCTGATCGAGTAGCCGACGAGGAACGAGGAGGCGTGTCGAGATCCGGTGAGGGTCTGTGGGGGCTTGGTCGAGGTCTCGACACGTGCCCCGCTCGTTCCTCGCGGGGCACTACTCGACCAGCGGAACAACGGTTCGTTCCTCGCGGGGCACTACTCGACCAGCGGAACTACGGGGCACTACTCGACCAGCGGAACAACGCGGGGCACTACTCGACCAGCGGAACAACGCGGGGCACGACTCGGCCAGCGAAAACCCACACACCCGCTGATCGAGTAGCCGACGAGGACTTGTCCTGGCTGCTGGACAACGCAGAGGTCTCGAGGCGCGAGGGCATCAGCGAGTCGGCAGACTCCCAACTTGTCGGCAACAACGACCTCCTGGTCCTCGCCGACGCGATCCTTGCCCTCGGCCAACTGCCCTGAGGGTCGGCTCAGATCATCGCGGCGGCAGCACCGGTGAAGTAGGGCACCAGCCAGATGGCCCAGACGATGACGCTGAACTTGTGGAAGGTCTTCTTCTCGTTCGGCCGGTTGCGGATCATGGTGATGACGGCCCAGGCGAGGTGCAGGCCCATCAGGATCAGCGCGACCAGGCCGGTCGTCGCCATGGCCTGCGTCAGGAACGAGTCCTTGGCGACGCGGGTCACCTCCCCGCTGTTGGCGATCACCGTCATTGCGATGGTGCCGCTGAAGTCGGCGAGGAAGCCGAGCGCGAAGGCGCCGACGTGCCACCAGCGCAGCTCCTTCTGCCGGTGTTCGGCCCAGACGCCGATCGTGTAGAAGACGAGCGCGAGGCTGATCAGGATGATGGACAAGACGAGCATCGGGGTTCTCCAATGTTGTTGGGTTTGTTCTTCCTTTGACCCTTCAATGCTGTTTCCGCGGCGCCTCCCCGACATCGGGCGGACGGTTGGTCCTGGGCGGCCATGCGTGTGAGTACGTGGTCATCCAATTGATGGACGGCCGTTCGGATAGCACCCCGCACCGATATATGCTTGCTGCATGCAACTATCCGAGGAACTGGCGCGGCTGCTGTCGAACCTTGGCCGCACCCTGGCGCACTCACCGAGCGCCGGCCTCAGCAACCGCGACTACACGACGCTCGTCTGGCTGGAGAACCGCTCCCTCGACGGCTGCCGCCTGAGCGACCTCGCCGACGGCCGCGGCTACGACACCTCCACCATGAGCCGCCGCGTTGCCCACCTCGTCGGCGCCGGCCTCATCGAACGCGAACGCGACCCGGCCGACGGCCGGGCACAGGTCCTGCGCCTCACGCCCGCCGGCCGCGACGTCGTGGCCCGGGAACGCACCCGGCGCGTCCACCTGATCACGGAGACCCTCGACGACTGGTCCGAGGAGGATCGGTCGCAACTCGCCCGCCTGCTCGGGCGCCTGAACCACAACCTGGAGACCAACAGATGACAGACAGCGCCATGGATGCGCTCCCCTACCAGATGAGCCCCGAGCACCGCCGGGTGTTCATCGGCCTGATGATCGGCATGCTGGTGTCGTCGATCAGCCAGACCATCGTCGGCCCGGGCATGCCACGGATCGTCGCCGACCTCGGCGGCATGGACCACTACTCGTGGGTCGCGACGTCGGCGATGCTCGTGTCGGCCGTCAGCGTCCCGATCATCGGCAAGTTCTCCGACCTGTACGGCCGCCGCGGCTTCTACCTCGGGGGCCTCGCGGTGTTCATGCTGGGCGCGCTGGTGTGCGGCCTGGCGGTCAACTTCTGGATGCTGGTCGCCGGCCGCGCCATCCAGGGCCTGGGCATGGGGACGCTGATGCCCCTGTCGCAGACCATCATCGGCGACATCATCCCCGCCAGGCAGCGCGGCAAGTACCAGGGCTTCATGGGCGCAGTCTTCGGCTTCACATCCGTCGCCGGCCCGCTCGCCGGCGGCTTCATCACCGACGCGCTGGGCTGGCGCTGGCTGTTCTTCACGGTCCTGCCGCTCGGCTTGATCGCCCTCATCGTCATCGCCCGCTTCCTCCACCTGCCGCACCAGCGCCGCGAGGCGAAGATCGACACCTGGGGCATCGTCACGCTGGTCCCGTCACTGACGGTGATCCTGCTCGCCCTGTCCTGGGCTGGCACGACGTATGCGTGGGGATCCCCGCAGATCATCGGGCTGCTCACCGCCGGAACGCTCGGCATGGCTGCCTTCGTGTTCGCCGAACTGCGGGCCGCCGAGCCGCTGCTGCCGATGCGCCTGTTCCGCAACGCCACCTTCACCTCCGCCAACATCGCCGCGTTCGCCGTCTCCATGGTGATGTTCGGCGCCACGATCTACATCCCCGTCTACGCCCAGGGCGTCCTCGGGGTCTCTGCGACCGAATCCGGCCTGATCCTGCTGCCGCTCATGCTGGGTCTCATCATCTTCGGCATCCTCACCGGCCTGCTCATCACGAGGACCGGCCGCTACAAGGAGTACATGTTGCTCGGCGTGCTCATCATGGCCGCAGGCCAACTCCTGCTGCTGCGCCTCGACGCCGACTCCACCCGCATGCAACTCACCGTCGCGATGGCGGTGTTCGGCGTCGGGCTGGGCATGGCCATGCAGCAGTACACGCTGGTGGTGCAGAACGCCTCGGCCCGCCGGGACCTCGGCATCGCCACCGCCAGCACCCAGTTCTTCCGCAACGTCGGCGCCACCGTCGGCATCGCAGTGTTCGGCTCGATCATGACGTCCGGGCTCATGGGTGCCATCGCGCAGCACATGACGCCGAAGCTGATCCTGCAGGTCGGCGAGGACATGGACAAGCTGAACGCGAGCGTGGTCCTGAACCCGGCGCTGGCGGCCCAGATCCCGGCTGAGGTTCTCGACGCCGTCCGCCGCGGCCTGTCCGACCAGCTGCACCTGGTGTTCCTCGGCTCGCTTCCCGTGCTCGTGGTGGCGTTCCTCGCCACGCTCGCCATCCGCCACATCCCGCTGGCAGAGAGCGTCGGCAGCGCGGAGGACGCCCGCAAGGAGCTGCTCGGCTCGCTCGGCCAGTCGTCCGGGCGCGACGAACTCGTCCCGGGACTCGGCCTGCACGACACCGGCGCCCGCACCCGCGAGCGCCTCCTCGCCGTGCAGCTGGGCCTGCTGCTGAGGGAGTCCCGCCGCGAAGAGCGGCACCTGCTGCGCGAGGCCGTCGCCGGCCTGGCCGACGGCGACCTGGCGGCCGGCCAGACGATCCTCCGCCACACCGTCGACATGCTCGGCTCCGACGACCGCTCCCTCGTGGTGGCGGCCGAGAGGTACGCCGCGGCCCTCGACCGCGCCGCGGCGAAACCCGGGGGCGTGCTGAGCGACGACATCCGGAAGGAGATCGCCGTCCGGGTGGCCGCCGACAAGGAACGCGACGAGGTCCTGACCACCGTCGAGCCCGCAGTCACGGCCGACTACGACGCCGTCGACTTCCGTC
>JBDHZH010000164.1:0-3667 GCA_039811745.1 Arachnia sp.
GCCGCCCTCTGCCATGTCGACGTTGCCCTGCGTGATCTGGGTCTCGATGTTGCCCGCCTGGCCGGCCGGCACGAAGTCGATCTCCGAGGGGCCGACCTTGCCGCCCCAGTAGTCGTCACGCGCCTCGTACTGCACGAGCTGGCTGCCGAACTGCTTGAGCTTCATGGGGCCGGTGCCGACGGGCGACGCCATGGTGTCCTGCGGGAACTTCAGTTCGCCGTTCTTCTGGAAGATGTGCGCAGGCACCATCGGGTAGTAGAGGGCCAGGTTGACTTCCTGCTGACGCTGGTCGTCGTTGTAGGTGACGATGACGGTGTGCTCGTCGGGGGTCTCGATGGGCTTCGCCAGCCACACGAACTCCTCCGGGCCCGGGTTCGGGTTCGGGACGCCGTAGATCGTGCCAAGCGTGTAGAGCACGTCCTTGGACGTGAACGGCTCGCCGTCGGACCAGGTGACGCCCTTGCGCAGGGTGTAGGTGGCAACGGTGCCCTCGTCGTTGTGCTCGACCTTCTCTGCGAGCACGGGGATCAGCTGGCCACCGTTCTTGGAGGAGAGCCTGAACAGGGTCTCGTAGACCATGTCGAGACCGGGAGCGGTGTCGCCGCCGCCGTAGCGGTTGAAGTTGGCCGGGAACTGGTTCGACGCGGACACGCCGGTACCGATGACGAGCACGCCGCCGGTCGTGGTGCCGCCGCCACCGCCGGTGCCCGTTCCGGTGCCGGTGCCCGTGCCCGTGCCGCTGCCGCCGCCGCAGGCGGTGAGCGTCACGGCCACCGTCGCGGCGCCCAGGCCGCCGAACAAGGCCCGTCGCGAGATCTTGGGGTTGATGTTGATCATGGTCGTTCCTCCGACTTGGATGGGACTCCCGGGTGCGCCGGGTCGCTTGGGTTGTGGAAATCGGTGCGATCCTCGGCGAGGATGCACATGACCTTTCGGGTGCCGTCCGTCGAGACGTACTCCGGAATGGGGGCGGAGACGCAACGCTCCGTCACGAAGGGGCAGCGGTTCGCGAACCGGCAGCCCAGCACCTCGATGGAGTTGTCCACCGGTGCGTTGGTGGACGATTCCTGGACCGCGCTGTGACCGGAGCCCTTGTAGCGGGCGGGGTCCGGGGCGGCGCCGATCAGGAGGTGGGCGTAGGGGTGTACGGGGTCTGTGACGATCTGTTCCGTCGGGCCGGTCTCGATGATCTTGCCGCCGTACATGACGTTGATCCGGTCACTCAGGTAACGGGCGCTGGCGATGTCGTGCGTGATGATCAGCACGGCCAGGCCCTCCTTGTCCCTCAGTTCCGCCAACAGGTTCAGCACCTCCAGGCGGATCGAGGCATCCAGCATGCTCGTCGGTTCGTCGGCCAGCATGATGGCCGGTTCCACGGCAAGCGCCCGCGCGATCGCGACCCGTTGCTTCTGCCCGCCCGACAGGTCCGTCGGGAACCTGTCGATGAAGGACTCGGCCGGCACCAGGTTCACGTGCTCAAGGAGCTGTGCGACCTTCCGGAAGACGGCCGACTTCCCCCGTGCCACCTTGTGGATCTCCACCACGCGGCCGATGATGTGCCGGATGCGTTTCAGGGAGTTCATCGAGGCGAACGGGTCCTGGAAGATCAGCTGGACGTTGCTGTAGTAGCTTCGCTCGTTCTTCGCGGCCTCGTGCAGGGGCTTGCCGAGCACCGTCACCTCGCCGGATGTCGGCTTGTAGATCAGGGAGAAGACCCTTGCCATGGTCGTCTTGCCGCAGCCGCTCTCACCTACGAGGGCGACGATCTCACCCTTGTGGAGGGTGAAGTCGACGCCGTCGACCGCACGGATCCTGACCTTCTTGCCCTCGTGGTTCTCGCCGTCGAAGTGGACCTTGAGGTTCTTGGTCTCCAGGACCACCTCGCCACGTGTCGCCCGCCTCGCGGCACTCGTCGTCGTCGCCTCAGTCATCGTCGCCGTCCTCTCCGGTCTTGCTGTCGGTTGCCCGGTGGGGGTGGTGGCATGCGGCCTTTCCGCCATCGAGGTCGAGCAGTTCGGGGCGCGTCGTGATGCAGACCTCCGTGGCCCGAGGGCACCTCGGTGCGAACGCGCAGCCGACGGGCAGGTTCAGCAGATCGGGAGGGCTGCCTGCGATGCCGTGCAGCTTCTTGACCGGCTCCGAGAGGGGAGGGAAGGAGTTGCGCAGGCCGCGGGTGTACGGGTGCAGGCCCGAGTGGAACAGCTGCTCGGCTGAACCCACCTCGACGAACCGGCCGCCGTACATGATGACGATGCGGTCCGAGATCTCCAGCAGCAGGGACAGGTCGTGCGTCACGAACACGATGGCGAACCCGAGGCGGGCCTGCAGCTGCAGGATCTGGCTGAGGATCTGCCTCTGCATGATGACGTCGACCGCCGTGGTGGGCTCGTCCATGAAGACGACATCCGGCTCGCAGGCAAGGCTGAGTGCGATCAGCGCACGCTGCTGCATGCCGCCCGAGAGCTGGAACGGGAAGGCGTTCAGGCGGTGGGCGGGGATACCGACCATCTCAAGCAGTCGGCCCGCACGCGCCTTGGCCTCCTTGTCGGAGACGTCCGGCTCATGCTCCTGGATGACGTCTGTGAACTGGCTCTCCAGTTTGATGACGGGGTTCAGGCTGGCCATGGCGGACTGCATCACGATGGACAGGGACGTCCAGCGGTGCTGGCGCAACTCCTCGTCCGACATGGCGCTGAGCCGCAGGGACTGGCTGCCCGTCGGTGGGGTGGAACGTGATGGTCCCGCCGCTGGTGATGGCCGGGGGCCGCTGGAGCCGGGACAGGGCGTTCAGGAGCGTGGACTTCCCGGAGGCGGACTCACCGGCCACGCCGAGGATCTCGCCGCGGTGGAGGGTCAGGTTGACGTCACGGCAGGCGGGCACCTCGCCGGCCTCGGTGACGTACGTCACGTCGAGATGCTCTGCCACCAGGAGCGGCGGGGATGCCGCCAGACGGGCCGCGATCTGCGCAGGCGTCTCGAGGGTGGGGGCCTCGTTCTGGAGGACGTCCGAGGTGGGTGCGGTGATGGTGTTCTCGGTCATGTCAGGCAGCCTCCACCGCAGTCGTGGTCACGGGAGCGGCCTCGGCCCGCATCTTCTTCTTGAAATCGCGCATCAGCTTCATCCGGCGGGAACTGAGGGTGGGGTTGGTGACCTCGTCGAGGCCAAAGTTGACCATGGTCGTCGCGAAGCCGAGGAAGGCCAGGGCGAGGCCCGGAGGCACGAACCACCACCACATGCCGCGGAACAGTGCGTTCTGCTGGAAGGCGTAGTTGATGATGAGGCCCCAGCTCGGTTCGCCTGCATTGCCGATGCCGAGCATGGCGAGTGAGGCCTGCATGCCGACGCCGGCGGCGATGGCGCCGAGGAACATCGGGGACACGATGCCGACGAGGTGCGGCATGACTTCCACGGTCACGATCCGCCACCGGCTCTCACCGACGGTCTTGAGGGCCGTCGTGAAGTCGCGTCCGCGGAGGCTCATGGTTTGTGCCCTGATGCGGCGGGCGCCGCCTGTCCACTCGAAGATGCCGACCAGGATTGCGACAGCGATGAGAGGCATGTCGCGCCAGAACGCCGCCATGATGATCAGCACGGGGAAGCTGGGGATGTTCTGGAAGACCAGGATGAACCCGTTCAGGAAGTGGTCCGCCCAGCCCCCGAGGAACC
>JBDHZH010000165.1:0-3469 GCA_039811745.1 Arachnia sp.
GCGCGGTAGGGATCCTGGACCACGCCGGGTTGTGCTGGCATCTCAGGCTCCCGGGGTCTCGTTGGTGGCGGTGTCGGCGGACTGCATCAGCTGGAACACGACGAACTCGGCGGGCTTCACGGGCGCGATCCCGATGACGGTGACCACCATGCCGGCGTCGCGGACCTCGGGCGGGTTGGTCTCCTCGTCGCACTTGACGAAGAACGCCTCCTTCGGGGTGGTGCCGACCAGTGCGCCGTCGCGCCACACGTTGGTGAGGAAGGCGTTGATGTCCCGGCGCAGCGCGGCCCACAGGGGATGGTGGTTGGGCTCGAACACGGCCCAGCGGGTGCCGTCGAGGATGGACTCCTTGATCATGTTCGTGAGGCGCCGCACGTTGATGTAGCGGAACTCGCTCGACTCGGCGGCCAGGGTGCGCGCGCCCCAGACCAGGATCCCCTCGCCGGGGAAGAAGCGGATGCAGTTGATGCCGGCCGGGTTGAGCAGTTCCTGGTCGCCCTTGCTGACGCGCCGGACCAGGTCGAGTGCGCCCGCGATGCCGGTGTTGGCGGGCGCCTTGTGCACGCCGCGGGCGGCGTCGGTGCGCGCCCACACCCCGGCGATGTGCCCCGACGGCGGCGCGGTCACCCGCTCGCCGGTGACCGGGTCGTTGACGACGATCCACGGGTAGTACGTCGTGGCGTACCCGTCGGGGGAGTTCGGGGGACGCAGGCCACGCGACGGTGGCGCCTGGGGAGCGGCGGGGGCCTCGGCGCCGCCGTCGCCGTCTGCCTTCGGAGGCTTCGGCGGCACCCCGGAGGTGCCGACCTCCAGGAGGCGACCCACGTCGTCGACGTCCTCGACCGTGTCCAGGATCGCGACCCGGTCCTGCCGGAGCGGGTGCTGGCAGTGGGAGATGAGGGCGTCGTAGTCGCCGGGGTCGGTGTATCCGGGCGCGGCGACGATCGACACGTCGTCGATGGCCTCAAGCAGGACCAGCCCGGTCGGCTTGCCCGCCTTCCCCGTCAGTGTGCCGTCGGGGCCGACGTTCACGACGTAGGCGCGGCTGCCACCGTTGGCGAAGTAGCCGTGGACGGCGGTGCTGAGGTGGGTGCCGGCAGTGGCGTCGCCGACGAAGACCCGGACGAACTGCGCCCAGTTGTCGATCGTCTCGACGGTGTCCCTCGGGGCCTTCGGGTTGGGTGCGACGCCGACGAAGCCGGCGCTGCTGGTGCCTGCCCGGCCGAACATCCGAGTCCCGCTCGGGACCTCCTGGACGTAGACTCCGGGCGCTTGGTAGGTGACCATTCGCTAACTCCCTTCGGGTGGGCTTGGCAACTGGATATGTGGCAGGGCGTGCAACTCGACGACGGTCGTGATCACCGGCGGGCCGGTCGGCTCGTCGAGCGGGACGGTGACCGGGAGTACGAGGGTCAGGCCCAGGCTGGCCGGCTCGGGGTCGGTGCCCACGGTCATGCCGCCCGTCTCGGCCAGGAGGAGGATTCGCTCCAGCAGGTCGAGTGCCCCCGGACCGGTGACGTCGACGCGAACCGACAGTTCCAGATCGAGGAGCGCCCCGCCCCGCCGGGACCGGCCGATGCGCCTCAACGCCGTCGGGGTGGCGGTCACCCTGTCCGAGCCCTCCGAATCCGCGGGGGTGGCCTGGAGGTCCGAACCCGCGAGGACGACCGCCGCAGGGTGCAGGGACGTCGACAGGCGATCCAGCAGGGCGTCGAGGGTACTTCTGGCGGAGCCCATGGCTGCCCTGCCTAGCGCCCTGATCGGGCCTGGTCGTTCATCGCCTTCTCCTCCAACTCTGGTGGAGTTCAGCCTCCCCGTTGTGGAGGGGTTGTTTCCTGCGGGTGCTCCGGTGTGCCGTGCCGGCGGCAGCGGTCGTTGCTGCTTGGCCTTGCCGAGAGTCAATCACAGATCGCGCACGGCGGGAGCCGAGTCCACGCCCGTGGATTCGGCTCCCGCTGCACACATCTCCCTGTTGGGGGCTCAGTACCTGGCCTCGATGCGCAGCGCCGAGAGGTCGGGTTCGACGTAGTCCTCGGGCTCCTGCCTGGCGGGGAGGATCACCGTCCGTTCCGGCAGCGGCTCGTACGGGATCTGGTCCAGGATGTGGCGGATCACGTTCAGCCGGGCGCGCTTCTTGTTGTCGCCGTCGACGATGAACCAGGGCGCCCACGTGGTGCTGGTGGCGGCGAACATGTCGTCGCGGGCCCTGGAGTAGTCGTACCAGCGGCCGTAGGACGCGACGTCCATGCCCGACAGCTTCCACACCTTGCGGGGATCCTGGATGCGCGACCTGATCCGGCGGCTCTGCTCCTTCTCCGAGATCTCGAGCCAGTACTTGAGCAGGATGATGCCGCTCTCGTCCATCATGTGCTCCATCATCGGAGCCACCTCGAAGAACTGCTGCAGCTGCCTCTCGGTGCAGAACCCCATCACCCGTTCGACGCCCGCTCTGTTGTACCAGCTGCGGTCGAAGATGACGACCTCGCCCGCGGCGGGCAGGTGTGGGAGGTAGCGCTGGATGTACATCTGCGACAACTCCCGGTCCGACGGCGCGGGCAGCGCCACCTCCCGGAAGACCCGGTGGCTGACCCGCTCGGTGAGACGTTTGATCACTCCGCCCTTGCCGGCGGTGTCCCGGCCCTCGAACACGATGACGATCCGCGCCCCGGTCCGCGTCACCCATTCCTGCAGCGCGACGAGCTCGCCCTGGAGCCGTTCGAGTTCGGCCTCGTAGGCCGCGGTGTCGAGTCGTTTTGCGTCCTTCTTGTCCCTCTTCTTCTTGTTCTTGCTCACCTGCAACCTCCTTGTTGCGCCGACAGGGCCCACGCTACTGGTCCGGCTCGGCGAACGATGGCAGAACGGATCGAAGCTGTTCGGAGGGTTCAATTCCCAGCTCCTGTCGCAGCATCGACGCCGCGTGCCGGTAGTGGCGCTGCGCCTCGGAGACGTTGCCCTCGGCCAGGTGGATCTCAAGTACCAGCCGGTGGGTCGTTCCCTTCGACCGTGCTTCGCTCATTCCTCGCTCGCAGCTCAGGGACCGCCCCGCAGTCGGCGCTCAACCGGCGGATGCGTCGTTTCGCTGGTCGAGTAGTGCCCGGCGAGGAACGAGCCGGGCACGTGTCGAGACCTCGGCCAGGTCCCCGTGGACTGTCACCGGATCTCGACACGGCCGCTCGTCACTTCGACACGCGGCGCTCGTTCCTCGCGCTGCTACTCAGTGCAAGTCCTCGTCGGCTACTCGATCAGCGGTTGTGAGGTTGCGCTGGTCGAGTAGCGGCAGTGCCCCGTAGTTTCGCTGGTCGAGTAGTGCCCCGCGAGGAACGAGCCGGGCACGTGTCGAGACCCCGACCAGGTCCCCGTGGACTGTCACCGGATCTCGACACGGCCGCTCGTCACTTCGACACGCGGCGCTCGTTCCTCGCGCTGCTACTCAGTGCAAGTCCTCGTCGGCTACTCGATCAGCGGTTGT
>JBDHZH010000166.1:0-3462 GCA_039811745.1 Arachnia sp.
GGGCCGCCTTGGTCGAGTCGGGCAGCAGGGGGTACGTGGCGAACAACTGGTCGAGGAGGGCTTCGGCGTCCCAGACCTGGATGATCGTGCGCAGCGACTCGAACTCCTTCTTCGCGGGGGCGGTGATGCCACCCATCGCCACCAGAAGCCCCTGCGGCGCGTTGTTCTTGCTCATCGCGCTGTGTAGGCCGCGCATGACCGGGGCACCTACCGCCGTGGGCTCCGACTTGACCTCCACAATGATGGGGGTGTCCAGGCCCAGCGGACCGCGACCCGCGCGAATGTCGATTCCCTGATCGGGGCCGGCCGGGGACACCTCGCACACGAACCCCAGCGCCGTCAGCACGTCGGCCACCAGATGGGTCAGCTTGTGCTGACCGAAGTCCTCCACGATCCGCGCTCTCACCCGGTCCCGAATCGCATCCAACGTCGGGACCTGCGGCGGATCAGCCACCGCCACGCCAGCCGACGACGGCGACGGGCTCGCAACAGTCGGGACGCCGACACCCGGGTCTGCGCCACCCGCCGCGACCGCCTCCAGCCGAGCCGCCGCGTGGTTCCGGGACGGGCTGAACACCGTCATCGCGCCGTTCACCATCGCCAACAGATCGTCCTTCAGCACCGCACGCGACACCGGCTCAGGCTGCCAGGCGACAGCCAGGAAGTGGCGTCGGTCGCTGGGGGCCGCCGAGTCATATGCGTAGCCGCCGGTGCAACGCCCGAACGCCAAGTACCCCGGCTTGGTCTTGAGCGGCATGACAACAAGATCGCCGGGCTGAGCACCCTGACGGAACGCCCACAACTGGCCGGCGTACACCGCCAGCCGCTGCTGATTGTCGCCCGGATAGGCCTGATCCACGAGGTGCCGCACCGCTTCCCGCGACGAGCACCCCGACAGGTCGTCGATTTCCGGCCAGCCAATCGTCGCGCGGCCCCGTTCCAGGTTGAAGTCCTCCGACTGGCCACGATTGCCCGCACGCACCACCCAAACGTTAGTCACGACGCCACCCCCATCAACTCGTCGTAGGACTCTGGGATCTCATGCTGACCGGAAAGCAGCGCCGTCAACAGGCTCGAGCGCAACTCCAGCAACTGACTAGCCTGGTGCTCGTGCCCCTTGACGAGGGTCATGTAAGACTCGGCGAGCGCCGCGAACTTCACCTGCTCCGCGTGAGCGGGCAGGGCGATTAGGACCTGTGAGAGATACTGCGGAATATTGAGGTTGCGGATACTCGTCGTCGCCTTCTGGAATGGGACCACCACGCCTGACTCGTAGTTTGCCCACATGCTCCAGAACACGAAGTCGGGATGCGCCTTTGAAGGGTCTGGCCGAAGCAGCCGCTGGAAGTCAGATGGAACGACATTCGACGCCCCTTCATTGCTCATCCTGATCACCCGACCAACCGGTTGCGTCGGTGACCCACCGGAACGCTCAAGGACGATGTCGCCCGGAAGCAGCATCCGCCCAGCGGCGCGCTTGCTCGGCAACGAGCGCACTGTCGCGGTGTCCGCATCAACCTCGACACGTCCGGCATACGACTTGGGGCCCAACGCCAGCACCGGCACATCGCTCAGGCCGGGGGGATCGCCCCAAGTCCCCCCAATAACGTGCTCGAACACCGACTCCAACGGGACGGTTTCTGCAATCTCCCACATTGGGTGAATGAGCATGGACGTGGCGGAACGACGCGCATTACTCGCAGTGGCCTCGGCCGACGCGATGGCGTCGTCGATCGCGCCGATCAGGTCCACGATGCGCCGCTGCTCCGCGAGTGGTGGCAGAAGAATGGAAATGCGCTCGAAGTCCTGCCAAGGGGCACGTCGTCGTCTTTGAATTGACCCGATGGAGATGCTGTCGAAGGCGCTCAGAAGCAGCGGTGACCGCAGCAGCAGACCGAGGTACCGGGACTCGACGTCTGCCTCTGGGGTGAAGACCTCGTAGACCGGTGATGTCACTCCCCGCTCAGGAAACAGGTTCTGCCCAATCGCGCCCTTCCACAACAGGTAGACGTTGTAGACCACGTCCCCAGGGTCAACGACCTTGTAGTCGCTCACATCGTCCGTCGCGACGCGGCGTCCCCAGTGAGCAAGCTGGTCTACGAGGCCGGCACCCTCAGTCACGGTGAGGATCCGTGGCTCGGGCCCCTTGCCGAGCCTGTCGGACCGGCGTGTCAGCACGTTTCCCAGCGTGGTCTCAACCCACCCCTCACGCATCGAACCCCGCCGCCTTCAGTTTGGCATCAAGCACTCGTTCGGCGGCGCGCAGGGCTTCGCGGGCGTCGCGGTAGGCAGCCAGGGCGGCCTCCACGTCCACCTCGGCCGTGGCGGCGGTCTGGATGTAGCGGCCGATGTTGAGGTCACAGCCGTTCCTGGCGATCTCATCCAGGTCGACCAGGCGGAGGTTGACGCCGCCGTCTCCGTCGATGTCCTCGCCGCGGGCGTAGGCGACATGGATAGCCTTGACGTCGGCGTCCGACAGAGAGTTCTGGTTCTTGCCGGAGACGAATCGCTTGCTGGCGTCCACGAACAACACCTTGTGGTCACGTGCCTCTGACTTGGTCTTGCGCCAGATCAGCAGGCACACGGGGATCGAGGTCGAGTAAAACAGGTTGTTGGGCAGGCCGATGACGGCTTCAAGCAGGTCCTTCTCGAGCAAGCAGCGACGGATCTCGCCTTCCTTGCCGCCGCGGAACAGCACCCCGTGCGGCATGACGACGCCGACGCGCCCAGTGTCGTCCTTCATCGAGGCGATCATGTGCTGGATCCAGGCGTAGTCGCCGTTCTTGGCCGGCGGCACCCCGCACGCCACGCGTCCCCACGGGTCGTTAGCCCACGCGCTGGCCCCCCAGTTCTGCAGGCTGAAGGGCGGATTGGCGATCACCACGTCGAACTTGCGCAAGCGTCCGCGCTCGGTGAACCTCGGATCGCGGAAGGTGTCGCCGCGGCGGATCTCGAAGTCCTCCAGGCCGTGGAGGTACAGGTTCATCTTGGCAATCGCCGAGGTGGTCAAGTTGATCTCCTGACCGTGGAGCCGTAAAGAGTCCGGGTTACCGCCCGCCGCGCGGACGGCGTTCACCGTCTCGACGAGCATGCCACCGGATCCGCATGCGGGGTCGACTACCTCGTCGCCCGGTTGCGGGTCGAGGATCTTGACCAGCAGGTGCACAACATGTCGCGGGGTGAAGAACTCGCCGGCTTTCTTGCCGGACGCCTCGGCGAACTCCCGCAAGAGGTACTCGTACGCGTTGCCCAGCAGGTCGCCGGACACGTGATCGGGGTCGAGTCGCACCGGGTGGAAGGTGTCGAGCAGCGCCGTCAGCGCCGACTCCGGGAGCCGGTCTGTGTTGGCCCACTGGACGTCGCCGAACACGCCGGCCAGGTCGCGATTAGCCTCCTGGATGCGGTCCAGGGCGTCGCCGAGCTTCGCGCCGACGTTGACCGCCGTGCCGTGGACATCGGACC
>JBDHZH010000167.1:0-3454 GCA_039811745.1 Arachnia sp.
ATCTTCCAGCAAAAACTTAGTACGATTGAAGCCAATAACCGCATGGCCAGCCAAGCTGTACAAAATGCATTTAAAGGCTTGTGGAGTTTCCTCATAGCGGAAAAACAAATCGATTTAAGTCAATTGCAATACGAAGAAGGAGAATTAAATGCCCAAATTGAATTATTGAGAAGTTTCATTGAAGGTTACTCAAAATCTTCACAGCAAGCAACGGACACATTCAATGAATTATTAAGAGGTTTAACTCAAATTCAAGAAAAAATTGCGCATGCTTCCTTCAAAAGCGCTTAAATTGGAGAATGTTTGATATAGAGACCTAAAAAATGTTAATTTGCATAATGCAAATCTTTGTGGCAAGATGGCCAACGGGTTAAATTGACCAAAGATTTGCTTTTTTCGCAAATAAAAGAGGCGATATGCTGGATACTCTAATCAATCAGTTACGCGAAGATCTTCAAATGGAAGACCTCATTCAAAATCTTCAAGATCATTACATCTTGCCTTTTGATGAAAATATCGAAGTGGAAGTCAAACAAACTGAAAATGGAATTTTGTTAAAAGGGGTGATTGGACCTTGCCCTAAAACAATCCAGAGGCCTTTATTGGCAAAACAATGGATGCCAATTTATTCGGAAGGGGTACCCGCAAAAATATCATAGGGCTCACAGAAGACGGGAATATGTTGACGCTTTCAGGTGACCTTCGCTACAATAGTCCCTATAGGGAATTTAAAGAAAAATTAGAAGATTTCGTTTCTATCATAGACTACTGGCGAAATGAAGCTGTGTCTCATCACTAGTTTAACGAAAATTGGGTAAATTATGACTGCACGATTAATTTCAGAAGAAGGCGATCTCAAAGGACTTGTTCTCACCTTTGAAGGTGGGGATGAATGGGTCATTGGACGCGATCCCGATGAATGCCAGCTCGTGATCCAGGATGCGTTAGTCTCCCGCAAGCATGCCCTTGCCACATTAAAATCAGATGGCATCTATATTAAAAATTTAAGTGAAACGAACCCTATTCAAATTAATGATGAAATCAACGATCAAACTTATTTACTACGTCATGGGGATAGCATCAGAATAGGTAACGAATTGTTTCGCTATTATACAGATTCCGATGCCCGTGTTTTGGATGAGGAATATCCCTCTGCAATTGAATCCTATTTACAAGATCCTCCCCTCATTGAAAACGAGAATGATGTTGATAAAGAAAACCTTAAACAAGAAGAATCCCCCCCAGCAATGAATAATACTTTTGATACAATCATCAATGATGATGATGATGACTTTAATCTGGCTGAAATCGATTTCGGTTTGACCGAAGTGGGTCGATGGATGATCAAAGTCGTTAGCGGTCCCAATAATGGCGCTGAATTTTACATGCAAACCGGAAATAGTTATATTTTGGGGACAGATCCCAAAAGCAGCGATATCGTCTTTCATGACAATAGTGTATCCCGGCAGCATGCAAAAATTACAGTTTCGGAAAATGATGAACTGATGATCGAAGATCTCAATAGCCGAAATGGCGTTTTAGTCAGTGGAAAATCGCTCACTACGCCTGAAATTCTTCAACCCAGCACAATTGTCTCCTTGGGAACGACCTCTTTTCTAGTCTATGACCGTGAAGGAGAAATGCAAACCATTATCTCTCCTTTACTTCCTTCAATTGTCAAAATTTTGCAAGGAGAAGAGGAAAGACCGGCGGAAAAGACAAAACCAGAAATGGAACCTTATGTGCCGGCAACCCCACCGACGGAACCTCTTCCACCTCCAGTAGAACCATTACCCCCTCCGGCTAAACATAACCAACTGAGCTTTGCCTTAATTGCTTTGCTCATTGGTTTATTGACGGTCGTTGGAATCGGAACAACGGCTCTCTTCAGAAGCGAGCCTGTAGAAAATACAGTAAGGGAAAATGCTGAGGAATTGATCGATCAAACCTTGGCGCCTTATAAACCGGCAATCAAATTTGCCTATAACAAAGTGACTGGCGGTCTTTTGTTAATCGGACATGTCTCGAGTACAGCTGAAAAAAACCAGATATTATATACTCTGCATAGCTTACCTTTCAAATTGACGATTGATGATTCAGGAATTGTCATCGACGAAGGCGTATGGCGGGAAGCTAACTCCATTCTCTCCAATAACCCAGCTTTTAGAGGAATTTCGATCCATTCTCCTTCTCCTGGTCAATTTGTGCTGACAGGAACTTTAAAAACGCGTAGTCAGGCTGAACAGTTATATGACTATATCGGTTCTATTTTCCCCTATTTGGATTTGTTAAAACGCGAAATTGTAGTTGAAGAAGATGTCATCAGTCAAATCCAGGGTTGGTTATATAGTCAGGGATTGAGTAGCGTTCAAGTTCAAATGAACAATGGCGAAATTTCTTTAACCGGAAATATTCCTGCTAATAAAGCGGAAGAAATTTCCGGGCTTTTGAATAAAATCAAATCCATCCCCGGGGTACGCATTGTCAATAACTTTACCAAAGTAAAGTCTGCAGATATGGGCATTACGAATATCACTAGTCAATATCAAGTGACAGGCAGCACCAAAGTGGGAGATAAATATACAGTCATTGTTAACGGGCGGATTCTATCTGAAGGAGATCAATTAGACGGAATGCAGATCACCCAAATTTCACCCAATGCAATTTTCTTAGAAAAAAATAATTCTAAATTTAAAATTGATTATAAAAGTTAGCAACCTTTTGAGGTAAATATGTTTGGACTTGAAAGCGGAAAGAAAAAACCCAAAAAAGAGGAGTTTCTCTTTGACTTGGAAAAAGAGTTAGACAATCCCGATAAAATGAGAGAGTATGTAAAAAAAGTGGAAGATAGAATCCAAAGAGTCCGTCATCTCATGCGATCAGGTGATAATAAGGATGTATATGATGGCTTAAATCTCTTATTGCAGGCCTACCAAGGTATGTTAAAGATTTTTGCACGAGTAAAGCACAAAGTTAAACCTGGAAAATAATTAAAAGGAAGTGGGTTATGGATGAAACTAAAGAAGACGAATATGTATTTCCTTTTGATGATGAAAATAAGGAAGAAGCCTCGATCGAAGAAAAACCAAATATCTTTGATGAATTTAAAGAAGATTTTGCTTTATTGATTGAAAGCGGCTTTATTGGCGCCAAGCAATTAGATGAGGTTAACTCTAGTAGACTCTTTAATGCCGCCAAAGTCTTGAATCCTACGAGTGCGGCGCCTTTACTTGGTCTTGGACATATCTCCCTCTCCAAAATGGACATCAAGAAAGCGACTCAACTTTTCGAAGAAGCGCATGCCATGGAAGAAGATAATTACATTGGACAATGCTTTTTAGCCATCTGCTATTTCATGTCTAAAGGCGATAAAATGAAAAAGGGGGAAAAATTGGTCAAAGATGCCTTGCAAAAAAGCGATGACGAAACCGTGCAAAAACTAGGCAAAGTCATT
>JBDHZH010000168.1:0-3442 GCA_039811745.1 Arachnia sp.
TTAGCCAGCGCACCAGCCCACTGGAGTACATCCGTACAGCTGATCAAGGACCGGGCCAACCCCTTGGGGTCTCCTTGGGCAACGGCAGCCAGGTCTGATCGACAGCCGTAGCTTTGCACCTTCGCCTGTTCAAGAGGATCGGTCGGCCTCGGCGCGAAGGCGCAGCCCGCAACCGCAAGCGCCGCCGCGACGACAGTGAAGAGACGGGCTGCTCGGTTCATGTGAAGTCCTTCTGATTGGGGTTCCGAGTCCGCGAAGGCGTGTGTCGCATCTCGGAGCCAGGTTCGGGCGTTGGCACCAATCAGATCACATCCAGAGGGCTCACGCCTGACCGGGGCATGTCACGCCTGACCGGGGCATGTTGGGCGGGTGGGTACACCAGATCGACAAGGCTGCCTGACGCGACAGAGAAGACTCGCACAACCCCCCGAGCATCTACACGGGCTGCCACCGCCCAACCAAGATTCACATCACGGGGTGCGGCCGCCGGCGGCGCATGTCCTGTTCACAAGAAGAGCCACCATAGGGTCGGCGTCCGAAGGTTGCACCAGGTGGCGTAGCTCGGCGGCGACGAGGGGCCCACGGCGGAGGCCATCGTGGTGGAGTGGACGGAGTGTCACATTCTATCCCTGTGTGGTGAGGGCGGCGATCTCCTCTTCCGGCCAAGGAGATGCGGTCCAGGTTGCCCGTCCGACTTAGATTCCGTGAGACAGGACATTGGCGAGATCATTTCCGCATGGTTCCCTCGCGTCGACGACCACCCCTCTCCGTCGACGACCACCCCCCCCGGCGTCGACGACCACTCCTCACCGTCTACGACGTTGCACGCCCAACCCTGCGAGCTGGTGATTCACACGCATCGGCTCGGCAGGCGGGCGCCTACAGTCACGGCCACCCCGGGGGTCACAGTGTGGGCTGTCTGCGGACCCATTCGGCCAGTTCGACGCGGTTGCCGGTGAAGAACGGGATCTCCTCGCGGACGTACTTCCTGGCTTCCACGGCGCGCTGTCTGCGCATGACGTCGACGAGGCTGGTCAGTTCCTCGGCCTCGAACGCCAGGATCCATTCGTAGTCGCCGAGCGCGAAGGACGCCAGTGTGGAGGCGACGACCTCGGGGTATTCGCGGCCGGCGATGCCGTGCTCGCGAAGCATCCGGGACCGGTCTTCCTCGGGCAGTGTGTACCAGTCGTAGCTGCGCACGAACGGGTAGACGCATACCCAGGGTAGGGGTGCGATCCCTGCGAAGCAGGAGGGGACGTGTGCCCGGTTGAATTCAGAGGGCCGGTGCGTGGCGACGTTGGACCAGCGCGGTTCCAGGTGGTCCCCGAGTGCGCTGGTGCGCAGCGCGTGGTAGGCGGCCTGCAGCTTCGCCGGGTCGTCGGCGGTGGCCCACAGCATCAGGTCGGCGTCGGCCCGGAAGCCGCCGATGTCGTAGAAGCCGCGGATCGTGCTGCCGGTCTCCTCGACGGCACGCACGGCCTCTGCGGCGTCGACAGAGGGATCGAGGGGGTCGCGCGTGGCGAACACCGAGTAGATCGCGAACAGCGGCGCGGAGTTGATGGCCTCGACCTCGGCGTCGGTCAGGGTGGTGTGCTTGTTTGCGGGCGTGGTCATTTCGTCTCCTGGACTTGTTCGGGGCGGGGCAGGCAGCAGGTGCCCGGTTCGAGGTATGCGGGGGTGCTCGCCGGGTCGGCCTCGCCGCGTTCGACGGCGGCCCGGGCGAGCAGATGGTCGACGAGCATCGCAACGAAGGCGGGATGGGTTCCGGCCGTCGCGGCCCGGGCGTGCGCCAGCCCGAGGCGCTGCGCGGTGGCGGCGGCCTCGGTGTCCAGGTCGTAGACCACCTCCATGTGATCGGTGATGAACCCGATGGGGGCGAGCACCACGCCGCCGACGCCCTCGGCCGCGAGCTCCTCCAGGCGGTCGTTGACGTCCGGCGTCAGCCAGGGGACGTGCGGCGGGCCGGAGCGGGAGCAGTAGGTGAGCTCCCAGTCGATCACCCGCCCGGTCAACCTGCGCACCTCGGCCGCCACGTTCGCGGCCACCCTGAGGTGCTGCTGGTCGTAGGTGCCCGCTGGGCTGCCGTCGCCCGAGGCGGCGTTCATCGTCAGGGGGATGGAATGGGTGACGAACAGCACCTTCGGGTCGCCGTCGAACCCGCCCCGCCGGACCTCGTCGAGGGCGGCGGCGACGGCGTCGGCGTTGGCCCGGGTGAAGCCCTCGGTCTCGGCGAAGGCCCCGACCCTGTCGATGTGCAGCGCACCGTCGACGCCGGCCTCGGCCCGCTGCAGGTCCTCGGTGTACTGCCGGCAACTGGAGTAGCAGTGGTAGGCCGACGTCGCGAGCCCCAGCACGCGGGTGTGCCCGTCCGCCACCAGGCCGGGGACCACCTCGTCGTGGAACGGATGCCAGTTGCGGTTCCCGATCACCACCGGAGCGTCGACGCCGCGCCGGGCGAGTTCGGCGCGCAGGGCGTCGAGCAGTTCGGCGTTGCGGTCGTTGATGGGCGAGCGGCCCCCGAACAGGTGGTAGTGCTCCCCGACCTCGGCGAGCCGCTCATCCGGGATGCCGCGGCCGCGGGTGGCGTTGCGCAGGAACGGCAGGACGTCGTCCGGCCCCTCCGGCCCGCCGTAGGAGGCGACGAGCACCGCCGTGTAGGGGTGCAGGGTTTGGTTCATCCGGCCTTCTCCTCGTTGTCCTTGCCCCCCTCGTCGGCTCCCTGTCCGCCCGTGAGCGCGCCGAGCCCCGTCGTCGGGCACCGCGCGCCGGACTCGGTGAAGTCCTCGCCGCCGATGCCGTACAGCTCGGCCATGGCGGACAGGTACTCGGTGGTGCGCCCACTGCTCGCCGCCAGTCTCGCCCGTGACGACGGGACGTGCAGAAGCCTCGTCGCCAGCCTCCGCAGCGCGTGGGCGGCGTCGGCGACCTCCAGCGGCCTGCCCTGCGGCAGCCTCGACACCTCGTCGTCCACCAGTTCCAGGATCGCCTCGCGGAGGCCGACGACGGCCGGGTCCAACACCTTGGTGTGCAGGCGGGTCCTCGTCTCGGCGAGGCCCTCGTCGACGAGCCGTTCGGCGTGTGCCAGGTCGTCGGCCCAGCCGGGCCCGACGAACTGCTGCAGGGCCACCAGGTCCAGCAGCATGATGCCCGGCAGCTCCTCGACGGCGGGATCGACGTCGCGCGGCAGGGCCAGGTCCAGGATGCTCAGCGTGGCATCCGGGGCGACGTCCCCGGGGCCGATGCTGGTGCCGGCGCCGCGGCAGCAGATCACGAGGTTGGCGCGGGTGAGCGCCTCGCGTAGGTCGGGCGCGACCGCCAGGTGGTGCCGGTGGGCGAAGTCGGCGGCCCGGCCGCTCACGGAATGCACCTCGATCCGGTTGCCGCCGCGGGCGCGGACGGCCGCGACGCAGGCGCCGGCGAACGATCCGGTCCCCACCAGGAG
>JBDHZH010000169.1:0-3441 GCA_039811745.1 Arachnia sp.
CGGGGGTCGCCACGTGGGAGGAGAACCATCGCCTGGCCCTCGGCGTGGCGCCGACCCCGGCAGAGCGGCGTCTGCTGGTGGAGTCCTGGTTGAGGAACAACCTGATGTCCTTGTCGTTGGCCACCTGGAGCGACGACCAGGTGCTGGCGCGGGTCCGCATCCGCCCCGCTCACCTGGAACGGCTCCGCGAATCGATGGCAGGGCCGGGCTTGGTCATGGCGCTGCCGCACATGGGCAGCTGGGATCTGGCGGGGGCTTGGGCCGCCCGTGTGGGTTTCGGGGTGTCGAGTGTGGCGGAGAGACTCCCTGCAGGCCTCTTCGAGCGCTTCTGCGAGGCGAGGGAGCGGATGGGCATGACCATCCACGCCTACGGTGGGGACGAGACCATGTCCTTGCTCGAGGCGGATGTGCGTGCTGGACGACTGGTCTGCCTGCTCGCGGATCGTGATCTGTCCGGGCGGGGGATCGAGGTGCCGTGGCCGACCGACGACCATCCGCTGGTGGTCCGGGTCCCGGCAGGGCCGGCACTGCTCGCCCGGCGCACCGGGGCGGATCTACGGGTCGCGGTGGCGATCTTCCACGGGGATGGCATCGAGATACTGGTGTCCGAACGGATTGAAGTCACTGGCGCCAGGGAGACCATGACGGACGTCGTCGCCGCCTTTGCCGAGGGGATCGACCGTTCTCCCACGAGTTGGCTCATGCTGCAGCCGATCTCCGATGCCTGACCGGGAGTGCCTTGGTGTGGCGCTGGTGTGCCCCTACTCCCTCGATGTGCCCGGCGGAGTCGGCACGCACGTCCTGGGGCTGGCTGCGTGGTTGGCATCGCAGGGGCACGAGGTGCGCGTCGTGGCCCCAGGAACGAGGGCGCCGGGCCCTGACCTCCCATTCCGGGTCGATCTGCTCGGGCCGGCCGTTCCCGTGCCGTACAACGGTTCGATTGCCCGCCTGGCCCTCCGCACGAGCCAGGTCCACAGGGCGCGCCGCCTGGTGGCGGACGCCGACGTGATCCATGTACACGAACCACTGACGCCTGGCGTGGCGTTCGCCGTGGCCCGCTTCGCTCCCCATCTGGTGGTGACCCACCACGCCTGCCTCCACGCGCCCGCCTTCGTCGCCGGCCTCCTGCGCCTGCGAGCTGCAAGGCTCGGACGGCGAGTGGCCGTCGCGGTGTCCCAGGAGGCGGCGCGAACGGCGCTGGCCAACACCGGCATGCCGGCGGCGATCATCCCCAACGGGATCGAGGTCCCCCCGCCCCGCAGACCGAGGACCGCCGGTCCCGTCCGGGTCGGCTTCCTGGGCCGCGTCACGGAGAGCAGGAAGGGCTTCGGCGTCTTCAGATCCGCCGCCACCCTCGCCCGGGGCAACCCCGGACTCGAGTTCGTGGCCGCCGGTCCCGGGAAAATGGACGGAGGACCGGTGCGGATGCTGGGGGAGGTGGCCGACAGGTGGGACTACCTTCAGGGAGTCGACGTGTTCGTCGCCCCGAACCTGGGTGGGGAGAGCTTCGGCATGGTGCTGATCGAGGCCCTGGCCTCCGGATGCGACGTGGTCGCGAGCGACCTGCCCGCGTTTGCGGCCGTCCTGGCACAAGCCGGCGTCGGAGTCACCTTCCCCGCCGGGGACGCCCAGGCGCTGCTCGACGCGGTCAACGCCAGCGCAGGAGATCCACTCCCGCCGGACATCGCACGCGCGGCCGGCCTGGGCTGGTCCTGGGACCGCGTGGGGCCTCGTGTGGTGGAGGCCTACCTGCGAGCCACTAGGCTGATGGGATGAGGCACGAGGAGACGGTCCAGCAGTGGGACACCGACCGCGTGCTCACCGTCCCCAACGTCTTGTCGTTCATCCGCCTCGGCGCAGTTCCGGTGTTCGGATGGCTGATCGTCATCGGTCAGGACCTGTGGGCCGTCGCCCTCCTCGTGGTCTTCGGCGCGACGGATTGGCTGGACGGCTTCCTGGCGAGGAAGCTTCGGCAACGCACTGCCCTGGGTGCCAAGCTGGACCCGGTGGCTGACCGCCTGTACATCCTGATGGCCGTGGTCGCCATGTTCCTACGCGGGATCGTCCCGTGGTGGCTCCTCGCGGTGCTTCTCGCCAGGGACGTGCTGCTCGCCTGTCTCGTGCCGTTCCTGCGCCGCACGGGTCGTGTCGCGCTTCCGGTGACGATTGTCGGGAAGGCAGGAACGATGTCGCTCCTGATCGCCTTTCCGACGATCCTCGCCGGCACCGAGCACGGGTTCGGGCTGCCGGCGCTGTGGGTGGCGGGCTGGGTGTTCGCCGTGATCGGCGCCGTCCTCTACTGGGTGGCAGGTGCCCAGTATGTTGCGGCCACGGTGGCCCTGGTGCGCGCCGAGGGACGAGATGGCGCGCCCTGACCAGAGCATGAGCCTGCTCGCCGACCTGCGGGAGGGCGCGCTTGAGCCGGGGTACCTGGACGCCGCACGGCGGGGTGAGCCTCGCCGCCCGTGGCGGTTCGGACTGACGATTGCGCTCCTCGCGGCACTGATCGCGCTGGCCGGGCTCAACACCTTCAGGTCGGCCGGGGACGTCGCGAACGAACGGGCAGATCTGGTCACTAGAGTGGAGGCCGCGCAACGCCAGCAGTCCACTCTGGAGGGTCAGGCGCGAGACCTGGAGGCGGAGATCCGGGCGCTCCGGGACGCCCAGGTAACCGACCCGGAGGTCCGTGAACAGCTGGCTTCACTGGGAGCCGTCGTCGGTGACGTGCCAGTGCGGGGTCCGGGAATCCGCATCGACATCGATGACGCAGCGGGCAGGACCGGTTCCGAGGGCCTGGTGTTCGACACGGACCTGAGCCGGCTGGCCAGCGGGCTCTGGCAGGCGGGGGCGGAGGCCATCACGATCAACGGCAGGCGTCTGAGTGCGCAGACGCCGATCAGGTCGGCGGGGTCTGCCATCACCGTCGACTATGTCTCCCTGAGCCCGCCCTACACGGTCGAGGCGATCGGTGACCCCGCGACGCTGCAGGCACGGTTCGCCCGAACCTCGGCGGCGGTCTGGTGGAACTACATCCGGGACAACTACGGCGTAGTCTTCACTGTCAGGGATGCGGTCGGCGAACTGGAGATGCCGGCGGATCCCGGCATCGGCATCCGGCATGCGACGGCCGGGGAAGGGAACTGAAACGATGCTTGCGGTGCTTGGGCTGGTTCTGGGAATCGTCGCCGGGTTGTTGCTGGAGCCGACGCTTCCACAGTTCCTCGAACCGTACCTGCCGATCGCGATCGTCGCCGCCCTTGACGCCATCCTCGGTGCCACGCGTGCCCATCTGGAAGGGGTGTTCTCCGATCGCGTGTTCGCGGTGTCGTTCATCTCCAACGTGCTGATCGCGGGACTCATCGTGTTCGTCGGCGACCAGATCGGCGTCGGGTCACAGCTGTCGACGGGGGTCGTGGTGGTGCTGGGCATCCGGATCTTCAC
>JBDHZH010000170.1:0-3407 GCA_039811745.1 Arachnia sp.
CCAGGTCGACCAGGTCGTCCTCGACCCGAACCTTCGACTCGGCGTAGGGCGTGACCGGGCGGAGGGGTGCATCCTCGTCGACCAGGGCGTCGGATCCGGAGGCGCCGTAGACCGAGCAAGTGGAGGCGTACAGGAACCGGCTGACACCGGCGTCCTTGCCCAGCCTCGCAAGGCGGACGGACGCGTGGTGGTTGACGTCGTAGGTGAGGTCGGGAGCCAGCGATCCGAGCGGATCGTTGGACAGCGCTCCCAGATGGACGATCGCGTCGAAGCCGGCGACGTGGTCGGGCGTCACATCGCGCAGGTCGACCTGGAACCCGCGAGGATCGGCCGGGGCCGGGCCCAGCACGCAGTCGGCGAACAGTCCCGAGTCGAGTCCGGTGACCTCGTGACCGGCTTCGGCAAGGAGCGGAGCCATGACGGTGCCCAGGTATCCCTGGTGCCCGGTCAGCAATACGCGCATGTGGGTTCAGTCTCCCGACAGATCGACGACGAGCTTGTTGGCATAGAAGGCCTCCGCATAGCGTGCCCCACATTCGATGCCTCGAATCCGGGCCAGTCCGATGAAGGCCTCGCGGTCATACCAGGGACGGTGCCGCTGCGACGGGTAGTGCTGGAACAGCAGGTCGATCTTGGTGTCGATGGTGCTGGCATCCAGCGGCCGGTACACCGTTGGCCGACCGAGATCTCCGTCCCACTTGACGATCTCGTACCCCAGGACGAGATGGTCGCGGAAGGCGGTGGGCACGAGTTCGGCCAGCGAGCGGTGGTCCTGGTGCGCGTCGGCCCGGTTCGGCGCGATGATCAGGTCGGGGTTGGCCTGCGCGCGAAGCTCCTCCAGGGCCGCCTTGGCCTCGTCCCAGTGCGCGGGTTGACGTCCGTCCGGAAGTTTGAGCACCGCGAGCGTCAATTCGGCGCCGGGACAGAACGCGGCCAGCGCCGCGTACTCCTCGCCCTCACGTTCGGTGCCGCCGCCGGACAGCACGAGACCGTGCACCCGTAGGCCGGGGTTGGCGGTGCAGAGATCGAACAGGGTTCCGCCGGCCCCGATTGCGATGTCGTCGCAGTGCGCGCCAAGCACGCACACAGTGGTGAGGGCGCCGGTACGAAGGGAGATCATCGAAGGGTCACCTCGACCAGAGCATCCACGGCCGGTCACCGTGGTCGTAGGCGTCGTTGAGCGCGAACCGCTCCTTCACGGTATCCGTCGGCTTCCAGAACCCGCGATACGGATAGGCCAACAACCTGTTCCGTTTGGCGAGTTCGACGCATCCGTCGGCCACCAGGTCACCACCCTCGGGGATGTGGTCGAAGATTTCCTGCCGGAGGGCGAAGAATCCGCCGTTGGACCACAGCGGCATCTCGCTGACCGGGGTGATCCCGTTCACCTTGCCGTACCCGTCGATGTCGACGCAGTGAAAGGTGGATTCCGGGGGAACCACCATCATCATCGCGCCGTTGTCGCTGGCCGCAAACTTGTCGATCATCGTGTCCAACGGGGCGTCCGACAGTACGTCGGCGTAGTTCGCCAGAAAGATCTCGTCGCCGTCCAGGTACTCCCGGACCCGTCGAAGTCGCTCACCGATCGCCGATTCGATGCCGGTCTGGACGAAATGGATCGTCCAATCGGCAATGTCGGTGTCGAGCAGCTCGACGTTTCCACGCCGGAGCACGAAATCGTTGGACTCGGTCTCCCGATAGTCCAGGAAGTAGTTCTTGATGTGGTGCGCACCGTAGCCCAGGCAGAGCACGAATTCGGTGTGTCCGAAATGCGCGTAGTAGCGCATCACGTGCCAGATCAACGGGCGCGGGCCGACCTGCGCCATCGGCTTGGGCAGATCGTCGGTGGGCCCGCTCCGCATTCGCATACCCAGGCCACCACAGAACAGAACGACCTTCATGACGCCTCCGGATCGGTAGTGTGCGGGCGCATATCAGACAGTGACGACATCGAGATGGGGAATGGGGAAGACCAGTCGGCCGCCCCACTCACCGACGTAGGACAGTTGCCCGGTCAGCTCTTCCCGCAGGTTCCAGGGCAGGATCAGCACGTAGTCCGGCCGATCCTGGGCGATCCGCTCCGGGTCAAGGATCGGAATTCGCGTGCCCGGGGTGAACCGACCATGCTTGTACGGGTTCCGGTCGACGGTGTACGCAAGCAGGTCGGGCCGGATACCGCAGTGATTCAACAGCGTGTTGCCCTTGCCGGGGGCTCCGTAGCCGACCACCGACTTACCCTGTTCGGCGGCGTCGATCAGGAAACGCAGGAGGTCTCGGCGCACCTTGGCGACCTGATCCCCGAACTCGACGTACCCGGCCAATTCGTGCAGGCCCGCCGCCTTCTCACGGGCCAACACGTCCGCCACCCGCGCCGACGGCTCGCCGGCGACCTCGGCGGGTCGGGCCCAGAGCCTGATCGACCCGCCGTGGGTGGGTAGCAACTCCACGTCGACGAGGGCCAACCCGCCCGACGCCAAGGCGCGTTGGGCCGAGGCCACCGTGTAGTACTGGAAGTGCTCGTGGTAGATGGTGTCGTACTGATTGAGTTCGATGAGGGTCAGCAGATGCTGGACCTCGATCGAGACCCACCCGTCATCGGCGACCAGCGCTCGCAGCCCCTTGGTGAAACCGATGACGTCCGGAATGTGCGCGTACACGTTGTTGGCCGCCACGAGATCGGCCGGCCCATGGTCACGTCGAACGTCGGCCCCCGACTCCGGGGTGAGGAAGGCAGTGACCGTCGGTACACCCTTGGCTCGCGCGGCCTCACCGACATTCACCGACGGTTCGATGCCCAGGCAGCGCATGCCGCGGTCGACCACGTGCTGGAGCAGGTAGCCGTCGTTGCTGGCCACCTCGACAACGAAGGCATCGTCTCCGAGTTCGAGACGACGCACGGCGCCGTCGACGAAGTCCTTCGCGTGGCGCACCCAACTGTCGGAGTACGACGAAAAATAGGCGTACTCGGTGAAGGTGTCCTCGGGCACGATGAGCGGCGGGATCTGCGCGAGCCAGCAGTGGGTGCACACCCGCAAATGCAGGGGGTACGTCATCTCGGGCCGGTCCACCTGGTCGGCGGTGAGGAACAGCTCGCAGGGCGGGGTGGCGCCCAGGTCCACCACACTGGCCAAGCTGGTGGATCCACAGAGCCGACAGGCACTATTTGACATGAACGCACGCCTTTCCAAAGGCCGCCCGGGATTCCGACGAACCGTTGAGATGAACAGATCGTTTCTGGCGACCGGCTGCCCGCGGATCGTCGGTCCGAAGGGAGGTTCGCTCGGGTGGGCGCCAGCACCACGCTCCACCGTTCACACCTGCCCCCTCATACCTCGCCACATACAGAGCTGCCCGGCCCACGACCCCCGTCGCCGGTGCTTGTTCAGTATTGTCACACATCGTAAGAC
>JBDHZH010000171.1:0-3394 GCA_039811745.1 Arachnia sp.
TCCCCGGCTGCAGGGCGTCGACGACGCCGAGGATCGAGGCATGCCGTACGGCATGCGGGACGACGCGGGCGTCGAACTCTGGCAGGCCCTCGTCATGGCCGCCGCAGCCGCAGGAGGAGGGCTTCTTCTCGGTGATTCTCAGTTCGGTCACGGGCTGAGATTACTACAGGTGGCCTGTAGTTACGAGGTAGGCTCGATCCATGCACAACTCGGCCCACAGCAGTCTTTCGAATGCGCGTCTCAGGGTGTTGGCCGCGGTGCGTGATCTCGGCGGTGAACACATCACCATCACGCAACTGACCGAGCATCTCGGAGGCCATCCCAACGCCTCCCGACCCCACCTGTCCGCCCTCGAGCACGACGGCTACATCACCATCGCGGACGTTCCGGGCAGCGGCCCGGGTCGCCGTCCCAGAGGCCACAGCTTGACCGACGCAGGGCGCAAGCTCCTCTCCCCCGGCGCCGACGAGCCCTCCGGGCTTGCGGGCGCGTTCGCCTCCTACCTGGTCCAGACGGGCCACGGTCCCCACGAGGCCCGGGAGATCGGCCGCATCTGGGGCGAGAAGGAGGCAGACGCCCTGGACGACGAGACCAGGGAGCACGCCGTCGACGCCGTCGTCGAGGTGCTGGACATCCTCGGCTTCGACCCGGCCCGACTCGAGGTCGCCCAGGGCGAGGCCCTGGTGTTGCGCACCTGCCCACTCCTTGCGGCCTCGCCGGGGGATCCGTCCTTCATCTGCGAGATCCACCACGGTCTGATCGACGGCGTGCTGCGTCGGATCGGCGCGGCCGAGGGGGTTACTCTCCTCCCGTTCGCCGAGCCGAACGGCTGCCGCTTGGAGCTTGGCGGGCCCGCAGCCGGCCGGGAAACCCCGGCCAGGAGGATTGCCTGACCCGCCCAGTGCCCGCGGGAGTCGGTCCAATAGGATCAGCCCATGGCTGACATCCGCATTGAAACCGACTCCATGGGCGCCGTCGAGGTGCCCGCCGACAAGTACTGGGGCGCGCAGACGCAGCGCAGCATCGGCAACTTCCCGATCGGCCGCGACACGTTCGTATGGGGCCGCACCATGATCAAGGCGCTCGGCATCCTGAAGAAGTCCGCGGCGCTGGCCAACGCCGAACTCGGCGAGTTGCCGCTCGGCGAGGCGGAGACCGCGGCCCTGGTGCAGGCGGCCGACGAGGTCATCTCCGGCAAGCTCGACGCTCACTTCCCGCTGGTGGTGTTCCAGACCGGGTCCGGCACGCAGTCCAACATGAACTCCAACGAGGTCATCTCCAACCGCGCCATCGAAATCCTGGGCGGCGAGATGGGCTCCAAGTCGCCCGTCCATCCGAACGACCACGTGAACCGTGGCCAGTCCAGCAACGACACGTTCCCGACCGCGATGCACATCGCAATCGTCCTGGAGCTCCACGACAAGCTGTACGCCCAGGTGCAGACCCTCCGCGACACCCTGGCCGCCAAGGCCGAGGCGTTCAAGGGCATCGTGAAGGTCGGCCGCACGCACCTGCAGGACGCCACCCCGATCACGCTCGGCCAGGAGGTCTCCGGCTGGGTCGCGCAGCTCGACTTCGCGCTGGCGCAGGTCCGCCACTCGGAGCAGGGCCTCCAGGACCTGGCGATCGGCGGCACCGCAGTCGGCACCGGGTTGAACGCGCACGTGCGCTTCGGCGCCACCTGCGCCGCGCACATCTCCGAGGAGACCGGGCACCCCTTCCGGCAGGCGGAGAACCTGTTCGCCTCCCTGTCGGCCCACGACGCCCTGGTCGCGGTCTCCGGGTCGCTGCGTGTGCTCGCGATGGCGCTGATGAAGATCGCCAACGACGTGCGCTGGCTCGCGTCCGGCCCCCGCAACGGCATCGGCGAGATCACGATCCCCGAGAACGAGCCGGGCTCCTCGATCATGCCCGGCAAGGTCAACCCCACCCAGTCCGAGGCCATGACGATGGTCGCCACCCGGGTGTTCGGCAACGACGCCACGGTCGGCTTCGCCGGCAGCCAGGGCAACTTCCAGCTGAACGTCTTCAAGCCGGTCATGTCCCACGCGGTCCTGGAGAGCATCCGCCTCATCGGGGATGCCTGCTCCGCCTTCAACGACCACTGCGCCGTCGGCATCGAACCGCAGCTGGACCACATCAAGGCCAACCTGGACCGCAACCTGATGCAGGTCACGGCCCTGAACCCGCACATCGGCTACGACAAGGCTGCCAAGATCGCCAAGAAAGCGCACGCCGACGGCACGTCGCTGCGCGAGGCCGCCCTCGAACTCGGCTACCTGACCGACGAGCAGTTCGACGCCTGGGTCATCCCCATGGATATGACTCACCCGCGCGGCGCCTGAGCCCCGCTACCGGCCCCGCCCGTCCGTTTCGCAACGACGGCGCGGGGCCGGTACGCTGTTCGACGTTGGCCCCGTAGCTCAGGGGATAGAGCAGTGGTTTCCTAAACCATGTGTCGGAGGTTCGAATCCTCCCGGGGCCGCCAAGACCATCGGTCGTCCGTGTCAGCCGGCCGCCAGGAACTCCTCGATGGCCTCCCGCGCCAAGGTGGAGCGCCGCACACCGCCCGGGCTGGCGACAGCATCCAACCGAGCCAGCGTTTCCGAAGGCAGCCTGAGCGTGACATGCGGGGAACGCTCCCCGCAAGCCGAGAGTGGCAGGCGACCACTGATCCGGTGTACCTCGTCCATCAAGTCCGCGACATCTTCAGGAGTGAGCCTGTGCCCAGTGACGGTGACCACTTCTTCGACGCCCAGGTCAACGTTCAGAACTGAACGAGGTGTCCGTCTGGATCCGCGGCGGTGTGTGCGTCATGTCAGTTCCTCCTCAACGTAGTGGGTATCAGTTGGTGAACGCGCGAGCGTCAGATCCGGTGCTTGCTTGATATCTGTGTGACCGTCAAGCGACAGTGCCAATCGAGCACTGCACAACGCACTCCGCGCCGTACCCTAGTACCATCAACGCAACTTCCGCACCCACATGCGGCCACAAGCTCTCAGAGAAAGCGACGAACCGCCTCTCGGATCTGCTCGGCGTACCGATAGATGTCGGCCGTCGTGTCGATCGGGATCCTCGTCTCGACCTTTTCCACATCCAGGAGGCCAAGGAACTTCTGCCGCCGATTGAAGTGCAGCCGACAGATCGGCTTGCGGTTGTTGTCGTCCAAGAGCACTCCAAAGTACGACTTGGTATCACGTCCAGCCACCCGCTCCACTGACACCTCACTCACTGCGATGGCGCGGACGATGTTGTAGCCCTCCAACTCCTCCAACCTGAGTTGGACCTGTTTAGTGCCCCAGTGCTGTGAGTAGTTGTTGGGCTGGTTCTGGGAGGGCTGGTTCGGCTTGGAGTGGTTGGCCGTTGATGGTGATGGTGACGTGTCGTAGGGGTT
>JBDHZH010000172.1:0-3365 GCA_039811745.1 Arachnia sp.
CTGCCCGAGGACGGCCCGCGCTACCTCGGACCCGACGACGATCCCGACTTCCTGCGCGGGATGCCGCAGTGACTCAGACGCCCGAGTAGGAGTGCAGACCCTCGGCGAAGAAGTTCACCCCGAAGTAGTTGATGAGGAACGCCACGAAACCGATCAGGCCGATGATCGCGGCCTTCCGCCCCTTCCAGCCGGCCGTCGAGCGGGCGTGCAGGTAGCCGGCGTAGATCACCCACGTGATGAAGGCCCAGGTCTCCTTGGGGTCCCAGCCCCAGTAGCGGCCCCAGGCGTTCTCCGCCCAGATCGCCCCGGCGATCACCGCGAAGGTCCAGACCGGGAACACGAAGGCGATCGTGCGGTAGGCCAGGCTGTCCAGACGCTCCGCGCTGGGCAGCCGTCCGGCAAGGCCTTTGTCCGCAGTGCCCTTGTCCTCCGCACGCTGCTTGATCAGGTAGGCGCCGATGAAACCTGCGCTCAGGGTGAAAGCACCACCGGACACAGCTGCCGCGCTGACGTGGATGACCAACCACCACGACTTCAGTGCCGGGACCAGTTGCGCGGACTCGGTGTAGAGCAGGGTGACCGCCACGCCGAGCGTCAGCAGGACCGCCCCGACCACCCACACACCGAGCCAACGCAGGTCGGTACGGGAGGCAGCGATGAGGTAGACGAGCGCGACGGCGATGGCGGCACCGAGGGAGAACTCGTACATGTTCCCCAACGGGAAACGCTCGGCGGCCAATCCTCGGAACACGAACCCGACGATGAGCAGTCCCGTGGCCAGCCAAGTCAGCGACAGAGCGATGTTGCCTGATCTGCGGCCCGGCTCATCCGCTTCCTGCGGCTCAGTGTCCGTGGCGCCAGCCGCACCCACCAGGACCTTCTGGGAACTCGCCAGCGGCACCCGGCGGGCCGCCAATGACGCGGCGAAGGCGAACAGCGCCAATGCGTACACCAGCATCGACGCGTAGACAGCAGTGTTGCTCAGTTGTGCCATGTCTCATCTTCCGTTGTCTGCGGCTTGTGCACCACGGTAACGATCTCCCGGACGTCCTCGTGGACCCGTCCGCCACCCGATCGGCTCAACCCGGCCACGTCCGCCACTGTATCCGCTCCCGGAACCATCCGGATCCACACGCGGCGGCGCTGCAGCAGCAAGGACATCGAGACCCCCAGGATCACAAGCGCCGCGGCCACCAGAGCAAGCCAGCGCCCGGGATCGTGGGCCAGCGAGAGGTTCGCGAAGTCGCGGTAGCCCACGAACTCCACGTCGGTGCCGTCCGGCAGGGTCCACGTCTGGCCGGGGCGAAGCGACTCGGTGCCGATGCGCTCGAGGCCACTGGTGTCGAGCTTGTAAACGTTCCCCCCGGTCGGCACATCGCCGGTGAACGCACCGAGGAACAGTTGCGGGTCCTTGGCCGCCGGGAACGTGGAGATCGGGCCCATCACGGGGTCGATCGTGGCGGTGGGCAGGAACAGTCCGGTCAGGGCGAACCCCGGTTCCACGTCTGGAACCTTCACCACCCCCGAGGAGGTGAGGTTGCCGTCGCGGGGCAGGAAGACCACCGCATCGTCGAAGATGACCGTCCCGTCCGGTCGGGTCACCTTGATCTCGGGCGCGTACCCGTGGCCGGTGAGGAAGACCTTGACCCCGGGGAGCACCAGCGGCGAGTTGACGCTGAACTCCTCCTCGACCTCGGGGGCTCCGGGCCGCTGGCGCACCAGCGCCTTCGCGTCGAACTGCCGCGGGGCGCCGGCCTGCTGGCCGGTCTCCTGGAACGTCGCCGTGAAGTCCTTGAGCACCACCGAGAAGGGTGCGATCTGGTCAGGATCCACGAACCGTCCGTTGCGGAAGGAGTCGAACTGCGTGAGCGAACCGGTGAACCCGCGACCCTCGACCACGATCACCTTGGCCGACCACCCGAACAGCCCACCGACCGCCACGGCGAGCAGCAGGAAGATGAAGCACAGGTGGAACAGCAGGTTGCCAACCTCCTGCAGGTAGCCCTTCTCCGCGGCGATCGAGTCAGTCTCCCGACGCACCCGCCAGTGCTTTGCGCGCAGGTACTCCTCGGCGAGGTCGAGCGCCTGCGGATCGGCGTCGGTGCGCTCGTAGGCAGGCATGCGCGACAGTCGCGACGGTGCCGCGGGAGGGGGCATGCGCACAGTACGTAGGAAGTCCGCGGTCCGCGGCACGATGCACCCGATCAAGGACACGATCAGCAGCAAGTAGACCGCGGCGAACCACGGGGCAGCGAAGACATCGAACATCCCGAACCGGTCGAGCCACGGGCCGACCTGCGGGTTGGCATTGATCCACTCGGCGACAGCCGCCGCATCTGTGCCGCGCTGCGGGAACACCGACCCGGGGATGCTCGCCAGCGCCAGTAGCAGGAGCAGGATCAGCGCCGTGCGCATGCTGGTGAGGGTGCGCCAGCCCCAGCGCAGCCACCCCCGCACACCCAGACGGGGTCCTTGGCTGCGAGTGGGTTCCACAGTTGTTGTCACAGCGTCACCTCGAAACTGCCCGCCCACACCCGCAACCAGATGGAGATCTCGTTCCACAGCCCGGTAACGAGCAGCACTCCGATGAGGATCAGGGTCGCACCGCCGAACCGCAGGACCCACAGCGAATGGGTGCGCAGCCACATCACGGTGCCGGCCATCCGCCGAAAGGCCAGCGCGATGATCAGGAACGGCACCCCGAGCCCGATGCAGTAGGCCAACGACAGCAACGCTCCCCGCAGGGCCGAACCCTCGGAGAACACCAGAGCCTGGACAGCGGCCAAGGTCGGGCCGATGCAGGGCGTCCAGCCCAGCCCGAACAGCACCCCGAGCACGGGCGCGGTCCACATCCCCAGGTTGGGCGACACATGCCACTTCACGTCCCGTTGCAGCCACGGCAGCGCGCCCATGAAGCCGATGCCGAGCACGATGATGACCACGCCGAGCACCCGCTGGATGGGTTCCTGGTACTCCAGCAACACCTCCCCGGCATAGCCGAGTAACGCGCCGTAGGAGATGAAGACCAACGAGAAGCCGAGGATGAACAGCCCCACCCCGGTCAGGATCTTGGTGTGCTTCGGCGCGACCGGTTCCTCGAGTTCGGCACCGGTCATCCCGGTCACCACCCCGACGTAACCGGGCACCAGCGGCAGCACGCACGGACTGGCGAAGGACACGAACCCGGCCAGCAGCGCCAGCGGCACCGCCAACAGCAGTGAGCCGCCGGTCACCGTCTCCGTGACACTCACCGCCAGCGTCACGGCGACGCCCCACCGGAGGCGCTCTCCGCCGCGAGGTCCTGCAGCGCGGCATCGAGTTCACCGGCTTGCACGGCCCCCAGGAAGCGCCCAGCGACTCGGCCC
>JBDHZH010000173.1:0-3353 GCA_039811745.1 Arachnia sp.
CAGCCCGAGGCCCAGCACCACCGCCGCGACCACCATGGCGACGATGCCTTCGCCCGTCTCGAACACGCCCTTCGGAACCGGCGTCGGCGTGGCGGTCGGCTCGGGCGCGCGCGCGACGTCAACGACGACGCGATCCTGATTGCCCGACTCGATCCCCAGCGAGTCCTTGATCCGCACCCCGACCGTGACATTGTTGACGCCCGGCGTCGTGATGTCGGACAGGTCGACGGTGAAGTCCACGCGCGTCGTGCCCGGCGCAAACTGCGTCTGGGTCGACTTCAAAACGTTGTTCACGAGCAGGCGCGCCTCGGTCAACGGTCGAACGATGCCGTCGGTATACGAGATCGTCGCCGAAACCTTGAGCGTGAGCGGGTCATACTGCGGGTTGCTCACGGATGACCCCGGGCGCGCCTCACGCCGCAATGCCGACGTCGGGAGCCCGTCGAGACGCACCGCCGCGGGTACCGCCTTTGCCGAGTAGGTACCGGCGCGCCCGCCCGCACCCGATGCCGGCGCCTCGGGCCCACCGACGGTGACCGTTCGTGTGCCGGTATCCCCGGAGGTCGAGACATAGCTCACCTGGTAGCTCAGGCGCTGCGCCGAAATGGTGCGGTAGATGTCGTCTGCGAGGCTGTCGACCGTCGAATTGGTCAACGGGGCGTAGCGTCCAAAGGAACCCAGCACCAGCGCGTCCAGCGGGGCGCGGTTGAACTGCTGCGCATTCGTCTGCATCGCATACAGCGTAACGAAGCTGCTCTTGGCCTGCGCGGCCAGGTTGCCGGCGAAGGTCGTCGCCGTCGCCGCGGCCGGGTCCTCGATGTAGTTGGTGATCAGCACCACGGCCGTCGCCTGCCGCCCCGGCTCCGGCACGGCCTCATTGATGCCGCGCAGCGCCTCGGACACGGCATCCAACCCCTTTGTCAATCCGCCCTTGCTGTTGTCAAAGGTGTAGATCGACAGGAAGTTCGTGAACTCGCTGGCCTTGCTGGTTGTGTCCAGGCGCGGCACCGTCCGGTCGTTGTTGATCGGGATGTTCTCCCGCACCAGCACCTTGACCCGATCGCGGCCCTCGCGGAAGAAGCCCCCCTCGACAAGCCGACTCATCGACTTGCGCATCGCGCCCAGCGAAAACGCGCTGAAATTGTTGTAGAGCGCGTTGGCCCCTTGATCGACCACGAAGAAGATCGTCATCGGGCCGTCGTCGCGCGGGGTGATCGTGACATTGGCCGCCGGAACCTGCTTGCCGTTTTCGTAGACCGGCAGGTTGGCACTGGTCAATCCGGTGACGACTTTGTTGTTCAAGTCCACCGCGCGCAGGCGAAAGCTGACCGTTGGAAAGCGCGTGGCATCGACATCGTCGATGAAGTAGGTGGCGTTCGTCTGCGCGCTGGTGACGGTTGGCGGATGGCCAAACCCGGCTCCCAGGCCGAGGCCAGCCAAACACACCGCAAGCAATACGACCTGAAAGCATCGGAGGAGTCGCCCGGGGGCACTCACAGCCTTGGACTGAATTGTCATGGCCTAGACGTTTTACCACGGAGTGCCAATGCCGGCACTCGCATGTTTTCGGGAAAGTCACGCGGCCGAGGCTTCGGCCATCAGCTCATCGAAGGGGCGGCTGTCCTCCATGGCGACGACCATCACCCGGGCGAGCTGGTCGCGCAGCGTCGTGCGCGTCAGCGGCTGGACGAGGGCGCCTTCCCCCTGTGCGGCCACCAGGCAACCCGCCGCCCCCGCCCGCAACCAGGTCACAGCCTGCGCCCCGGCGCCCTCACCACCCCGGTTGCTCAGCCCCAGCAGCGTACCGGCGGCCGAAACCTGGGTGATGATGTCCGCGACGATTTTCGCGGTGCCCGTGGAAGCGCCGGCACCCGTCAGGCGAGCCGCAATATCTCCGGCGACGGCGCCTTCCGCCTGGCTGCGCTTGAACAGCACCGCCAGCTCGGCGGGAATGGCAAACGCATCGAACGTCGTATCGGTGGGCGCGCTGGCGATCCCGGCGGCGTCGGCGAGCGCGGCAAGCACGGCATCCCGCTCGTTGGATGCCAGGAAGTCAAACGTGTGAATATCATCCTCGTCCACCCAGGTGCGGCAGGCGACGGTGCGCGTCCAGTTGATCCGCACGCTGCGCCTGGCGGACCCGTTGGCTTCGGTCACCAGCCAGAAGCCAGCCTCGGGGACCGCGGACACGGCGAGGGTGGCCATCATGACCGGGGCAAGGTCAATGCCAGTTTCGGTGGCGGCAGGGTTGTTTGACGCATACCCGCGCGCAATCAGGCTGGCACGCCCGGCAGCGAGCGCCCCACGCAATTCTGCTGCGGGCAAATCACCGAGACCGGTTTCGCCCAACGGCGGATATTCAGCGGCACCGATGGTCTTGAGCGCGACCATCACTTCGGGCGATGTCAGGCGGATTTTCATGAGTGCAAGCTCCCTCGTGAAGTGTAGCGTTTTTTAGGATCGCCGGGAAGGGTGCACCAACGAATCGACAACAGCCCCGGACCAGTGTCGTCTACTTGAGCGGCAGGCCGGTGTAGCGCGAGATCACGGCGGCAACCGCATCCGCGCCGGTCAGGTCCTCCATCGAGAAGCGGGCCTTGTATCCGTCACGGGCTGTCACGGTGTAGCGAAACAGCCGTTTATTGCCATGCTTCAGCAGCGTCCAGATCGCGATGGGGATGATGAAGAGCAGATCAAAAAGGCTGCTTCCGCCGCCCGCCCAAATGGACTCACCCGCCATCTCCAGCCCGGTGATGTCCTGCCAGGCCACGAAGCGGCCGCCCTCTCGGAAGCGAAAACCGACGCCGGCTTCATAGGCTTCGGCGCCGACAATCTCGGTCTTCCTGGTCCCAAGCACTTTGGGCAACAGGATCAGACAGCCGATGCCGCTCACGACCCCGACGATCGCGGGCAGCGTGAGCGAGTCCGGGCTCGCCGTCCCGGCGCAGAACGCGGCCAGGCAGAAGGGCAATGCCAGCAGAAGGACGACCATCAGGATGCGATTGAGGGTCATGGACGTGGACTGCATCGAGCTTGGCGTGGCCTGCGCGAGCAGACGGCCGTAGTTCGCTGCGGAGGGCGGTGTCGGCTGTGTCATCGCTGCCGATTATGCGCCAGCCAGCGCCGGTTGACCAGAGCCCCCAAAGAAGTCGCCGATCCAACGCGACGCATTCGCCAGCCCCTGCGCGATGGGCGTCTTCGTGTAGAAGTCCGTCATCGCATTTCCAAACAGCGCATCCATGCCGGCACCGACCACCACGCCGGTGGCCAGCGCGGGGATCGCTCCGACGCCGCCGGTCGGCAGGCCCGCAGCCACCGTCACCCCCCACTTGGCCAGGTTTTATGTAATTGAC
>JBDHZH010000174.1:0-3342 GCA_039811745.1 Arachnia sp.
CGCCGTAGCCCATCTGCACGCCGAAACGCTGCGCCGAGCCGACGGCGATGTCGGCGCCCATCGCGCCCGGCTCCTTCAGCAGGCAGAGCCCGAGCAGATCGGCGTCGACGATCGCCAGCGCTCCGACGTCGTGCAGCGCGGCGAAGAACTCGGTGTGGTCGCGCAGGCGCCCGTGCGTGCCTGGGTAGGAGACGATGGCGGCGAACCAAGTCTGGTCAGGGGTGGCGCCCTCGGCCGGGCCGCTGACCAGCTCGATCCCGTAGGGCCTGGCCCGCGTCGCCAGCACGGCACGCACCTGCGGGTGGAGGTCGTCGGCGACGAAGCAGCGGCGGCGCTTGCCCTTGGCGTGGTTGAAACCCATCACCATGGCCTCGGCGGCGGCGGTGGCCTCGTCTAGCAGCGAGGCGCCGGCAATGTCCAGCCCGGTGAGGTCGATGATCATCGTCTGGAAGTTGAGCAGCGCCTCCAGCCGGCCCTGCGAGATCTCCGGCTGGTAGGGCGTGTAGGAGGTGTACCAGGCGGGGTTCTCCAGCACGTTGCGCTGGATGGCCGGCGGCGTGATCGTTTGGTGGTAGCCCTGCCCGATCATCGACGTGAACACCTGGTTCCCGGCCCCGATCCGGCGCAGCTCCGCGACGACGGCGCCCTCGGTCATCGGCTCCCAGGCCAGGTCGGTCGCCTGCCGGAGCGACGCCGGCACCGCCTGGTCGATCAGCTCGTCCAGGCTCTCCACGCCGAGCGTCTCGAACATCCGCTGCATCTCCAGCGGACTCGGGCCGATGTGGCGGCGGTTGGCGAAGTCGTCGGGGTCGTAGACGGTCGGCTCCCAGGTGGGCACGGCCTCAGCCGATCTGCGAGCGGTAGGCGTCCTCGTCCATCAGGTCGTCCAGCTGCGAGGCGTCGTCCGGGGTGATCTTGAAGAACCAGGTGGTCATCGGGTCGGCGTTGACCTTCTCCGGGGCGTCGTTCAGGTCCTCGTTGACGGCCGCGATGACACCGTCGATGGGGGCGTTGATGCCGCTGGCGGCCTTGGTGGAGTCGATGGCGACCACCTCGTCGCCCTTGCTCACCTCGGCCCCCACCTCGGGCAGCTCGATGTAGACGATGTCGCCGAGCTCGGTGGCGGCGTGGTCGGTGATGCCGACGGCGACCTCCTCGCCGTCGTAGTCAAGCCATTCGTGGTCTGCCGTGAACTTCAGCATGGTCGGTTCCTTCTCATCGTTGGTACTTGTGGGGGACGAAAGGCATGGGCACGACGTCGGCGCGGACGCGCTTGGCGCGCAACTCCACGTGGACCTCCTCGACAGCGGCGGCGGAGTCGATCAGCGCCATCGCGATCGGGCCGCCGAGCGTGGGGGAGAAGCCGCCGGAGGTGATGGTCCCGACGGGGGCGGCCGTGTCGGGGGTGGCGAAGACGTCGGCGCCCTCGCGGACGGGCGCGCGGCCCTCGATCCTCAGCCCCACGCGTCGCCGGGGCGCGCCGTCGGCCAGCTGGGCCTCGATCACTTCCGCGCCAGGGTAGCCGCCGGCACGGGTGCCGCCCGGTCGGCGGACCTTGGGGATGGCCCAGGCGAGGTCCGCTTCGACGGGGGAGATGTCCTCGGTCAGCTCGTGGCCGTAGAGCGGCATGCCCGCCTCCAGGCGCAGCGAGTCCCGGGCACCCAGGCCGGCCGGGGCGACGTCGTCCATCGCCAGCAGCGCCCGGGCGAACTCGACGGCCCGGGCGTTGGGCACCGAGACCTCGAAGCCGTCCTCGCCGGTGTAGCCGGAGCGGGACACCCGGACCGTCGTGCCGTCCCAGTCGAGGGAGACCGAGTCCATGAACCTCAGTCCTGTGACTCCGGGTACCAGTCGTTCGAGCGCGGTCGCCGCAAGCGGTCCTTGCAGGGCCAGCAGTGCGCGGTCCGTCAGGTGCTCGACCCGGACGTCGTCGAGGCGGTTCAGGTGCTCCAGGTCGACGTCGGTGCGGGAGGCGTTCAGCACCACCAGGAACCGGTCGCCGTGGTTGGCGAACATCAGGTCGTCGACGATGCCGCCGGTATCCGTGGTGATGAACCCGTAGCGTTGGCGCCCCTCGGCGAGTCCTGCGACGCTGGCTGGGATCAAGGTCTCCAGCGCCGCGGCCGCGTCGGCGACGTCGCCGGATGTGGCGCTGACAAGCACCTGGCCCATGTGCGAGACGTCGAACAGCGAGGCCGCCTCGCGGGTGTGCTGGTGCTCGGCGATCATGCCGGCGAACTGCACGGGCATCTCCCAGCCCGCGAAGTCGACCAGGCGCGCGCCGAGTTCGACGTGCAGTGGGTTCAGTGCCGTCTTCTTCATTGAACAGACCTCTTTGGGCGCGTAGTGCCGTCGGATGCTCATACCCTATGCCCACCGGGGCGGCCCCGCAGTTGGTCGAGTAGTGCCCCGCGACGAAGGAACCAAGGTCCCGCTGGTCGAGTAGTGCCCCGCGAGGAACGAGCCGGGCACGTGTCGAGACCTGGTGACCGTCCCCGGGGACCGTCACCGGATCTCGACACGCCTCCTCGTTCCTCGTCGGCTACTCGATCAGCGGAAAGGGAGTTCCGCTGGTCGAGTAGTGCCCCGCGATGAAGGAGCCATAGTCCCGCTGGTCGAGTAGTGGCCGGCGAGGAACGAGCCGGGCACGTGTCGAGACCTGGTGAGAGTCCCCGTACTGCCCGCGGCGGTCGCTCACTGGCGGGCGTCGATGATGGTGTTGTCGTCGAGTGCCAGAAGTGCGGCGTCGGCGGTGAGGAAGGCCATGCGCTCCGCCCGTGCCTGGGACAGGAGCATCCGGTCGAACGGGTCCCTGTGGGGGAGTTCGACCCGGGAGATGCCAAAGGCGTGTGCGCCGGTGACGGGCAGTTCCGTCAGCCCGGAGGTGGCGAGGGCCGATGCGAGGTCGCCCGAGATCGCGAGCTTGCCGAGGGCCCGCTTGATCTCGATCTCCCACAGCGACGCGGCGGAGAAGTGGACTGCGGTGGCCGCCTCGACGTGGGCCCTCGCCTGTTCTCCCATCCGTGGGCTGTCGTCGAGCAGCCAGAGGAGGGCCTGGGTGTCGAGCAGGATGGTGGTCATCGGCCGCCGATCTTGATGATCAGCGACTCCGCCGCAAGGCCGGGCACATTCTCCGCGTCGCCGACGTACCAGTCGTGGCCCCGTGCCGCGAGCTCCGCGCCGACGTCGCAGAGCCGGATGATCTCGCGAAGCACGGCGGTGTCGCGGTCGCTCATATTGCCACCGCAGTCGCCAGGATCTCGTGGTCGTCGCGGAGCCCTCCGTCTGTGATGACATCGACCTCGACGCCGAGCAGTTCGCTTGCCGCCTCGGCAAAGGCCG
>JBDHZH010000175.1:0-3333 GCA_039811745.1 Arachnia sp.
CGGCCAGCCCGAGATCACGGAGTCGATCGCCTTCGAGGCCTCCTGGCCCGTCGACTGCGAAGACGCCGTGGCGGTCGCGTTGGCGGCCAGGTTCGGGCCGTCGGCAGCCTGTGCACCCGCAGGGATCAGCGCGGCCATGGACGCGAAGACGGCCGAGGCGACGAGAACATGGGTTCTGCGCCTTGCCGATGAAGACGAAGAAGGGCGTCGGGCAGGTCCGGCGCCCGTCTGGCCGCCTGTGATGTCAGGAGCCGCAGAACGCCTCGGAGCAGGGGACGACTGAATCTCGGACAGACGTCTCAGAAGGTTGTGGAACATCAGGCGTCACCACCCGGCGTGGTGCCGGGGCGCTCGTGCAGCGCCTCGAGAGTGACAGCTTCGAACAACATGGGGGGCCCTTTCAGGGGAGGAATTCTGACCCTCAACACGCTGGGAAGCTGAGCGGGAACCGTCGGACTTTTCTGAGTCTTTCTCAGCTTCCACGACAGCGCCCCGCGTACTGAACCCCCCAAACCTTACAAGTTCCTAAGAAAATCGCCAAACTTCAGGCGGGAATGTACTCGAAAGTTGATTGACAGTCCGCTTTGGTGGACGGCTTCGACGTGGCCACCCGGGAACCCCGGATCCGGGACTCCGACGACCGGGCATGGACACTCAGGAGAGCATTGGCGGCCCCGGGTCTGCGCACACGAGGGGCAGCGGCAACCCGACACCGCGGCGGCACTCGAGCCCATCCCGCCAAACCGAAAACGTCGTCCCGGCGGCGACATCCCCACGACGGGAGCCGACCGGTAGGTTGGACCCGTGAGCATCATCGTGCGGCGGATCAGCCCGGAACAGCACCTGGCATTCATCGACGCCCGCGGGTCGGCGTCGTTCCTGCAGACGCCCGCGTGGGCGAAGGTGAAGCGGGAATGGCGGGGCGAGTCCCTGGGGTGGTTCGACGGCGAGGACCTGATCGGCGTCGGGCTGGTGCTGTACCGGCAGCTGCCGAAGCTGAAGCGCTACCTCGCCTACCTGCCCGAGGGGCCGGTGCTCGACTGGGAGCGCCGCGACATCGCCGACCAGCTCGACGCGCTGGTCGCCTACGCCAGGCGCAACAAGGCGTTCGCGGTGCGCATCGGGCCCGCCGTCGTGCAGCGCACCTGGGGGCCGGAGACGATCAAGCAGGCCATCGCCGACGACGCCGTCACGGCGCTGTCGGAGGCCAGGCCGGACACGACGCCAATCGCCGCCACCCGCTGGCTGCGGGAACTGCAGCACCTGAACTGGCGCACCTCCCCCGACGGGCAGGGCTTCGCCGCGGGCCAGCCGAAGTTCAACTTCCACTTGCCGCTGCGCCACGACGACGGCACGCCCAAGACCGAGGACGAAGTCCTGAAGGGTATGAACCAGCTGTGGCGGCGCAACATCAAGAAGGCCGACAAGTCCGGCGTCGTCGTCACCCGCGGCGGCCGCGCCGACCTGGCCCGCTTCCACGAGATCTACCTCGAGACCGCCGAACGCGACGGCTTCACCGGCCGCGCGCTGTCCTACTTCGAGAACATGTGGGACGCCCTGAACGCCGAACACGACGGCCGCATGCGCGTCTACCTCGCAGAACACGACGGCGACCTCGTCGCCGCCACCACCATGGTCGTCGTCGGCGAGCACGCCTGGTACTCCTACGGCGCCTCCACCACCGCCAAGCGGGACGTCCGCGGCTCGAACGCCGTCCAGTGGCGCATGATCCGCGACGCCCTGGCCGAGGGCTGCGCCGTCTACGACCTCCGCGGGATCACCGAGGGCCTCGCCGCCGACGACCCGGAGATCGGGCTGATCCAGTTCAAGGTCGGCACCGGCGGGCAGGCCGTCGCCTACCTCGGGGAATGGGACAAACCCATCAACCCGGTGCTGTACGCGGCGTTCGACCAGTACATGAAGCGGCGCTGACATGACGCTCCGGCTCACGGTCGCCACCCACGAGTGGCACGAGGCGCAGCGCAGGCTGCAGGAGCAGGTGCCGGGCCTCGTGCCGGTCGCGAAGGGCAACGGCTACGGTTTCGGCCTGGATGTGCTCGCCCGCGAGGCCACCCGGATGCGGGCCGGGGTCCTCGCCGTCGGAACCGCCCACGAGGTGACGACGGTGCGGCTGGCGGGCTGGCGCGGCGATGTCGTCGTCCTGAACCCGTGGCGACCGGCCGACGAACTGGCGACATCCCTGCTGGACGACCCGAAGATCATCACCACCGTCTCCCGTGCCGAGGACGTCGCAGCCCTTGCCGGTGCCCATCCAGGCGTCCGCGTCGTGATCGAACTGGACACGACGATGCACCGCCACGGCATGCTCCTCCCCGAACTCACCGGCCTCGACATCGACGGCCTGCACTTCGAGGGCTGGAGCATCCACCTGCCTGCCAACGGTTCCCTGACCGAGGCGACGGCACTGGCCGAGGCGGCCATCGGGAGGTTGCGGGGGGCGCTGTGGGTGTCGCACCTCAGCATCGCCGACTACCGCATGCTCCGCACCAACATCGGCGTCCGCACCCACATGCGGATCGGCACCCGCCTGTGGTTGGGGGCGCCCGAGACGTTAACCACCACCGCCACCGTCCTCGACGTCCACCCCATCCGCAGGGGTGAGCGCCTCGGCTACCACCAGGCCAGGGCCCCTCGCGACGGCTTCATCGTCGTCGCCAGCGGCGGCACCGCCCACGGCATCGCGCTGGCTGCGCCGGTACCGCAGCGGAGCATGCGCCAGCGGCTCAACACCGTCGCCGACGGTCTGATGCGGGCCTCCGGCTCGACCCTGTCACCGTTCACCATCGCCGGCAGGAAGCGGCCGTTCGCCGAACCGCCGCACATGCACGCATCAATGCTGTTCGTCGCCGGCTCCGACCCGGGCGTAGCCGTCGGCGACGACATCCCCGTCACCTGCCGCATGACCACCACCCGCTTCGACGAGATCGTCTGGCACTGACCCGTTCGCCCCCGGGAACCCTCACCAGGTCTCGACCGACGCGCCGGGCTCCTTCGTCGCCGGGCACTGGCTCGACCAGCGGAACCCCACATTCCGCTGATCGAGTAGCCGACGAGGAACGAGGAGGCGTGTCGAGATCCGGTGACGGTCCCCGCGAACTTGGCCGAGGTCTCGACACGTGCCCGGCTCGTTCCTCGCCGGGCACTACTCGACCAGCGGAAATACGGGGCACTCGACCCGCGGAACCACACACCCGCTGATCGAGTAGCCGACGAGGAACGAGGAGGCGTGTCGAGATCCGGTGACGGTCCCCGCGAACTTGGCCGAGGTCTCGACACGTGCCCGGCTCGTTCCTCGCCGGGCACTACTCGACC
>JBDHZH010000176.1:0-3283 GCA_039811745.1 Arachnia sp.
GCGTCGACGAGCTGCGGGCAGACCTGGCCGAAGTCGAGTCCCAGGCCGCCCGACAACAACAGCTCGCCGAGCACCTGGCCACCTCGCCGACCGTCGCTGAGGTGCAGCGCCGACACAACGATATCGAGCAGCGAGCGGCGATGGTCGAGCAATACCGCCAGGCCCTGGCCACCGCCACCGCGCTACGGCCAGTCCTCGGCGACCGAGCCGCCCAGATCGCTGCCGCCGAGCAACGCGCCGCTGACGGCGGCCGCCGTGCAGCTCGGCGCGAAGCCGACAACCTGGAGCGACTGCGCCTGGAGCAGCAGGCCGACACGGCAGTGGTCGACGCGGCCGCCGCGCAGGTCCGCCAGCTCGGCCCCGCAATCGGCAACGACGCCGAACAGGACGCCACCCTGGCAGCACGACAACAGATCCGCGAACAAGGCCCGACCCAACTCCAGGCGGCCGCCGAACGAGACCAGCAGCAAGCCGCTGAACGGATGGAACACGCCGCCGCGCTGCACCTACGGGCAGAGCAGCTCCGTGCTGACCTGGCCTACCTGACAGCCCAACTCGAGGGCAAGGCAAGCCCGGCACAGGATGTCGAAGTGCCACTAGCTCGAACCGTGCACGACCTCTACGGTCTGGCCGACCCCACGACAGAGCTTCCAGCGCCCGACCACCAGGAGCCCCAGCTCGATCGCTGAGGCTCCTGGAAGGGTTGTTCGGCGAGTCCGGTGGTGAGGTTCGCTGTTGAATGGTCTCCAATCCTCGATGTCGTCGGGGTGGGGGCCGGTTCTCGGCGCCGACACCAGACCGGCACCGGGAACTGCTCCCGCATCAGGAAGTTGGGCATCGACAAGGACACCGAATACGCCCAGCACCGGCATCGTGCCGTTCACGGACACGTTTGTTCGGCGAGGACTTCCCACGAACTGTGAACGTGTCCGGGAAACGTGCAGGTCAAGCTGGGCGGAGCTGAGTCCGCGAAGGGTTGCGGGGAGGGGTCCGAATGCTTCTTGGACCCCTCCCCTGGTCACGCCGTGCGGCGACGGCGATGGAACACCCGGGCGGCGATCAGCTCGCCGATGCGGCGGGACTCCGCGTCTGGAGCGGTGAACACGCAGCGCCGTACGGCGAGGTATCCGGGATCCCGCGGCCGCTGTGGCGCTTCGAAGTCTTCCAAGAAGACCTCCGCGGGGACCAGCCCATCGTCGTCGAAACACGGCAAGCCGAGGACAGCCAGTGCAGCAAGTGGGAAGGCGTCGTGGACGGCCTGGGGATTCGGGCACACCAGCACCTGTAGCTGCCCAGCGGCAAGCATATGAGCAGCAGGTGCGCCGCCGGTGGTGAACACGGTAAGGCCGGGATCCGGGTAGTCCTTCCCGGAGTACCGCAGCGTCGGCAACCCCCAGGACAGCGTCGGGTCGAACAGAGGAGCGACATTCTCGCGAGCCGGTGCGAGCGCGGCAACAACCGCTACGGTCCCCGGCTTGGTATTGATCATGCCGTCGGACTTGCCTGCCGACCCCGCACGCGGATCGGTGAGCACCCGGAGCGGCGCTCGATCGTACGTGCTGTAGACGCGGTGACCGACCAACGCAAGGACCTGCCGAGAGGAGTTCACAGTCACGCTGACCGCGAGATGGTCGCCCAGGTAACACCCGGCCGTGACCCCGAACCCGAAGCCAAGCGCCATCGCCGGGACCGATCCGTCGAGGGGGTCGAGTTGGAAACGCATCTTGCTTCCCGGCTGAACGAACGCATTCCACGTCGGGGCGTCCGACTCTTCGGTGGCAATCCGAGCGTTCGGGAACCGCTCGGCCACCCTGCCGGTGAGGAACTTGTCTAGGTCGAGATCTTCCTGGATCGCTGGGGTTCCGTTGGTGGATTCTCGCTCTGTCGCCGCTTCTCCAAGGCGGTCGAGACCGGCGAGTGCTTCTTCTTCGGAGGTGATCCCGGGCTGATCGAGGTCCGTGCTGCCCGAGATGTCGGCATTGATCGGGGTGCCGTTCGCGATGTCCAGGTCGGTGGTCTCCGGGACATCGTGCGGATTGGAGATCCTTGACAGCAGCATCTCGACGCCGTCGAGGCCGATGTGCTGGAGGAAGGTGGCGACGTCCAGCAGGTCCGTGTCCTGCTGTTCGGGGCCGTGGGCGTCTGGTCGGGGGGCTTTGGTCGTCATGGCGAACCTCCGTGGCGTCCGAACTGGGACAGCATCGTATCACGAACGCATGTATTTCTAATACTTGCTAGGGGCACACATCTTGAGGCGTTACGCTACGGGCGGCGCGTCTCAGGGCGCGCCGTCAGTCATTCCAGACTCTGAAGGAGAAGGGTGAGCGCTATGACGTGCCATTTCGGACCGTGGATGAAGCCGACCCAAGGAGGCATCGCATGACTCGGACTCGAACCAGTCTGCGCGGGCGTGGGAGCGCTGCCCAGCTCGTAGCCCTACCTTCCACCTTTGAGTCGGCCATCGCAGCGGCGGCGCCTCGATCGGTGCGCAACGGCCCGGACCGGCCCGTCACCGCCAAGATCCCCAGATCGATGTTGGATGTGTTGAGTGCGTTCGTTCTGGTGGACGGGGGGACGCTCGCCGAGCATTTGAGGATGGCGCTGAGTCGGTACATCACCATGCGGCTGGATGATCCAGATCTGAAGGACCGCATTCAGGAAGCGAAGAGTCGGTTCGGACGATCGCTCGCACCGCTGATGACGGGGACCCCAGATGAGGCGTCGAAGGGCCCCACTGTCAAGCCGTTCCACGATGAATCGATTCCTGTCGACGACGCCGAGCAGGTCTCATTGAGGATCGATCAGCGGACCTTCGACCTGCTCAGCTCGATCAGCACGCTCGATGCCGACAGCAGCATGGCTGACCAACTCCGCTTCGCGACGCGCTATTACACTGAAGTGAAGCGAAGAGAGGAAACGAATCTCGACCAGAGGGTGGATGCCGCGCTTCAGCGCCAGCAGGACCTCTTGAATACCCTGAGAAGTTCGTCCTGACCGATCCCAGGAAGCCCGCGCCACTACGAAGGTGCGGGCTTCCTGGTTGCCTACACGGCCCGGGTGCCTGGCGGGGTCCTGGCACCGATAGACCATCCGGATGAGCAGGGCGCGGGCGGCGGCGCCAGAGCTCAGGCACCGAAGGTGATCTCCGTTGGGTCGCTGAGGGCCGGTGCCTTTCGGGTCTGTTCATAGCGTTGCACCGCGGTTTGAGTATCCGGGGTTAGCGGCTGGTGCACTCCCTTGCGGCAGGAGGTGCCGCCCGAACCGAGTAGTCGGTTGAGGCGGG
>JBDHZH010000177.1:0-3268 GCA_039811745.1 Arachnia sp.
CCCGGGGGCCGGCGAGCCGGTCCGAGCTGTGGCGCACCCGCCTCAGCGTGCGCGCGGCCAACGGGATGCTGGACGAGGCCGACACTGGCCAGCGCGTCGTGCGCGCACTGTGGAACCGGGACAGCGAGCAGCCGCCACCCGACTTCTACCAGCCGCTCATGACGTCTCACCGGGACGCGATCGTCAAGCAGACCAATGGCGGCGACCCCGCCAACGCCAGCACGCCGCTCATGGAAATCGAGGCTGCTGGACTCTGGTGGGGCATCTGCCCGTGGTGGCAAGATAGTGCGGTAGCCGGAGTCCTGCCAGCGCCGAGTCGGCGACTGATGGCATCCGGCCCGATTATGCGAATTGCTCGTGCCCCACGGGCACGCCTTGTTCCCCGTTGCTCGTTGGACTTCGGTTGTTGCTCACCAGGAGTTCAGCGACTGCAGCCAATTGAATTGGGTGGATCAACGAGAGGCAGGTCGGATCATGGGAATCCAGATCAGCGCGAGTGTCGGTCGCAATGCCACCAATGCCCCCGTCGATGTGGTGGCGATCGGCGGGGGGTTGGTGGCCATCGGTGTTGACAACGGGGGCGTTTTCGCGCCACCGCTGTCTCTCGACGGATTGGGTCAGGCGATCATGCAGTTCCAGTCCGTCCAAGGGCTGATGCAGAATCCGGATGGCCGCATCGACCCGAACGGCAACTCCCTGAGACGCCTGAACGCGATCCTGTTCCCCGACGAAGTTGGCATATCACCCCTTACCGCGGACGGATTGGTAACGGCCGTGAGCGGCCTCCACTGGGCGCCAGACGAAGCCTCGATCGTGACCGACTTGGTGTTCTCGTGGGTCGGGGTTGAGGGAAGTGGCAAGATCCACTACTTCCAATTGGCGGAGCAGACCGTCCCACGATGGTTCGGGGTGCTGGTGCCGGACGGCACCACCTCATTCGACCGCGTCCACATCTTCTTCCATCCGACGCCAGCCCAGGCTGGGCACCAGGACGCGAACTATCACGGCCTCGGGTCGTTCAAGGACATCTTCCACTATCTTTCGGAGCCGATGGGGTCGCAGTTCTGCGGTGCGGGAACGGGACGCGTCCTGGTGATGCCCCTCATGACGCAGGCCGCCACCGCTGACTGCGGCACCTTCCCGCAGCGTTGGGTCAACTACGTCGGGTGCATCCTCGGGCGGCTCGCAACCGGCCTGCCCTCTGGTGCTGGGTTCCAGCGTGTCAGCAGTGTCGTGGTGTCCAGCTTCAGCTCCGGGATCGTCTACTCACACACGTTCCGCGCCCGGGCGAACTTGGGCAGCAGACTCGCCGGGGTGATCGATTTCGACGGCATGATCTCATCCAACAGTGCGCTGTCTACCAGCCTGACGGGTCCCGCGGGCCGGGTCGTCAAGGCCCAGCAGTCGGCCGCGTCGGAGTCCGCCCTGCCCAGCCTGGCTGCGCAGAACATCTTCCCACTCCGACGTGAGCGTTGGGGCGGCCCGTGGGCCGGTGCGTTCGACCCCAATCCCCACACCGCACTGCTGCAGATCCACGGTCAGATCCCCCAGACGATGATGCGCCTGGCGGCCCGTCGGTTGGGTTGAGCCGTCCCACCGAATCGCTTTGCGAGAATCACCGGTTCCCGGGATGACGGCACGGACGCGAGTGTCGTCCTGCTCAATCACCAGCAGTGAAGCGTCGGCGGCGGAAGAGCGCGATCCCGAACACCAGCCCCGCGACCGCGGCAACGGCGAGCGCCGCCACCACGACCTGCGGCATTAGGCGGACGGCTGGGTTATGCGCCCTGCTGTGGCTTCTGGGCTGGTGGCGGGGCGAGTGGCGGGTGATTCCGTCCGCATAATCCTGACGCGGCCGGCGTCACCGTCCCAGCGACTCGAGCCAGCCGATCAGTGAGGTGGACGGTGTCTGCGTCGGCGAAGAATCCCTTCATCTGTTCGATCCGCATCAGATGGAGAGGTGATTCTCATGGGAGAAGCGAGTGTCAGGGTGGCCGTCGGGCATGTTACGGCGGTGTTGCGTGAGGCCGGGCGGGCCGAGCCGACGATCCGGCGGTATCGGGTCGTGCTGGACGGGTTCGCGGCGTTTCTGATCGGGCGTGGTCTGGACACGGCGAGCGACCAGGTGTGTGTTGATTTCATCGTCAACCAGACAGGGGTCAGGTTGACGTCGCTGCGAGAGCCGGCCAAGGGCAGGGATGTTCAGGCGGTGCGTCGGCCGGTGGTGTTGATGGCGGACGCGCTGGTCGGCAGGCCGGTCGACATCGAGCGAACGGTGATCCCCGCCAAAGACGGGTGTCCGGCACGGTTCCGCCCGCTGCGGGACGACTACCTGGCCTCATGCCGCCGGCGCGACAACGCGGAGGCGACGGTGGCCACCAAGGGCCAGGCTGCCAGCCGGTTCCTGGCCTACCTGGACGAGATGGGTGTCGACCTGGCAGCGCTGGATGTCCGGGACTTGTCGGGCTTTTTCGTGCGGCAACGTCACCTGCGACGCAAGACAGTCGCAACCATGAGGTCGTGACCCTGACGGGTCGATCACCAAGGAAGCCGTCGACGGGTTCCTCTACGGCCGTCACCTGCGCTCATCCACCATCCGCCGCAACGAGATCGTGCTGCGCCTGCTCGCTGGCCACGCGCAGGCGTTCGGGTGGGACGCGTACTCGCCAGCCGCGGCGACCAGGGTCAGGTGGAGGTCGTGGTTCAACTCATCGGGGGGTGCTCCGCCGAAGACGTCCTCGAAGGCGGCCTCGAACGGCTGAGAGAGGTGCCGGTTGGCGATGTCGATGACGTCCTCGCGGGACAGGGTCGACACCCATGAGCCGTAGTCGAGCACCTGGGCCACGACGTCGCGCGGGGTCTTGTCGCGCTTGAGTTCCAGCAGGTGGAGGCTGCCCTCAGCGTCAATCGCCAGCAGGTCGAGTCGCGGCCCGAACGGCGTGATCACCTCGCTGCCGATCACCAACAACCGTTCGCCCAAGAGCGACGGGTCGCGCTTCAGTAACTCGTGGAGATCCTTCACCGTCGGCAACGCGGACGCGGTCAGCGCTCGCGGTTCGGCACCGTCGATGCGCCACATCCTCATCTCAACCGGCATGAGTCACAGCCTCCCATTGAACGCGCGGGCTCGCAGAGATGCGAAGAGTTCGTTGTCGGCGGCAAGTGCTTCGGTAGCGGAGGTGCGAGGCGGCGGCCACTCGACGGGCGCTCCGCGAACTCTCGCTGGAGGTGGATGTGTGGCCGGGGTGCGGGTATCGCCTTGATTGAA
>JBDHZH010000178.1:0-3263 GCA_039811745.1 Arachnia sp.
AGGAGCGACGCGGTGGAGCGTCCCCGGTCCTCGAACTGGACCTCGGCCGCCCTGATGTCCTCGTTGTCCACGAACTCGCCGCGCGTCAGGCCGATGAACGCCTTCACCACCGGCGTCAGCAACGGCAGGACCGCCGAATAGTGGTCGGCGTAGGCGTCGAAGTCGGTGTGCCAGGTGATCATCAACGGAATGTCGTAGCGCTGGGCCGCCCACGTGCCCAGCACCCCGACCGGCCCGAAGCCGTGCACGTGGATGACGTCGGGCCGGAGGGCCTCGATCTGCTCCAGCGTGCGCTCGAACCTGCCGCCGTTCGCCACGCGCGTCGGCATGTTCGGCACCTTCACAGACGGCAGCCGGATCTCGATCCGCCCCGGACGGCCGTTGTGCGGATTGGGGCCCTTGGCACGCGGCGCGACGACGACCACCTCGTGGCCGGCGTCCAGGAGGTTGCCCTCCAACTGCTGCACCGCGAACATGAGTCCGTTGCTGCCGGGACCGTAGTTGTCCGTGAAGTGCGCCACCTTGAGCCGTCGCTGCGGCGCGGCGTCTGTCGGGTTGGTCACGCGCTCACTCTAGCGTGAGTCCGTCGCAGGACGGTTCGTGCCTGACCGGTCTCCCTGTCGGGCGGTGGGCGACGACTCACGGCTCGAGCCGGTGAATGCGGTCGCAGCGGGCGATGACGTCGGCGTCGTGGGTGATGACCAGGACGGCGTCGTCACGGGTGGCGGCGAGGATGTCGTCCATGACGCGGCGCGCGGTCTCCCGGTCCAGATGCTCTGTCGGCTCGTCGAGGATGAACAGGTCCCGCGGGGCGGCGAGTACCCGGGCGAAGGCCAGCCTGCGGCGCTCACCGCCGGACAGGTCGAATCCGCCTTCGCCCACGAGCCTGTCGGGTGCGAGGTCGATACCGGCGCGGCGGAGGGCGACCAGGATCTCCTCGTCGGTGGCGTCCCTGTTGCCGATCCGGACGTTCTCCGCCACCGTGGTCGTGAAGATGTGGGCGTCCTGGGCGAGGTAGCCGACGATGCCCCCGCGAGACACCTCGCCCGCCAGCGGCGGGATCAGCCCCATGGCTGTGGCTGCCATCGTCGTCTTGCCGACGCCTGACGGGCCGGCCAGCGCGACCCGCTCTCCCCGCCCCACGGACAGTGTGATCCCGGCCTGCACGAGCGGTGCCCCCGGCCAGCCGACGGCGACGCCGTCGAGCCGCAGGCCGTCGACGCCGGGTTCGCCGGGCGTGACGTCGCCGGTGCCCACCTGCTCGGCGTCGAGGGTCTCGGCGACCCGGCGCAGCGCGACCCGGGCGCGGGTGAACGTCTGCGCTGCCTGGGCGAACGTCCCGAACGTCTCGTGCATCGCCAGCGGGGTCAGGACGAGCACCGCGAGCAGCCGCGCGTCGAGCGTCCCCGCCGCGACGGCCGGGCCTCCGATCGCCAGCGCAGCCACGACGGCCGCCCCCGCAGCCAGCACCTGCGCCGCCCCCGCCACACCCCGAACCCAGGCGCCCCGGGCCTCCATCCGGCGCAGCTCGTCGTCGACGGCGAGCAGACTGTCGAGCTTCCGGTCCACCGCCCCGTAGGCGACCAGGTCGGGCGCCGTCCGCGTGAACTCGCGCACACCGTCGGCCAGGCGCCCGCGGGTGGGGACGGCGGCCAGATCCGATCGCTCGGAGGCCTTCTGGGCCCACCACGGCACGACGACGCCGCCGACAGCGGCCGTCGCGAACAGCACCAGCGCCGAGCTGGGGCTGAACAGGGCAAGGGCCGCCGTCGTCGCGGTCACCACCAGCGAAGCGGACAGCACCGGGATGATCACCCGGACGACGAGGTCCTGGATGGCGGATACGTCTGCGACGACCCTGGTCAGCAGGTCCCCGCGCCGGCGGCCGATCAGCGTCGTCGCGGCCAGCTTGTCGTAGATCCGAAGACGCAGAACCGACTGCATCCGCAGCACCAGGTCGTGGCTGACAAGCCGTTCCACGTACCGCAGCGTGCCGCGGGAGATGCCGAACGCCCGGACCAGTACCGCTGCCGCCTGCAGGTACAGCACCGGCGGCGCCATGGCGGCGAAGCTGATCAGCCATGCTGAAGTACCCATGAGCGCCACCGACGACGCCGACGCCAGCGCGGCCAGCAGAGTCGCGAGTGCGAACCGTCCCCGCCCCCTCGGCACCGCGAGCAGCAACTCGCGGGCCAGGCTGAACCTGCGCGTCGGTGGTCTCGACCGTCGCTCGCTGGCGCTTGCTGGCTCGACCAGCGGTGGTTGGGTCTCGGTGCTTGCTGGCTCGGCCAGCGGGGTGCGGGTTCGGCCCTGTTCCGCTGGTTGAGCGTCGGCGTGCGAGGGACGAGCCGCCGACTGGTCGAAACCTGGTGCGGGTTGGCGGGGATCCTCGCCGGGTCTCGACCGTCGCTCGCTGGCGCTCGCTGGCTCGACCAGCGGTGGTTGGGTCTCGGTGCTTGCTGGCTCGACCAGCGGTGGTTGGGTCTCGGTGCTTGTCGGCTCGACCAGCGGTGGTTGGGTCTCGGTGCTTGTCGGCTCGACCAGCGGAGATGCGGTCTCGGCCGGGGTCAACTCGATGACGCGGTCGCAGACGGCGAGGACTGCCGGCCGATGGGTGACGATCAGGGCGCCGACGCCGCTGGCCCGGACGGCGTCGATGACCGTGGCCTCGGTGTCCTCGTCCAGGCCGGCCGTTGGTTCGTCGAGGATCAGCAGCCGAACGCCGCCGGCCCGGACCCGCAGCAGGGCCCGCGCGACGGCGACCCGCCGCCGCTCGCCGCCCGACAGACCCTCGCCGTCGTCGCCCACCGGCTTGTCAGCCCTGAACTCGGCCCCGGCCAGCGCCAGCACCTCGGCGACTGCGCCCGGTGAGGCGCCGGGATCGCCCAGCAGGACGTTGTCGGCCACCGTGCCGTTGACCAGGCCCGGCTCCTGCGCCACCCAGGCGACGCGGCTGCGCCACAGGTCTGCGGCCATCGAGGACAGATCCGTCCCGCCCACCAGCACCCGGCCGGCATCCGGCCGCAGGAATCCCATCAGCAGGCCCAGGATCGTGGACTTCCCGCTCCCGGAGGCCCCGGCGAGCGCCACCACCTCCCCGGGTTCCAGCCGTAGCGAGTAGCCGGCCAGCACAGGCGGGGCCGTCTCGGCATACGCGAACGTCACGTCGTCCAACTCGACGGCGGCGGACCCGGGCGGGGAAGGGGCGGGTTGGGGGTTGGGGGGGTTCGGGGCTGTCGGCCCGGGGGTGGGCGGTTGCGGGG
>JBDHZH010000179.1:0-3262 GCA_039811745.1 Arachnia sp.
CGCCACCGCCTGCTCCAACCAGGGCAGCACCGCCTGGGTCAGGTCCGCCTGCGCCTGCGCAAGGACCGGCGTCGTGGACGCGGCGAGCAGGCCGCGGATCATCGCGGCCAGCTCGGGCGTCGCGGTCAATGCCGTCATCAGCCGCAGGTAGTAGTCCTCCAGCGTGGACCAGTACCCGTCCGCCGTTTTCTCGTCCGGAACATGGAATGGACCCAGGTGGACGAAGAGTTGTTCCAGGTCGGTCCGGACGATGTAGGCGTACAGGTCCTCTTTGCCGTCGAAGTAGTAGTACATCGAGCCCTTGGAGATGCCCGCGGCGTCGATGACCCGGTTGAGCGAGGCGTCGTGGAACCCTCGGCCGGCGAATTCGTCGCGGGCGGCCCGCACGATGGCCTGCTGCTGCTCGGCCGGCAGTTTGGCGAATCGGGGTCGAACCACGGGCTGGGCGGGGTGTTCAGGCGGCCGCGACGGGGGGGAGCTCGACCTTGTCGCGGAAACTCCGGCCCATCACCATGTCCGCCACTTTAGGCAGTCCCATCAGCCTCATCACACCGTTCCGGGTGACCAACTGGAACCGGTTCTTCGGCGCGAAGGCCAGGCCCAGGTTTGTCGCGGCGTCCTGCTTGGGCCGCAGCAACGGCGCGAGCCGCCGCTGATACCGGGCGAACGCCTCGACGTGATCGCCGCAGCGGGACAGCTCCGCGGCCAGGGTGTAGGACTCCACCATCGCCAGCGCGGATCCTTGACCCGCCAGGAACGATGGGCAGGCCGCGGCGTCGCCGACCAGGGCCACCCGCCCGCGGGACCACGACGGCATGCGGATCTGGCTGACCGTGTCGAAGTAGAAGGCCTCCGCCCGTGGCATCACATCCAGGATCGCCGGTGTCTCCCAGCCGCCGCCGGCCAGCGCCCCGCGCAGCAGGGCCTGTTGAGCGGCGCGATCGTCGGCCGGGACCGCGCCGTCATGGCGCACACTGAGCAGGAACAATGTGACGTCGTCGCGGAGGGGCACTCGGACCACCTGGAAACCGACCTCGGCGTGCATCATCCCGATCAGTTCCTCGCGCGGACGGTATCCCTTCACCTCGAACGCGGCGACCACGATGCCCAGATACCGCTCGAACTGTCCGTCCGGCCCGAAGGCCAGCCTACGGACCCGGGAGTGCAGGCCGTCGGCCCCCACAACCAGATCGAAAACCCGAGGCTCCCCCTTCTCGAACGTCACCCGAACCCGGTCCCCCTCGTCCGTGAGCGTCCGCACGGTGTCGTCCAGGATCAACTCGGCGCCGCCGTCGAGGGCGTCGTAGATGACCGCGGCCAGGTCCGAGCGGGCGATGCTGACGTACCGTGCGGTGTCGCCCAGTATTTCCGCAGGGCGTAGCGATGCGATGCGGTGCCCGGTGTTGTCAACGACTCGCGCTTCCTTCAACACGTAGCCACGCCGACGCAGCTCCGCAATGATGCCCATCCGCTCGGCCACGTCGAACCCGGCGCCCCAGAAATCGACCATGTACCCGCCGCGGCGCAGCTCCGGTGCGCGTTCGACCAGCGTGACCTCATGCCCGGCCCGTACCAGCCAGTACGCCAGCGTCGGCCCGGCGATGCCGGCCCCGACGATGAGAGTTTGCATCCCGCCTCCTTAAACTGGTGGTTGGACCGTCAGTCTAGACCGGTGGTCTAGCGTGGGTCAACAGTCCCGCCACAGTTCACGGAGGGGACGGGCACGGCAAGCAAGAGACCGTTCTGTGTGGCAGCGGATTCGGCATTCGGGTTGGGCGATGCCGAGGTGCCGCCCGCGCCGGCGCCGGCCGATGCAACGGTCGAGAAGGGTTGAGGGAATGCGATTAGCAGCCAACCTCAGCGCGGTGTGGACTTTGAGGACGGCCCCGAGGTCGTCGAGGGGCAGTGCTTCGGGTGGGGTGAGAGGCCGCGGTAGGTCGTCGGCCTGGGCGGGTGGGGCGTCGATGCCGAGCCTGGCGACCAGGGTGTCCAGCATGGTGCGGATGCGGGCGGCGAAGGCCGTCACCGGCGGCGATGTTTGGCGTGGGCGCTGTCGTCGAAATGCACCCGTTTCGCGTCGACGGCAACGACCATGCCGGTGAGTTGGGCGCCGGTGCGTTCCGGGACGGTCGCTCTTGAGTTGGTTGACCTCGACCAGGCTCAGGGCACAGGCAGCCTTGATCCATCGTGAGAACGTGCAATCTCAAGTCCGAACCCCAGTTGGTCATCGAACTCGGGCCGGTGGCCCATCGATGGTCAAGTTGAGTTAAGGCGACCGAGGTGCCACATTCGTCGTCAGACGAGGGATGCACACTGACCGTTCGCGTTGCGGCCCACGATGTTGACGCTTCCAGGTACGAATCCTCCAGAGACTCCCGGGGTGATCCCCGTGCAAGTGAGGTTTCTCCCGATCGTGTTCCTGACGACGTAGACGCCCGGGGCACCCGGGTGTTCGTCGTTGATCGTGATGTCGGTCAGAGTCGTGTTCCGGCCGACGGTGTTGAACAGCACGCCGAGCCATTCGGCCGTCTGCCCACTCACGGTCAGATTGCCGTCGATCGTGTTGTTCTTGATCGACCATGGGATGTCGGAGCCTCCGCCGGAGAACGTGACGTTCCCCTTGACCGAGACTCCGTTCAGCAGAACTGCCAGGGCGTCCGTCCCGGTCACATTGCCATTGACGGTGATGGTGGAGTGCCCGTCAGGCTGGACGGCGCACTCGTGGGCCGAGTTGCCGGTGTACGACGGCGGCTGGCAGCCCAAGCCGACGAGCGAGCCTGCGGCCGCGGTGACGTTGTGTCCGACGGTGATCTTCGACGGCGCGCTCTGCGCGTCCAGCACGGCTCCGGCGGCGACGTCGATGTTGCCTACGACGCTGATCGTCGCATCGGCCGACACGGAGCAAGCTCCCGTCACCGTGATACTGGAGTAACTCCCGGACGGGATGTCACCACCTGTGCAGGTATACGCCGGGACGGTCGGTGCGGCGGCCTCAGCGGTCGCGGGTACGGCCGAGAGCGCGATGGCTCCGGCGGCGGCGAGCGTGCCCAGAAACTTGAATCGGATCGGTTGCGCCATGAGCCTCTGCTTTCTCTCGCATCCGCGGCCGGGCTGAACTTGTCTTGTCTACACCCCGTTCACCCGGGTTGCGCAGATGATGTCGATACGCGAAGTGATGAGCGGAGCGGCCAGATAGGTGACCGCGAAGGAGCGGAGAGATCGTCCGTCGATGGGATCCACGCTGGCTGCGACCACCAAGGCC
>JBDHZH010000180.1:0-3202 GCA_039811745.1 Arachnia sp.
AGTGACTGCCTGCGGTTGAGGATGAACTCCGCCTTCGAGGCGTGGAACTCCACCATCTCGATCGGGGGCAACTGGCCGCCCGGGAAGATCTCGGCGGCGATGAACTCCGAGAAGCTGACCCACTCCTCGGACATCGCCAGTTCCTTCTCGGCGAGCTGCTTCGGGGTGAGCCGGGTGATCGAGTGCAGCAGCAGCACCCCGTCCTCGGGCATGATTCCGTACGCCTTCTCGAAGAAGTCGTCATAGCGGTCGTAGCCGAAATGCTCGAACGCGCCGATCGAGACGATCCGGTCGACGGGCTCGTCGAACTCCTCCCAACCGTGCAGCAACACCCGGCCGGTGCGCTCGGTGCCCAACTCGTCGAGCATCTTCTGCACATGAACGGCCTGGTGCTTGGACAGCGTGAGACCCACCACGTTGACGTCGTACTTCTCGACGGCGCGCCGCATGGTGGACCCCCAGCCGCAGCCGACATCGAGCAGCGTCATACCCGGTTGCAGCCCGAGCTTGGCCAGCGAGAGGTCGATCTTGGCGAGCTGCGCCTGCTCCAGCGTGATGTTCCGGCGGCGGTCGAAATAGGCACAGCTGTAGGTCATCGTCGGATCGAGGAACAGCCGGAAGAATTCGTCAGACAAGTCGTAGTGCGCCTGGACTTCCTGGAAGTGCGGCGTCAACTCGTCTGGCATTGGCGGTTATGCGCCTTTCTGGATCCGGGGGCGATTGGACAGACTATCGAGGCTTCCTTCACACGCTAGAACCAAACGTCAACATACGCCCGCAGCCTGCTGGAATGCTGGTGACGACGCCGACGAAGAGGTACCGAATGCGCCTGTTGATCGTCCATCACACCCCGTCGCCGCACTGCCAGGAGATGTTCGAGGCGGTGGTGGCGGGCGCGACCGACCCCGAGATCGAGGGCGTCGAGGTGATCCGGCGACCGGCGCTGACCGTTTCGCCGGTCGAGATGCTCGAGGCGGACGGTTACCTGCTGGGCACTCCGGCCAACCTCGGATACCTGTCCGGGGCGCTGAAGCATGCCTTCGACTGTGCCTACTACCAATTGCTCGACAGCACCCGCGGCCGGCCGTTCGGGGTCTGGATGCACGGAAATGAGGGTACCGAGGGGGCCGAACGCGCGATCGACGGCATCACCGCCGGACTGGGCTGGGTTCGGGCCGCCGAGAACGTCGTGGTGGCGGGAAAGCCGGCCAAGGCGGACATCGAGGCGTGCTGGAATCTCGGCGCGACGGTCGCGGCCCAGCTGATGGGCTGACCGCACTACCCTCTTCAGGGACGAACAGGAGGTGTCATGCCGGGAATCGCAGAGATCGCCCTGGGGGCCGCCCCGATCGCCGGTGGCGCACTGATGGGCCTCGCCGCGGGCAGCCTCAAGGGCCCGGACTTCCGCGGGATGATCAAGTCCGACCTGGAGATGCTCGACAAGATCCCGCCCGAGGACGTCGAATTGCGCGCCGAACTCAAGGCCAGCATCGACCACCGGATCCGCGACCTCATCGCCACCACCGAGAAGAGCCGCGAACTGCTCGACGTCGCCGCCTCCTACAAGGGCAACTGGCGCGACATCGTGCTGTTCGTCTGCGCGGTGCTGTTCACCATCGTGTGGTGGAACATTCCGCACAGCCGGACAAACTGGCTGCCGACGTTCGTGTTCCTGATCATCCTGTCGGTGATCGTCTTCTTCTACGCCTCCCGCGGCGCGATCCGCGCGGTGCAAAGCATGCGCCGCCACCGCGACGATGACTCAACCGCCTAGGTGAGCCCCGAAGAACTCCTTCATCGCGTCCCAGTGCTTCTCGGCCGCCGCCTCGTCGTAGGGCGCGTTGTCCGGCACTGCGAAACCGTGTAGCGCCGGATACCACTCGATGGTGTGCTCGACGCCGGCGGCGGTCAGCGCCTGGTCGAGGGTCTCGGCCTGCGCCTCGGTGAACGACGCGTCGTCGGCGGCGCCGCCGACGTACACCGCGGCCCGGATCTTGTCGGCCAGTAGATGCGGGCTGCCCGGGTCGTCGGCGGCCAGCCCGCCGCCGTGGAACGACATCGCCGCCGCCACCCGCTCGGGAACCCGGCCGGCCACGATCAGTGAGGTCCGCCCGCCCATGCAGTAGCCGGTGGTACCGAACGTCTCCCCGCGAACCTCCGGCCGGGCGGCGAGGTAGTCGAAGAACGCGCGCGCGTCGGACTCCATCGCGTCCGGGGTGACGCTGCCGATCATGGCGAACAGCCGCTGCCGCTCGGCCTTGTCGTTGAACACGTCCTTCATGCTGAACGGCGCCCAGTCGCCGCTGCGGTAGTACACGTCGGGCACCAGCACCACATAGCCGAGGCCGGCCAGCCGCTCCGCCATGTCGCGGAGCGCGGCACGGGCGCCGCCGGCGTCGGGGTACAGGATGACGCCCGGCCAGGGACCGTCGCCGTCCGGAATCGCGAGCGTGACGGGGCAAGTACCGTCCGGGGTGGTGACGGCATCGGAGATGGTCGGCATGGCTTCGTTTCTACTCCTGGCCTCCGGACGTAAGCTGATCGGCGTGCCGATTCCCACCCCGTACGAGGATCTACTGCGCCTGGTGCTCGAGCGGGGCACACCGAAGTCCGACCGCACCGGCACCGGCACCCGCAGCCTGTTCGGCCATCAGATGCGCTACGACCTGGCGGCCGGCTTCCCGTTGATCACCACCAAGAAGGTGCACACCAAGTCGGTGATCTATGAGCTGCTGTGGTTCCTGCGCGGCGACTCCAACATCGGCTGGCTCAACGAGCACGGCGTGACCATCTGGGATGAATGGGCCTCTCCCACTGGGGATCTGGGACCGGTGTATGGCGTGCAGTGGAGGTCGTGGCCCACCCCGTCCGGTGAGCACATCGACCAGATCAGCGCCGCGCTGGAACTGCTGCGCACCGATCCGGACTCCCGGCGCAACATCGTCTCGGCATGGAATGTGGGCGAGATCCCGCAGATGGCGTTGCCGCCGTGCCACGCCTTCTTTCAGTTCTACGTCGCCGACGGCCGGCTGAGCTGCCAGCTCTACCAGCGCAGCGCCGACCTGTTCCTCGGCGTGCCGTTCAACATCGCCAGCTACGCGCTGCTGACCCACATGATGGCCGCCCAGGCCGGGCTCGGCGTGGGCGAGTTCGTCTGGACCGGCGGCGACTGCCACATCTACGACAACCACGTCGAGCAGGT
>JBDHZH010000181.1:0-3160 GCA_039811745.1 Arachnia sp.
CGCACGCACGCGCAGGGTCATGGCCGGGCTCCGCCTCAAATCGGTACGATCCCTTGATAAGCCCCTTCCTTACAAATCTCAAACTACATGCCGGATGCACCACTTAGTGTTCGATTCGTTCGAATTGACCCTTGCTGCGTTGCGAAATCGAAAGGGGTCGTCGACGCACCGCGGCGCGCGCGTACGTGACGCTCGCCCACGCGATCGCGAATTTCCTGCCGGCATGGCGACGTTCCATCCTGCCGCCATCGCAGCCGAGCTGGAGCAGCGCCGCCGATGGTCGACGAAACACGACGTCGGGTCCTGATCGCCACCGGGGCCCTGGTTGTCGCGCCGCCGCGCTGGGTGCCGGCGGCAGTAGCCGCTGGGCAGCCGCAATCCTTGCAGTTGACGGCGAGGGACGGCGCGCCCGTGTTCGGGCGTTTCATGGCCACACCTGACCCGGGAGCGCCGCTGATCCTGCTCTTCCATCAAGCGGGGTCGAGCAAGGACGAGTACGGACCGGTCCAGCCGCGGCTCGCGGCCGAAGGCTACGCCTCCTTTGCTATCGACCAGCGCTCGGGCGGTTCCCGGCTGGGCGGCCGCAACGAGACGGTGGTTGCCCGCGGTGGCGCCGACGCTGGCTACGACGACGCCTATCCCGATCTCGAAGCGGCTCTCGCCTGGGCCCGGGCGACCGAACCGAGGCGGCCCATCGTTCTGTGTGGCAGCAGCTACTCCGCTGCCCTGGTGTTCCTGCTGGCGGCCGCTCACCCAAGCGAGGTGGCGGCGGTCCTGGTTTTCTCGCCGGGCGAGTATCTGGCCCGGGCCGGCACGGTCGGTGCCGCAGCCGCCACATTGCGGATGCCGGTGTTCGTCACCTCGGCGCCGGCGGCGAGCGAGGAGGCGGCAGCGGCCCAGATCCTGGCCGTCGTCCCGGCAGCGCTCAAGATCCAGCTACGGCAGGCCAAAGGTGGCGTGCACGGCGCATCCAGCCTGCGGGACGACAGCAACCCGCAAGGTGCCTCCTACGTTTGGCAGGGGACACTAGCGTTCCTGCGCGAGGCCGTACCGACCTCCCGTTAGCGTGAGGTCCAACCGGCGAAATTGACCGCCGGTCTGCGTGACCGTACGCTTGGTTGGGTGCCGATTCGCCGTTGATCAAGGGAGGTGCTTCGTGAACGACGCGCAATGGCTCCGATATTGGAGCTCACAGCATGTTCAGTCGGTTGCCGAGCGTCGAACCATCGAGGCCGAAGAACTTGCGCGAAAGGCCGAGCAGGCTGCAAACCGCGACGGATTCTCCGTTGACCACGCGCTGCGCGAGGCGGGCTTTGATTCACTGGTGGCATATTTCGAGAATGCCCTCCAGAAGCGTTCGGCAGAATAGATACGCCCCATAGAACATGATGGGGAGGCGTTGAAGTAATAGAGTGGCGTCACTGCGCGCCAGCGCTGCCGCGGCGAGCGTCAGCGATTGTAGAGGATTGTCCTCGAAGCTCCCGGGGGAGGTGGTGCTGTACGGGCTCTGGCTAAGATGCTGTGGGCCTACACCGCCTTGAGCCATGTTCTCGGCGCAAGGCGAATAGTTCACTTTGCACGTTTCCGATCTGTCATAAATCTGTCATGTTTCCCCTCCGGCACGAACGCGCGGTCGGTGAATGAAGTCGCTTCTGGGGGGCCAAACATGAAGCACGAACACAAGGGAATGGCGTCGGCTTTGCTGGCTGGTGTCGCTGTCGTCGCTCTCTCCGCGGCAGCCGCCGCGGAGCAGGCGACGCTGGTCCAAGGCAATGATCCCTACTTCCAGCAGGCGCAGGGAGCCCTGCAGCGCGTGCTGACACGCGAACGCAACACCAACCAAGCCAAGAACGTCATCCTGATTGTCGGCGACGGCATGGGCTTTTCCACCGTCACCGCCGCCCGCATCTTCGAGGGCCAGCAGCGCGGTGTCGACGGCGAGTCCAACGTGCTGGCCTGGGAGTCGTTTCCCTATCTCGCCGCATCCAAGACCTATTCCGCCGACGCGCAGATCACCGATTCGGCGCCGAGCGCGGTGGCCATGACCACCGGCGTGAAGACCATCAACGACCTGATGGGCCTGGACCACACGTCCACGCTGGAAAGCTGCGACGACCAGAAGACCAAGGCCGTGACGACCTTGTGGGAGATGGCCGAGAGCATCGGCATGTCGACGGGAGCCGTGACCACGGCGACCATCACCCACGCGACCCCGGGCGCTACCTATGCGCACATTGCCAGCCGCGACTGGGAGTCAGATGCGGCCATGCCCCCCGAGGCGGTGCAGGCCGGGTGCAAGGACATCGCGCGCCAGCTGGTCGACATTCCCTACGGCGACGGCTTCGAGGTGGCGATGGGTGGTGGCCGTGCCAACTTCATGCCGTCGACCAGTGACGACCCGGAATATGAAGGCAAGAAGGGCAAGCGCAAGGACGGCGCTGACCTCACCAAGGCCTGGCTGGACCGGTACGGCGACAAGGGCACCTATGTCTGGAATCTCGCGCAGTTCGACGCGATCGACCCGGCCACGGCCGGGCACGTGCTCGGCCTCTTCGAGATGTCGCACATGAAGTACGACTACGATCGGGCGCAGGACAAGGCCGGCGAGCCATCGCTGGCCCAGATGGCCGACAAGGCGATCGACATTCTGGCCAAGAATCCAGAAGGCTACGTGCTGCTGATCGAAGGTGGCCGTGTCGATCACGGATCTCACGCCGGCAATGCGTTCCGCACCCTGACCGACGCCGTGGCGCTGAACGAGGCGGTGAAAACCGTCCTGCGCAAGGTCGACCTGAACGACACCTTAGTTGTGGTCACCGGCGACCATAGCCACACGCTGACCATCGCCGGCTACGCCAAGCGGGGCAACCCGATCCTGGGCATCGCCGTCGGCACCGACGGCAAGACGATCCTGGCGGCGGACGGCAAGCCTTATACCACGATCGGGTTCGCCAACGGACCCGGTGGCTCGAAGGAGCCGACCGAGCGCAAGGCGGTCACCATGGAGGAGGCGATGGATCCGGACTTCATCCAGCAGTCCCTGGTGCCGCTGCCAAGCGAGACCCATGGCGGCGAGGATCTCGGCATCTACGCGATCGGGCCATGGTCGCATCTGTTCCAGGGCACGGTGGAGGAGAACTACACTTTTCACGTGATGAAC
>JBDHZH010000182.1:0-3069 GCA_039811745.1 Arachnia sp.
TGGCTGCCAGGAGGCAGCTGAGCTCCGGGACGTTCGGGATCCTGATGAGCCTGGAGCCCGCCGCGGCCGCGCTGTTCGCCTGGCTCATCGTCGGGGAACTGCTGGGCTGGCAGGAGTGGCTCGCCATGGGGTGCGTCGTCATTGCTTCGGTGGGTGCCACGAGGAGCCGGGTGCACGCTCGACTGGTGCAGTGAGCGCGGCCCGTCGCAGTTGCGGCAGAATGGCAACCGTCAACCGAGCAGTCCAGAAGGAGTCGAGACATGAGTGGAGTCATCACCATCCGCCGCGCCGATCTTGCGGAGCAGGTCGAGGTGACGACGCCCACCACCGGACTCGACCTCTTCGGCACCGACAGGACGATCGTCGCCATCCGGGTCGACGGGGAGACCGTCGACCTGCAGCGCCAACTCATCGACGGTGATGTCGTGGAGCCGGTGACCATCGACAGCCCCGAGGGTCTGTCGATCCTCCGCCACTCCGCCGCCCACGTCACCGCCCAGGCGCTCCAGCACCTCTTCGCCGAGGCGAAGCTCGGCATCGGCCCGCCGATCACGGACGGCTTCTACTACGACTTCGACACCGTGCCCCTGACGCCGGAGGACCTCGCGGCGATCGAGAAGCAGATGGGGCAGATCATCCGCGAGCGGCAGCGGTTCGTGCGTCGTGTCGTCACAGACGACGAGGCAAGGGCCGAGCTGGCTGGCGAACCCTTCAAACTGGAACTGATCGGACTCAAGGGCAGCGCGTCGGACTCCGACGGTTCGTCGGTGGAGGTCGGTGCCGGTGAGCTGACCATCTACGACAACGTCCGCCGCGACGGCACCGTCGCCTGGAAGGACCTGTGCCGCGGCCCCCACGTGCCGCACACCGGCTACATCCAGGCCGTCGCGCTCACCAAGTCGTCTGCCGCGTACTGGCGGGGCGACCAGCGCAACCCCGGCCTGCAGCGCGTCTACGGCACCGCCTGGGCCACCCGAGAGGACCTGAAGGCGTACCAGACCCGCATGGCGGAAGCGGCCCTGCGTGACCACCGGAAGCTCGGTGTCGAACTGGACCTGTTCAGCTTCCCCGACGAGATCGGCTCCGGTCTGCCCGTGTTCCACCCGAAGGGCGCGATGGTCAGGATGGAGATGGAGGACTATTCACGCAGGCGGCACGTCGCGGCGGGCTACTCGTTCGTCAACACCCCCCACATCACGAAGGGGCACCTGTTCGAGACCTCCAAGCACCTCGAGTGGTACGCAGACGGCATGTACCCGCCTATGCGGGTGGACGAGGAGCGCGACGCCGAGGGCAACATCACCCGCCAGGGGGCGGACTACTACCTGAAGCCCATGAACTGCCCCATGCACAACCTGGTGTTCGCCTCCCGGGGGCGCTCCTACCGGGAGTTGCCGCTGCGGCTGTTCGAGTTCGGGCACGTGTACCGGTACGAGAAGTCCGGCGTCGTCCACGGTCTGACCAGGGCCCGGGGGTTCACGCAGGACGACGCGCACATCTACTGCACCCGCGAGCAGATGAAGGATGAACTGGCACGGCTGCTCACGTTCGTGCTGGACCTGCTCCGCGACTACGGGCTGGACGACTTCTACCTCGAGTTGTCGACCAAGAACCCGGAGAAGGCGGTGGGTGACGACCAGACCTGGGAGGACGCCACCCGCGTCCTGGCGGAGGTCGCCGAGGCATCCGGGCTCGATCTCGTGCCGGATCCGGGCGGCGCAGCCTTCTACGGTCCGAAGATCTCCGTGCAGGCCAAGGACGCCATCGGCCGCACCTGGCAGCTCTCCACCATTCAGTTGGACTTCTTCGAGCCGGAGCTGTTCGAGCTCGAGTACACGGCCCCTGACGGGTCCAGGCAGCGCCCGGTCATGATCCACCGCGCGCTGTTCGGCTCCATCGAACGGTTCTTCGGGGTGCTCCTGGAGCACTACGCCGGCGCCTTCCCCGCGTGGCTCGCACCGGTGCAGGTCCTCGGCATCCCCGTGGCCTCCGAGTTCGACGACTACCTGGGAGATGTGCTCGGGAGGCTGCGCGACGAGGGCGTCCGTGTGGAACTCGATGCCTCCGATGACAGGTTCGGCAAGAAGATCAGGAACGCCCAGAAGGCGCGGGTTCCATTCATGCTGATCGCGGGCGGGGACGACAGGGACTCAGGAGCCGTCTCGTTCCGCTACCGGGACGGGTCGCAGAGGAATGGCGTGCCTGTGGCCGATGCGATTGCGGAGATCGTCGGCTTCGTCCGCTCGCGATCCAACCGGCCGCCCACCGCGGCAGGGCCCGGCGATGAGTGAGCAGGCGGCAGACCATCCCGGGGTGCCCGACGCCTTCCAACGCCTCTGGACGCCCCACCGGATGGTCTACATCGACGGTGAGAACAAGCCCGCCAACACCGGGATCTGCCCGTTCTGCGCGGCACCCGGCAGGACGGACGAGGTCGGGCTCGTCGTCGCACGTGGGAGCAGCGCATATGTGGTCATGAACCTCTACCCGTACTCGCCGGGCCACGTACTGGTGTGCCCCTACCGCCACGTTTCGGACTACACCGAACTCACCCACGAGGAGTCGTCCGAACTGGCAGCCATGACCCAGCAGGCGATGAGGACGATGCGCCTTGTCAGCCATCCCGACGGGTTCAACATCGGGATGAATCTCGGCGGCGTGGCGGGCGCCGGCATCGCGGGCCACCTGCACCAACACGTGGTCCCCAGATGGTCGGGGGACGCCAACTTCCTGCCCATCATCGCGCGCACGAAGGCGGTTCCCCAGCTGCTCGGCGACACCAGGCGCCTGTTGTCCGACGCCTGGGGCACCTGAGCAGATGTCGATCCGGGGCCGCATCCGGCTGACCGGGACCGCCGTGGTCTGGTGGGTGGGGGAGCGGCTCCCTCACCGCGCCCGCGAGCGCGTCTGCCGGGTCGGGGCGTTCCTTGCGTATCGGCTGCCTCTGCCGGGGGTCGCCACGTGGGAGGAGAACCATCGCCTGGCCCTCGGCGTGGCGCCGACCCCGGCAGAGCGGCGTCTGCTGGTGGAGTCCTGGTTGAGGAACAACCTGATGTCCTTGTCGTTGGC
>JBDHZH010000183.1:0-3024 GCA_039811745.1 Arachnia sp.
CACCTGGCCCTGCCCGCTCTGCGGGCAGGTCTGCATCAACGCCGCCAACTCGGCATCCGGGATCCTGGGCGCCTCCGGGTCGACCAGCACCTGGTACGGGTTCCACGGGAGGCCCGTGGCAGCCTGCTCGATCCACGCCTCCTCGCTGGGCGCCTCGGGCAACTCGCGGCCCTGGGCGATGAGGCAGGCGCGCACATCCAGCATGCGCGCGTACGCGGCGGCATCGGCCGGTCCAGCCCAGGCACTGGGCGGTTCGACCCGCGCGTTGCACTCCGCAAACGCCTTCTCCTGCAACTCGCGGACCCCGGGCGGAAGGTTGCCCTTGCCATCCGTGATCCCCCCGCCCCCAACTCGTCCGCCGATCGCGACGATCCCCGTCACCCCGAACTCGTCGAGGCAGGCAAGCATCTCGGATGTGTACCGCTCGACGTCCTGCCGCACCTGGGCCATCCAGCCCGGCTCGATATAGGCGCCCACCGGCTGGGCCGAGTCAGAGCACCCGGTCAGGCCGAGTGCGGTCGCCAGCGTCAAGATCAGCGCCCCGACGGTCGCCCGAAGTCGCTCGATCAACTGCAGTAGCCCTTGCCGGAGGTCGCGCCACTACCAGTTACACCCCATTGGCCCACCTGTTGATCTCCTCGAAGCGTGATCGTCCCCACAGTGGTTGAGAAGTCGCTGAAGGACCTGTTCGCCGCCGTGAGAGTCATCCCGCCGGATGAGATCTTCTTGCCCTGCGCCGTCACCTTCTGAACAGACGAGCAACTGGTGATGTAGCCCCCGAATGTGGCGGCCATCGCGGGGGTCGCGAGCAACAAGCTCGCAGCCACCAAGCTCCCCACGCCGACAAGCGCCTTTCGTCCCAGTGTCCGGTTCATGATCCGCCCCTCCCACGGCCTGAACTGATCGTCTTCGATCAGCATATTCGGACAAGTTACCACAAGGCCAGCCACGTGCCCCTGCGCCGGTACGATGACCCGATGCCGATCTCAGCGCTCCGACGCCGCCTCAACACGATCCCCGCACTGCCGCTCTTCGTCCACTACGACGGCGCGGCCGGCACCCGCATCGAGCTTTCGGGGGTGACGTTCGCGAATTGGGTCGACAAGACGTGCAACCTCCTGGGCACGCAGGGCGTCGAGCCGGGCGAGACGGTGCGGCTGGACCTGGCCCGCACGCATCCGGGCCACTGGGTGACGGCGGTGTGGCTCGCGGCAATCTGGCAGCACGCCTGCACGGTGACCACCGACGAGGACGCCGACGTCGCGCTGGTGGTGGCCGGGCCGGACGCGTTCGCGTTCCGGGTACCGACGGTGGCCTGCTCGCTCCACCCGCTCGGCCTGGCGTTCGACGAGGTGCCGACCAACTGCATTGACTACGCCGAGGTCCTGTCCGAACCAGACGCCCACTCCCAGGAGGCGACTTCGGCCGCGCAGATCGCGTGGGACCCCGACGTCACCTACGCCGTGCTGGCGGCTGCCCCCGCGCGCTCCGACCGGCGCCTGTTCGTCGACCCCGCATCCGGCTGGGACACCGTCGCTGACATGCTCGTTGCTCCGCTGCTCGGCGGCGGATCCAGCATCGTGGTCACCGACGGCGACGACGCACTGATCCAACGCGTCCGCAGGGACGAGCGCGTCGAGGCCTGAGCCGCGACGGCCGGGGCTACTTCAGGCGACGCCGCGGATGAAGCCTGCACCCCAGCAGGTGTGCATGACGGCGAGCACCAGCGGCATCCGGAGGCGCGCCGCCGGGGAGAGGCCCTTCAGGCTCACGGTGGCGGCCGCCAGGAACAGGCCGTAGACGACCGGCGCCGCCAGAAACAGCCGCAGCCACCTGTTGCCGAGCAGCCAGCCCGTCAGGCCGCCGACGGTGCCGGCCGCCAGCCCGGCAACCGCCAGCGGCGGGGCGAGATAGCGGAGGCTCGCGGTGTCGGGGTAGCGCCGCATGACCTCGCGACGCCATTGGCCGGTGTGCCAGAACTGCCTCGCGAGCGCAGACACGCTCGAGCGCGGCCGGTAGGTGACCTTGAGCTCCGGTGAGTACCAGACCACGTACCCTGCATCGCGGAGCCGGTGGTTGAGTTCCCAATCCTGGGCGCGGAACATCGTCTCGTCGTAGCCGCCGACGGCCTCAAGCGCGTCTCTGCGGAAGGCCCCGAGGAACACGGTCGAGGCGGGGCCGGCGGGAGTCTCGTCGAGGTGGAAGCCGCCGCCGCCCAGCCCGAAGGGCGAGTTGTAGGCGGCCGCGACCGCCTCCTCGAACGCACTCTCCCCCACCGCGTGCATCCTGCCGCCCACGTTGGCTGCGCCGGTCTCGGCCAGCAGCCGAACCACGGTGGCCACATAGCCCTCGCTCAACTCCCCGTGGCCGTCCACACGAATGAGGATGTCGAAGCGCGCGGCCGCGATGGCGATGTTCAGCCCGGCAGGGGTCCTCCCGGTCGGGTTCTCCACGACCCGCACCCGGGCGTCCTCGCGCGCCAGGTCCGTGGCGACGTCCCAGGTCCGGTCATCGCTCGGCCCGACGGCCAGAACGACCTCCAGTTCGCCGTCGTAGCCCTGATCCAGGACTCCGGCGACCGAGCGCCGCAGGTGGCGCTCCTCGTTGCGGATCGGCATGAAGACGCTCACAGGCGGGGGCGTTGGCACTTCGGGGTCTCCGTCCTTCTTCGTGGCGCCACCCTACTTGCTGACGCGGCAGATCCAGTCCGGCTCGGGTGCACCACTTTCCGACGGCGTCGATGAGGGTTCAGACGACGGCGCGCCAGCCGCAGACTGGGTCTCCTGCGTCTCCGGTGTACCCGACGGGGAGGTCTCGGGCTGGGGCGCGTCGAGGGCCTGCGAGGCGGCGATGCTGTCGGTGACGGTCTTCCGGATGAGCGCGAAGTCCGGGTTCGAGGACGCGATGAGCGGTGGGGTGAAGTTCACCGACGTCACGTCGAGGCTCCGCCCCGCCAGGGCCAACTCGGCCAGTTTCGGAAGCTCTGCGGGCCCGACGTCCGTGCGGAGGATGTCCTTGCCCGCC
>JBDHZH010000184.1:0-3018 GCA_039811745.1 Arachnia sp.
ACCTGCCCATCCTCCTCGGCAAGCTCCAGCGTCACCTGCGTGGCCGCAGCATGGCGGGCGACGTTGGTCAGCGCCTCCTGGGCAATGCGGTAGAGATCCATCGCCAGTTCCGGGTCCAGATGCTCCTCGAGCGCCTCGTCCAGGTGCAGATCGACCGGGATCTCGGCCGCAGTGGACCAGGTCTCTGCCAGAGAATCGAGTGCAGCCACCAGCCCCAGGTCGTCGAGCAACGAAGGGCGCAGGTTGCTTGTCACCGCCTGTGTCGTGCGGATGGCGGCCGTTGCCAGCCCGGCCATGCGCTCCAGCTTGGCGATGACATCCGGCGGCGCGCTGTCGTGCAAGTGCGCGTCCAGCCAATCGATGTCGAGGCGTACGGCGGTCAGTGTGGCGCCCAGGTCGTCGTGCAGGTTGCGCGCCAGTTCCTTGCGTTGCGCCATCTCCGTGCGCTCCAGCCGGCGCATGAGGCGGCGCAGGTCATGTTGTGCGCTGCGCAATTCGTTTTCGGCGTTGTGGCGCCGTGTGATGTCGCGGTTGACTGCAACCACGGCGATCGGCGTGCCGTCAGTATCGTGGACGTAGCCCACACTGGACAGAACCCATAGCCAACGACCATCTTTGTGGCGCTGCGCCACTTCGTTCACCCAGCGGCCCTTTTCCTGGAATTCGGCCACGACAGCGTTGCGGTCCGCATGTTGCGTCTGGAACACGAGCGCCGTATCGCGCCCGATCACCTCGTCAGCGCGCCAGCCATACATTGCCTCGGCGCCGGCGTTCCACCCCGTAATGTTGAACGCCAGGTCGGTGACGACAACGGCCTCCATAACGCTGGCAAGGATCTGCGCCTGGCGGCGAGTCTCGGCCTCCAGCGCCCGCTGCTCGGTCAGGTCGTAGATGACTGAAATGCGACCCGACGGTGCGCCATTGGCATCGACCATCGCCGACACTGCCGTCCATGTCCAGACCGATCTGCCGTCCGGCAGGACAATCGCCGCCTCGCCATCCCAGTGTCCGTTCTCGGCAAGCGCCTTCCACACTTGTTGCTGGCTATCGGGCGCACCAAAGCGATAGGAGAAGAATTCTTCGAACATGCGCCCCAAGATTTGGCCGCGAGGGATCCCAAGCAGAATCTCGGCGCCGTCGTTCCAGTAACGCACGCGATGGGCGGCGTCGGTCACCACGACCGCATCCTGGAGATTGCCCATGACACTCGCCAGGAACTCTTCCTGGGCGCGCGCCTCGACTTCCTCGGTGATGTCCTCCATCATGGCCAGCAGGTGGCGGCCTTCGGGCAGGTCAATCGGCCGCAGGGTCATACGCGCGGGGTAGGTTGAACCGTCGCCGCGCCGCATCTGCACCTTTGCCCGCTGTACGAAGCTATCCGCCTTGACGGTTTTCAGCAGCCGGTTCCGCTCTGCGGGGCTGGCATAGAGGGCCGACACGTGTGTGAGCGCGTGCAGTTCGGCCTCGCTGAAACCGCTGGCCTGCGCCATGGCAGCATTCCAGGCGACCGGTTTCCCGGTCGAATCCGAGATACCAATGCCGATGGGGGCGTGCTCAAAGATGGCACGGTACTGAGCCTCGCTGCGTGCCAGGTCGGCCTCGAGTTGCTTGCGCTCGCCGATATCGCGCATGATCGACAGGTGTACGCCCGGCAGGATATTGGCGACGGCTCTATAATCCACGTCGATTACCGTGCCATCCTTGCGCCGCACCTGAACCTCGCCGGCCTGCGACCCTTCGGCGATGAACGCCTGCCACAGCGCCAGCGCCGTGGCCTGCTCCATGGGCGGAAAGACATCCGTCACAGAGAGTGAGTGCATCTCCTCCACCGTGTACCCCAGCGCCGCCGCGGCCGCCGGGTTGACGTCGATGTAGCGCATCTTGTCGTCGGTCAGCAGGATCATGTCGGCAGCATGTTCGAAGACGGCCCGGAAGTAGGCGCGCTGGCGTTCCGCCTCGGCGGAGAGGGCGCGCTGCTCGGTGACATCTTGCACCAGGACGAGCAGGGCCTGCGGTTCCGGGCTTTCATCGCCGGGCGCGGCCCGGATCGTGAATTGGCGTGGCTCGCCGTCGGCCTCCCGCCGCAACGTAAAGGTGACGGTCGCCGGCTGACCATCGGCGAACACCTGGCGCAGCGTCGCTACAACCAGTTCCCGCTGGCCCGGCTCGACCAACTCTAGCGGGTTGGCCGTGATGCCTTCTGCAGTGAATCCATCATACACATGGGTATAGCGCACGACATTCAGTGCGCGGTCTACCTCCACGATGGGTTCGGGCACCAACCGTTCAAGAATGCGAAGCTGCTTCAGCAGCTTCGCATTTTCGGCGCGCAGCGCCGCGACCTCGGCGTGAAGCGAGGTCGTGTCGCCATCGATTGCATTGTTCAGCGATTCGTCCACAGGTTGCGCCTTTCGCAACAGCACCGGCGCTACCAACAGGTGCATACGGGCGGTGCGCCTGAGAATATCGTAGGTATTTTAACCTGAAATCTAAGGGTGTGTTCAGCGCAAATGATATGCTACCCGCGCCATTCCGTCAATTCCGTGAAAATCACGTCTATATTCAGATTTATGCCTGCGCTTTCATGGCTGCCCGCGCATCGCCCCGAAACCGTACGGGAGCGTAAAGTCCTGCCCGCCGGCAATGGCCCGCTCGCCGGGCTTGGCACGTCACGCCCCGAACCGCCGATCAAGCTTCCAAGGCACTTATCACGGCTTCCGAGGCACTGACCGCTGAACTCCGTGAACGGGTCGCTGCGCGCCGGGAACGGGTCGTTCGATTTCATGAACGGGTCATTCGATTTCGTGAACGGGTCGCTCAATTCGGAGAACGGGTCGTTCGATTTCGGGAACGGGTCGTTCGATTTCGGGAACGGGTCGCTCAATTCCGGGAACGGGTCGCTCAATTCCGGGAACGGGTCGTTCGATTCCGGGAACGGGTCGTTCGATTTCGGGAACGGGTCGCTCAATTCCGGGAACGGGTCGCTCAATTCCGGGAACGGGTCGTTCGATTCCGGGA
>JBDHZH010000185.1:0-3011 GCA_039811745.1 Arachnia sp.
ACTCGATCGCGTCGACGACCTCCACCACGCCGCCCGGACGAACTCGCTCGGACCCGGTGAAGTGGATGAGGCGGGACAGCGCGAGAGGATCGGCCACGCCGCTGGCCTCGATGATCACCGCGTCGAGCCGCAGGCGCGGGGCGGTCAGGCGGTCCAGCGCGTCGTCCAGCCCGCCGGCGTCCGGCAGGCAGCAGACGCATCCGCCGGTGATCGACGCGGCCTCGTCCACCTGGCCGGTGACGAGTCCGGCGTCGACATTGATGTCACCGAAGTCGTTCACGATGACACCCACCCGGCTGCCCGGGCGGCTCAGCAGGTGGTTGAGCACGGTGGTCTTCCCGGCGCCGAGGTGGCCGGTGAGCGCGACGACGGGAATCGCCGGAGTCCGTCCGCTCACCGCTCCCTGGCCAGGGCCCAGAACGTGCCGTCGCCCAGTCGTTCCAGCGCCAGGCCGACCTGGTCGGCCTCGGCGGCGACCTGTTCGGGCGCGGGGTGGTGGTAGAGGTGTTCGGCCGTGTCCTCGGTCAGCACCCGCTCGTCCTCCAGCGACAGGTAGGTCATCCGCCAGCGCATCCGGTCCTCGTCGACCGGCCAGGCCTCGGCGATGCCGCGGTAGATGAGCTCGCCGATCCGGGCGGCGGTGAACTCGAAGGGCTCCACCCGGGCCGGTCGCTCCGGCGGTTGCAGGTCGAGGAGGGCTATGCCGCCGATGGGCAGGCGCTTGGCGAGTTCGCCGAGTACGGCCGCGCGCTCGCCCGCGTCGAAGTGTCCGATCACGCCCAGCATGATCGCACCACCGATCCGCCGGGGGAGGGTCGCGGTGAAGAAGTCCTCGGGCCGCAGCGTCACGCGATCGAACCACTCCGGGTGGCCGGCGATCCTGGCCAGGGCCAGCGCGCGCATGGCCGGGCTCGGTTCGAGCGCGTGGACCCGTGCGTCCGGAAGGTGCTCCAGGACCGCTTCGATCATCGCGCCGGACCCTGCACCGATGTCCAGGATCGGTCCGTGATCCGGTCGGAAGCGCATCATCACAGTGGAGAGTGCCGCGAGCTGCGCAGGCAGCGAGGACGCAGAGAACAGGTCGAACGCGCCGGCCGTGGCGCGGTAGGGGTCGTCGGTCACGTGACTCTTTCGGTGGGAGGATGGACATCCAACCACTAATGATAATCAGAGTCATTCAAGACTGACTGACACGCCTGTCCTTGAGCATCAGCCGGTGATCACCCGGTTGTGAGCCAGGGCCTCGTCCACCCCGACACCGAGGCCGGCGGCGTCGGCGATCGCGGACGGGGCGACCTCGATCCAGCCGGGACCCATGGTCCGGCCAGGCCCCATTTCCGCCTGCGCGGCGCCTGGGTGCCCGAGGAGATCCTCGTGCTCTGCGGGGTCGACCCGGACCAGCAGGCCGCCGTTCTTCATCGCGCAGACGAGCAGCTTGTCGCCGACCATGAAGCAGCGGGTGCCGAACATGGGCTTCTCGGTGAGGACGGGTTCGTCGGCGAGCAGGCTGCGGAGGCGGTCGGCCAGGTCGGTCTGCGCTGCCGGTGGCAGCCTCTTCGTTGCCATCGAGTTCAGTCCTGCGGCGGCCGGCCGTAGGAGAGACGGTCGAAGATCAGCACGCTGTCGCTGATCTTGCCGTCGCGGACGGTGAAGAACTCGGCTGCCGGTGCGGTGCTGGTCGCCGCTGTCTGCGGGTAGTAGAAGAGCGCGACCCGATCGCCGTCGGCGAAGGCGGCGATGTCCGCGATGCCGGTGAGTGCAGGCGCGAAGCCGCCGATGAAGCCGTGGTAGGCGTCTTTGCCCTGCAGGTCGACACCCGGTGCGCGGCAGGTGATGTCGTCGGCGACGAAGGTCATCGCGCGGTCGACGTCGCCGGTGGTCCAGGCTCGGTGGTAGTTCTGCACGATGTCCTGTGCGGTGGTCATGGGTGACTCCTTCGGTTCGGGTTCGGGACTCCGGGGGCAGGGGATCAGTCCGGAAGCGGGCGCCAATCGGACGGGCCGGCATCGCCGCCGGGTCCGGCGACGGCCAGGCGGGGGAGGAAATGCGCCCAGCCGTCGGCGTGGCCGGCGACGGCCGGTTCGGGCAGGTTCGAGTGGGTCAGGTCGACCCGGGTGCCGCCGTCGATCTCGGTCAGCCGGAACTCGACGGTCGACGCACCCACGGGCAGTTCCGAGCTGCCGGCGAAGCCCCAGGAGACGATCACCAGGTGTGGGAACTCGACCCGCAGGTACTCCCCACGGACCGGGTGGCCGGCGATGTCGACGGCGAACCGGCCGCCGGGGCGCGGATCGAGGGAGGCGTGCCGGCCCATCCAGGCGGTCATGCCGTCGTTCGTGGTCAGGTAATGGAAGACGGTAGCCGGTGCGGCTGCGATGTCGATCGAGTCCCGGAACTCAGCCACGGCGGTCCGCCTCGCGGGACTCGATGACGGCCTTGAGCGCAGCCAGCTTCGCCGGCCAGAAGTCGTCCAGGTAGGACCGCACCGCGGCGAGGCCGTCGGTGCTCACCGCGAACAGGTGGCGGGTGCCCTCTCGCGTGCTGACCGCCAGGCCGGCGCGGGCGAGCACGCCGAGGTGATGCGACGTCGTCTGCTGGGACAGGCCCAGTTCCTCGGCGAGGGCGCCGACCGGCCGCGGGGCCGTCCGGATCGCCTGCAGGATCGCTCGCCGGTTCCCGTCCGCCAGCGCTCGCAACGCCCGGTCGAGTTCAGTGGCTTCGGCGCTCATGCGAGAACAATAACACAAACAACTGCTTGTACAAGAATGTGTCAGTGGATCGTCGATGTGCTCGCACCGGTAGGCTGAGCGGGGTATTTTGTTAGGAACCTTTACACTTGCGGAGCGCTCATGATCGTGCCTCTTCCCGCTCACGTCGCCGCGACGAGCGGTGAGCCGTTCCTGCTGGACGACGCGACCGGGATCACCGGTGATACGGATGCCGCGAGGTTCCTGGCTGCTCTGATCTCCGCCCGTACGGGTATGACCCGCGCGCAGGGCGGATCGCGGTCG
>JBDHZH010000186.1:0-2956 GCA_039811745.1 Arachnia sp.
CCCTCGTCTATTGGAAACATTGCGTATTGCAAGAGGCGACGGAAGTTATCAGAAGAAACTCTTGCAGCTTTCAAAAGTTGAGTTGTTGATATTGGATGACTTCGGTTTGAAGCCTCTGACACGAAGGGACACCAATGGCCTCGTCCAGGACGCCCGCGTCGCGGTTTCGCCTGCCGATCCTCGTGCTTCTGGCTGTCCTCGGCCTGTCGTTTGGAGCTCTCTCCTGGTTCAGGCCCGCATGGATCGGATTCCGGCCGGGCGACGGTCAAAGGACGGCCCAGGCGGCGCAGCAGGCCGGGGTGCCGGTGGAGGTGGTCAATGCCGCGACAGAGCGTGTGGCCGATCAGGTCGAGGCTCTCGGCACCCTCGCCCCCAATGAGCAGGTCTCCATCGCGCCGGAGGTTGCCGGTCGGATCGTCGCTTTCCATTTCACGGAGGGGCAGGAGGTCGAGGCCGGCGCCAGGCTCGTGGAACTCGATCCCGTCATCGCCCGCGCCGAACTGCAGCAGGCGCAGGCCAACCTGTCGCTGGCGCAGGATGTCTATGACCGCAGCCAGACCCTCGTGCAGCGGGGGGCGGGGACCCAGGTCGCCCTGGAGCAGGCGACCGCACAGCTTGCGGTGGCGCGCGCGAATGTCGCTGCCGCCGAGACAAAGCTCGGCCAGCTGACCCTGTCCGCTCCCTTCAAGGGGGTGGTCGGCCTGCGCAGCACCAGTGTCGGCGCGATCATCCCCTCCGGCGAGGCGATCACGACGCTGACGAGCCTCGATCCCATCAAGGTCGATTTTTCCATCCCCGAACTCTTCCTGCCCGCGGTGCGCACGGGGCAGTCCGTCGACGTCCGGGTCGACGTCTTTCCGGACAGGCGCTTCGTCGGCGAGGTCTATGCGATCGACCCTGTCGTCAATGCCACCGGGCGGGCCCTGCGCCTGCGCGCGACGATCGCCAATAACGACCGCACCCTGCGTCCCGGGCTGTTTGCCCGGGTGGCGCTGACTGTCGCGGAGCGGGACGATGCCGTCGTCGTTCCGGAGGCGGCCCTCGTCGCCTCGGCCACGGGGCAGGAGTCGGCGATCTATCTCATTGTCGACGGTCGTGCGGCCATGAAGGTCGTTGCGACGGGCAGGCGTTTCGATGGCAAGGTCGAGATCACCCAGGGTGTGAAGGCTGGCGACCAGGTGGTCGTCGCGGGCCAGGTGCGCCTGCGCGACGGAGCGCGCGTCACGGTGAGCGAGCCGACACCCTCGCCCGCCCGGCCGGCGGCGCCAGCGGGCGCGCCTCAGGCCTCGCCGGGGCGGAGCTGAGCCATGAACCCGTTCGAGATCTTCGTCCGCCGTCCGGTCTTCTCGACGGTCCTGAGCATCCTCGTCGTGCTGATCGGCGCGGTGTCCTACACGCGGCTCTCGGTCCGGCAATACCCCAACATCGACGAGCCCGTGGTCTCCGTGCGGACGACCTACCAGGGCGCCAGCGCCGAGATCATGGAGACGCAGGTCACGCAGGTGCTGGAGGACTCGATCGCCGGCATCGAGGGCATCGAGATCATCACCTCGCAGAGCCGCCAGCAGACAAGCAACATCTCCGTCCGCTTCCGCCCGGAGATCAATCCGGATGTCGCGGCGTCCGACGTACGGGACCGCGTTTCGCGCGTGCGCGGGCGCCTGCCCGACGAGATCGACGAGCCGATCATCGCCAAGGTCGAGGCCGACGCGCAGCCGGTCATGTATCTGTCGCTGACGGGCCAGGGCCTGAGTGCGCTCGAACTGACCGATTTCGCCAGCCGATTCATCGTCGACCGGATCCAGACGGTGACCGGTGTCTCCGAGGTACGCATCCAAGGACAGCGCACCTATGCGATGCGGGTGTGGATCGACCGGGCGCGGCTCGCCGCGTACCAACTGACGGTGCAGGAGGTTGAGGCCGCGCTGAGGTCGCAGAACGTCGACATCCCCGCCGGCCTGGTGGAGAGCCAGAGCCGGGAGTTCACCGTCCTGTCGCAGACCGGGCTCACGACGCCGCAGCAGTTTCGCCAGATCGTGCTCCGCGACGCCAACGGCTTCGTGGTCCGCCTCGGCGATGTCGCCAGGGTCGAGATCGGTCCGCGCGATCGTCGCACCTCCGCCTGGTTCGGCGGCGTTCCGTCGGTCACGCTGGGGGTCGTGAAACAGGCCACGGCCAACCCCCTCGACGTTTCGGCGGGGGTGACGCGCGCGCTGCCCGCCATCACCGAGGACCTGCCGGCCGGGATGCGGCTTGCGGTATCGTTCGACAGCTCCGTCTTCATCGAGCGCTCGATCTCCGCGGTCTACACCACCATTGCCGAGGCCATCGCCCTGGTGGTGCTGATCATCGTCCTGTTCCTGCGGTCCTTCCGCGCCACCCTCATCCCGCTCGTCACCATCCCGATCTCGCTCATCGGCGCCTTCACGCTGATGCTGATGTTCGGTTTCACGGTGAACACGCTGACCCTGCTGGCGCTGGTGCTCGCCATCGGCCTCGTCGTCGATGACGCCATCGTCGTTCTGGAGAATATCTATCGCCACATCGAGGAGGGCATGGCGCCGACGACGGCCGCCATCCGCGGCATCCGCGAGATCGCCTTCGCCGTCATCGCGATGACGCTGACCCTCGTCGCCGTCTATGCGCCCATGGCTTTCGCCACGGGGCGGATCGGCAAGCTGTTCATCGAGTTCGCCCTGACCCTTGCGGGGGCGGTCGTCGTCTCCGGCTTCGTCGCGCTGACGCTGACCCCGGTCATGTGCGCCAAGCTGTTGAAACGACAGGACAGTCACGGACGCATCTACAACCTGCTGGAGCGTGGCTTCACGGCCATGACCACGGGTTACCGGCGGTCGCTCGACGCGGCGCTCGCGGCGCGCTGGGTGGTGATCGCCATCGCTCTCGTCACGGCGGCTGCGGGCGGTGTCGCCTTCTCGACCCTCCGGTCGGAACTGGC
>JBDHZH010000187.1:0-2926 GCA_039811745.1 Arachnia sp.
GGAACGCGACCGTGAGCACGACGGTGAGCACGCCGAAGCCGGCGAGGAACCAGAAGATGCTGCGCCAGTCGCCGGCGATCAGCAGCCAGCCACCCACGATGGGCGCGAGCGCCGGCGCGAGCCCGAAGATCATGGCGATGGCGCTCATCACCCGCTGGGCCTCGGACCTGACGAACAGGTCGCTGACCATGGCGCGGCTGATGATCTGGCCGGCGCCGGCGCTGGCTCCCTGCAGGGCTCGCAGCACCAGGAGCGTCCCGAGGTCGGGGGCGACGGCGCACCCGATCGAGACGGCGGTGTAGACCAGGCCGCCGGCGATGATGACGGGTTTACGGCCGACGGCGTCGGAGATGGGTCCGTGGAACAGGCTCATCACGGCGAATGACAGCAGGTAGACGCTGATCAGCTGTTGCAGGGCCAGCTCGGACGCCCCGAACGCACGCCCCATCTGGGCGAAGGCCGGGAACATGGTGTCGATCGAGAAGGGACCCACCATGCCCAGCGCGGCCAAGGAGATCAGCAGCATGGGAGTCGCGGTGCGCGACGGCGTGGGGGTCACGGGCCGATTGTGTCACGGGCGTCCCAACGGCATCAGGTGGCGGGGGCGCTCGAAGAACAGCACGGCGATGAGGCCGAGCGCCGCGACGGCGGCGGGCAGGTACATGGCGTCGCCCAGCGCGCGGCTGAAGTCGAGGGTCGGGCCGGGCGGGGAGGCGCCGGGTGTCACGGACACAGTCCAGCCCATCATGGCGGCGATGGCTGCCGACCCCGTGACGGCGCCGAACTGGCGGGTGGCGTTGTAGACGCCGGCGCCGGCGCCCGCATTGGTGCGGTCAAGGTCGCGGTTCGCGGTGGTCGACAGCGGACCCCAGACGCAGGAACTCGAGATGCCGAGCAGCGTCGAGACGGCCAGCAGCACCCAGAGCGGTGTGTCGGGGCGCATCACGAACCCGTAGGCGGTGATGGACGCCACCAGTCCGGCGAGCCCGAAGGCGGTGATCGAGCGCGGGTGGACGCGATCGATGAGGCGTCCGACCAGCGGTGCCGACAGGAAGCCGATGATCGCCTGGGGTGCCGTGATCAGCGCGGCCTGGGTGGGTGAGAGTCCGAGGACGACCTGGGCGTAGAGCATGAAGGGGTAGATCATGCCGGTGATCGCGAACGACACCGTGGTGATGGCGATGTTGGCGACGCTGAAGTTGCGGTCGCGGAACAGGCCGAGCGGCACGAGTGGCTCGGCCGGGGTGCGACCCTGCCACCAGACGAACACGATGAGCACGAGGACGCCGAGGACGAGCAGTCCGGGGACGGTGATGAAGGCCCAGATGGTGCCCCAGTTGAAGGTCTCGGCCTCCTGGAGTGCGAACACCGCGCTGAACAGGCCGACGGCGCTGAGGATGACGCCGGGGATGTCGAAGGAGTGCGAGTGGATGTCGAGCTTCGGGACGAACCGGCGACAGAGCAGGAAGGCCACGAGGCCGACGGGGACGTTGACGGAGAAGATCCAGCGCCAGTCGAGGGTGTCGATGAGGATGCCGCCGAGGATGGGTCCGACGAGGGTGGCGATACCGGCGGTGGCTCCCCACAGGGCCATCGCCCCGCCGCGCCGGGTGGCCGGGAAGATGCGGGTGATCACCGCCATGGTCTGTGGCGTCATCAGCGAGGCGCCGAGGCCCTGCACGACGCGGGCGGCGACGAGCCCGCCGAGCGAGCCGACGAGGCCGCAGGCGAGCGAGGCGAGGGTGAAGATGACGAGCCCGGTGAGGTAGACGCGGCGGGGTCCGACGCGGTCGCCGAGGCGTCCGGTGATCAGGAGGGGTACGGCGTAGGCAAGCAGGTAGCCGCTGGTGACCCACAGGACGCCGTTGATGTCGGTGTCGAACGCCTGCATGAGGGCCGGTGTGGCGACCGACACGATCGTTGAGTCGACCAGGATCATGAAGAATCCAACGACCAGCGACCAGAGCGCCGGCCAGGCGTGTGGCGGAATCGTTTCGGGCGGCCGTTGTGACGTCACGGCGACGACCCTACGCCCGTGTCAGAGCCCCCGCAGAAGGGCACCGGTGCAGGTGATGCGGGTGACCGCCAGGCCGGCCAGGACACTCTCAGCTCGAGAGACGGCTGCGCTCGTGCGTTGCCGAACGCTGGCCTCTGTCTCCCCGACTCGTGGCGCAACGAGCAGCTGTACCTCGACGCCGTCACCGGGCGCGTTGAGCGAGAGCCCCGAGAGCGGGACTCCTGCGCGGGTCAGCGCCTCGCGGATTTCGTCTCTGCGCTGGTAGAGGTCGTTGAATGAGTTCTGGCGAGGGACGAGAGTGTAGACAGCCGGGTCGATGTGGGCGGTCTCCAGATGGCGTCGGGCCTCTTCGACGTACCCCTGCTTCACGTACACCGTGACATGCGTCCCCGCATTGTTGGCCCGAACGTCGCTGAAAACGCCGCCGTGCTCGACCACCAGGGTTCCGATCGGCCCCAGCACCTTCTCGTTGAACTCGGGAGTGAACTCCACTCGTCGCTGCGGGGCGGCACCCGAACGGGTCGGCGCGACCGTCTGCGTCTGGGGCGCTGTCCTTGTTCTGGGTTGAGGTGGCTGAGCGGTGGGCGCTGGCGCTGCCAGGCCCAGGTTTCGTACGTCCCCGCTGCGCCTCGTGAATTCCGGCCGCCCGTCTTGCACCCGCACGGCACCCCGGGACACGTCGTTGCTGCCCCTGGTGCGTTCCTGCTGCCGATCGTTCACGATGCCGGTCCTATAGGAGGAGCGACAAGAACGACGGGCAGCAACAACAACGACCGGCAGCAACAAGCCCCCGTTACCTTCTAGGTAGCCCCGGTGGACGGGGTTGCTGGTCACCAGACTTGGTATGACTTACTGCCCCTGTCGTTGATGATCCGGGGGGTGTTGTCGCCGAGTCTGGTGGCGTGGGTT
>JBDHZH010000188.1:0-2923 GCA_039811745.1 Arachnia sp.
TGGGCCGGCATCGTGATGACCTCGGTCGTCTTCGTCTTCGGCGCCGTGCTGAACGCGATCGCCCCCGACGCGTTCGAGATCGCCCTGGAGGCCTCCGCGATCGGCGTGGTGTTCACCTGGGCCACGATCTTCTTGTCCCAGCTGCGATTCCGCCGGCTGGTCAACCGGGGCGTGATCCCGCCCAGCAAGTTCCCGGCACCGGGCTATCCGTGGACGAGCTATGTCGGGCTGGCCTTCCTGGCATTCGTGATCATCGGGATGGCGATCTCCGGCTGGCAGGCCTCGCCGTACTTCTGGCACAAGACCAACTTCATCGTCGTGGTGATCGGCATCCCGGTCATCGTGGTGCTGTTGATCATCGGCTGGTTCCTGGTCCGCGGCAACGTCATCGCCAACACCCACGGCCGGATCAAGGCGGTCTGGTCCGACGACGGACCGACGTACGGCCGCGGCGTTGGCGCCGATGACCTGGATCCCACCGAGAACGGCGAGGAGGAGAAGTGATGAGGAACCGCACTGTTCGTACCTCGCTGGTCGCGTTCGGCGCCGCTCTGGTCTTCGCTCTCGCCGGCTGCGGTTCGAGCGGAGAGGTGAATCCTTCGCCCTCGGTGGTTCCGGGCGCGACGCCGGGCGGGACCCTGCGGATCGGCATCTCGTTCGACCAGCCCGGCCTCGGCTTGAAGGACGGGGACAGCTACACCGGGTTCGACGTGGACACCGCGACGTACGTCGCCAAGGCGCTCGGCGTCGCTCCCGACCACATCACCTGGATCGAGGCCGATCCCGGAAACCGGGAAAGCCTGCTGACCAGCGGCGCCGTCGACCTGGTGGCGTCGACCTATTCGATCACGGACGAACGCAAGCAGGTGGTCGACTTCGCCGGACCGTACTTCCTGGCTCATCAAGACCTCCTGGTCCGCCGCAACGAGGAGGAGATCACCGGGCCCGAAACGCTCGACGGACGGATCTTGTGCTCGGTGCCGGGCACGACGTCCGCGGCCCTGGTGAAGGAGAAGTACAAGGGTCGGATCGACTTGAAGGAATACTCCAAGTTCTCCGACTGCGTGGCGGCGCTGGCGCGCAGTGAGGTGGACGCGGTCACCACCGACGACGTCATCCTGGCCGGGTTCGCGGCCGAACCGGAGTACAAGGGCAAGCTGAAGGTGGTCGGCAAGGGCTTCTCGGACGAGTACTACGGGATCGGCATCAAGAAGGGTGACACCACGCTGGTCGATCAGGTCAACGCCGCACTGAAGGAGTACATCGCCGACGGGTCCTGGAAGGCGTCGCTGGAGAAGAACGTGGCGCCGTCGGGCTACAAGATCCCGAAGCCACCGACCCCGGGCAGCTGATCGGTCCGAGTCGACCGGCAGCATGGGCGACATGGATCCCGCCACGCTCCAGGACTTCCTGAGCCGATACCCACCGTTCGCCGCGCTCGATCCGGCCGCACTCGCCACCATGGCGGGTGCGGCCCGGGTGCGCCACTACGGGGCGGGGGATCTGATCCTCGATGCCTTTCTGCAGCCCTCGATCGAGGTGTTCGTCGTGATCGAGGGCGAGGTGGATCTCTGGAACGACCGCGACCAGATCATGGGACCGGCCGAGGAGCGGCTCGGCCCGGGAGCGTTGTTCGGCTTCTCTGCCATGCTCACCGAACGTTCGGTGGGACCGCGAGCGGTGGCGGTCGGCGAGGCGAGCGTGGCCACGATCCCGGCGGCGGTCGTTGAGCCGGCGCTCGCCTCGCCGGAGGGTGCGCGGTTCCTTGCCGAGCACCTGTCTGCGGCACTGGGACGGACGACGGCCGAGCGGACGTACAGCCTGGTCGACGATCTGATCGTCAGCCGGCCGCTGGTCGTGGCGCCCGGCGCTCCGGTGCGGGAGGTGGCCGGGCTGATGACCGATCGTGGGCTGTCCTGCGCGGTCGTCGACCTGGGGAACTCCACGTTCGGCATCGTCACCGACGCGCTCCTGCGTCGGCGCGTGGTGGTCGACGGCCTGCCGGGCAGCACCCCCGTCGAGTCGATCATGTCCACCCCGGTGCCGACCGTGACGATCGGCGACTCGGCCGCCGAAGCGTTGATCTTGATGCTGGAGCGGGACGCGACGTTCCTGCTCGTGCTCGACGCCGCTGGCGACTTGCGTGGGGTCGTCGAGCCGCGCGACTTCGCGGTCTCGCCGACCACGGCCGGGGTGTCCTTGCACGAACAGCTGCGTCGAGCCTCCAACGTGGACGAGCTGGGCGCGCGGGGGCGCCAGGTCACGGCGATGATGATCGAGCTGTTGGCCCGCGGGCTGACCTCGGGTCGGGTGATCGCGATCTACTCGGCTGTGATCGACACCATCGTCCGGCGCGCGATCCAGATCGTGTTCGCCGATCACCCCGAGCTCTCGGTCGATCGCTTCACCTGGTTGTCGCTGGGCAGCAACGGCCGGCGTGAGGCCGTGCCCAGCTCCGACGTGGACAGCGCGGTGGCGTTCGGCGACCCGATGTCGCAGGAGGAGAAGAGCGCCTACCGGGCCGCCTTCGAGGACGTACACGGCGTGCTCCCGGCTGCCGGGTTGAGCCGCGACGACCACGGCGCATCCGCATCACGTCCGGCCTTCTCCCGGACCAACGCCGAGTGGCGCGCCGCCGGGCGCCAGTGGATGTCTGCCCCGCACAAGAACCAGGGGGCGATCATGACCTCGCTGCTCGTGGACGGCCGTCCGATCTACGGTGATCCGGGCCTGCCGGCGGTCACCAGGGTGTTCGCGGCGTTGCGACGTCACCCCGGCACCATGCGGCTGTTGTTGCAGGAGTCATTGTCCCGGCGAGCCAAGCTGCACTCGATGCTCGACGTGCTCACTCGCCGAGCGGAGACGTTCGACGGCAAGACGTATGCGATCCTGCCGATCGTGAACCTCGCCCGCTGGGCGGCGT
>JBDHZH010000189.1:0-2823 GCA_039811745.1 Arachnia sp.
GTCAAGGGCGAGATCACCTTCAGCCAGCCGAACTGACCGCCCTCACAGCAGTTCCGCGCGCAGTTCTGCGGCGGGACGGGGCGACAACAGCGCCGGTGCCACGTCGAGGACCGTCTTCGCTCCGGCCTGGCCGGCGCCGTGCATCCGATGCACGGCACGGGCGAAGGCGACCAGCGCGCTGGACGTGAACTCCGGGTTGCTGTCGAGGGTCAGCCGGTACTCGATGACCTGGGAGACGCCCGCGCTGGTGTCGCCGCTTCGGATGACGAAGCCGCCGTGCGGCATGGTCGCGTGGTCCCGGGCCAGTTCCTCGGCCGAGATGAACGTGACGGTGGTGTCGTACTCGTCGAAGTAGTGCGGCATCGTGACGATCTGCTCGCGAACCGACTCGGCGTCGGTGCCCTCGGCCAGGACGACGAAGCATTCGCGGGTGTGCTTCTGCCTCGTGGAAAGCGTGGGCCGTGAGCCGCTCTGAACCGCCTCGACGGCTTCGGGGGAGGGGACGGTGTACTGCACGGCGCCCACGACGCCGGGGATGCGACGGATCGCATCGGAGTGGCCCTGGCTCAGGCCGCGTCCCCAGAACGTGTAGGTGTCGCCGTCCGGCAGGAGCGCCTCGCCGTAGACGCGGTTGATCGAGAACATGCCCGGGTCCCAGCCGCACGAGACCAGGGCGGTGGTGCCGGCGGCCGTGGCTGCTGCGTCGACTGCCGCGAAGTACTCGGGGATGCGGGCATGCGTGTCGAAACTGTCGACGGTGTTGAACAGTGCTGCCAGTTCTGGCCCCTGCTCGGGCAGGTCGGACTTGGACCCGCCGCACAGGATCAGCACGTCGATGCCGTCTCGGTGGCCGGCCAGCGTGTCCCAGGCGTGGACGGCTGCGCCCTCGCCGAGGGGTGCGATGGTGGAGGGATCGCGGCGCGTGAAGATCCCGACCAGTTCCATGTCCGGGTTCTTCGAGAGGGCGGCCTCGACGCCGCGGCCGAGGTTGCCGTAGCCGGCGATTGCGATGCGGATGGATGCCTCGGACATGTCGTTCGCTCCTTCTCGGGAGATGGTTGGGCCGTGCAAATCGTAGCGGTCCTGGCATGGCATACCCGACGGGCCTCCACCGATGGTCGAGCCGGCTGTGAGGGTCGGCGTGCGCCCAAGGGAGGTTTCGACACGCCGTCGGCTCGTTCCTCGCCGACGGCTACTCAACCAGCGGACAAACGAGTCCCCCGCCGACTGTGCTGCGCCCCGCGACGTAGGAGCCCGCTTGTCCGCTGGTTGAGCCGGGGGGTCCGGTGGTTGAGTAGCGCCCCGCGACGAAGGAGTCGGCTTGTCCGCTGGTTGAGCCGGGGGTTCCGGTGCTTGAGTAGCGCCCGCGACGAAGGAGTCGGCTTGTCCGCTGGTTGAGCCGGGGGTTCCGGTGGTTGAGTAGCGCCCGCGACGAAGGAGCCCACGTCTCCGCTGGTTGAGCCGGGGGTTCCGGTGGTTGAGTAGCGCCCGCGACGACGGAGCCCACGTCTCCGCTGGTTGAGTAGCGCCCGCGACGAAGGAGCCGGGCGCGTGTCGAAACCACCCACGCCCGCGTGGCCAACCCGACCACCAGAACCGTGGACAAGCCCTCAGGCACCTCACGAGGTTTCGACACGCCGTCGGCTCGTTCCTCGCCGACGGCTACTCAACCAGCGGAGCAAACGAGTCCCCCGCCGACTGTGCAGCGCCCCGCGACGCAGGAGCCGGCTTGTCCGCTGGTTGAGCCGGGGGTTCCGGTGGTTGAGTAGCGCCCCGCGACGAAGGCGCCGGGCGCGTGTCGAAACCACCCACGCCCGCGTGGCCAACCCGACCACCAGAACCGTGGACAAGCCCTCAGGCACCTCACCAGGTTCCGCTGCGTGTGGGCGGGAGCCTTGGGGTGTGGCTACTGGAACGATGTTTCAGTAGGTGCCAGAAGGGGCATGCGCGGTGACGTAGACTGGGAAGTGGACGGAACGTGAATCCCGACTGCTTGCCCTGAAATAATGGGCCATGAGACTGCGGACGGCGCTAGCGTTCCGTTCCTCACGCTCCTAGGTTGAAGATCTTCGCCTGAAACTCTCCACTCTCGGAGAGTACGTACAAGCGCCTGATGTGGCCGTCCTGTCCGCTGTTGTAGTTGGCGAGCAGGCGTCGCAGCTTGTCGTCAAGCCTTGCCGGTCCAAGGTCCAGGAAGTAACTGTCCTTCGCGATGCACGGCAGCGTGCACCCGGTCGACGAACCCGGCCCGCTCGATCATCACCAGGGCCGCTGCGCCTCCCTGCCGAAGACGAAGTCCGCCGAAGAACTGGGGCTGGCAGGCGGCGACATCCCCGGCCTCGACCCCACCCGCACCGACACCGAAGCCAAATTCAAACCCTGCCCGAGCACCTGCAACGCGACATCCTCGGCCCCGCCCGCTACGAGGCGTGGAAGGCGGGGCACTACCCGATCGGGTCATGGTCCCGCAGGGTCGAGCACTTCGAGGTCGTCGACGGCAAGCGCGTCCAGACGTGGCGGGATTCGTTCCACACCTCACCGGCACCGAAGGCCCCGACGGGCGGCTGGAAGTGGCAGACACCGCCCCCCGGCCGGCCGCTCACCCCCGGCGAGGCCGCACATTTCGCGTCACGCCAGAACGCGGTGCCGTTCAAGTTCAACGGCGCAACCCTGACGCCCCGCGAAGTCGAGTTCGTCGGATGGTGGGGGACGAGTCGGCCGGTAAGCCGGATTCTGTCGAAGGATGATCATCCATCTTGGCCCGCCGTTGCCGACGGGCTCGTGCAGCCTACCCGGACACCTCGCGCGAGCAGCGCTCGAACG
>JBDHZH010000190.1:0-2820 GCA_039811745.1 Arachnia sp.
TGATAATTCAAATCCCTGTAAAATAAAATTGTATCCCCTTCGTTCCAAGGATGTTCAACTTCATTAAAACGTACTTGAGAGGTATGTCCCAAAGTACTGTTATGGGATTCGATTAATTCCAGTGTCAAACTATCTTTAGGGAGATACCATAAATGACCGCAACCGCATGAAATGTAACGCAGGCGATTCTCGTTTGGCATGAGAATCAAATAACTAAATGCAAATTGTTGTTTCATCGGATCTTCAATGAGCAATGCATTCAGTACCGAAGCCATTTCTTCCGGTCTTTGAGTCAGTTGACTCAGTGCCCGAATCATCCCCCTTAGAACAGAAGTGTATACGACACCGGGTGATCCTTTAACAGAAGGTTCTCCTATGATAATTCCATATGCATGATGCGGTAATGCAAAAAAATCATAGTAGAGACTGGAAATTCCTAAACTTTTGTAAGTGGAAAATCCGATATCCACATTTTTCCAATAAGGCGGCTCATGAGGGACCAAGGAATATTGGGCCTGTCTTAAGCTTTCCGATAGTTCTCCAAGAGGGTCTAACTCCTTATTTTCTTTAAGAAAAGCAGGGGAATAGAGATAAGCGGATACATCAGTCATAAAATCGACAATATCCTGATAGCGATCCGAGGGTTTTTGCTGTAGGCACTTAGCCAATATTTTTTGCAGCCCTTTTGGCATAATTGATAAATGAATTTGTCCATGGCTTAATTTTCCTAAAACTAATTCATAAGTAATAATGCCTAATGAATAGATATCAGAAGGATAAGAGGTAGATTCCGGATCATTTTTTTGCTCAGGACTCATATAAATGGGTGTTCCAATAAGTCTTTTTTGAGAGCTTTGATTTTCCTGTTCATCTGTAAGCATTTGGGCAATTCCAAAATCGATGACCTTGACCCCCCCCGTTTCGGTGATTAGGATGTTCTCGGGTTTCAAATCGCGATGAATAATTCCATGGGCATGCAAATGGCATAACGCCATTGATATTTCCATGACAATTTCAAGGGCATGTTTCAATGAAATCAGATTATGCAAGAGATATTTACGCAAAGAGATTCCCTGAATGAATTCCATGGCAATGTAAAGACCCTTTTCCCATTCTCCCTGACCGTAAAGTTTAACGATATTGGGATGATCCGCCAATTCGATAATGGAGGCTTCACGAAAAAAGCGCTGGACCATTTCCGGATTGGAAAGGTATTCGGGAAAAAGCACTTTGATGGTAATAGGATCTTTGGTTTCGGGGTGAGTAGCTAGATAAAGATAGCTCATTCCTCCTTTTTCAAGCAGAGCCTCAATTTGATAAGGCCCTATGCGGTCAGGTATGGTTTCTTTGTCGGGAGCCGGCCCTTTAGCGGTGGGTAAAGTTGTCTGCTTGTCAAAGAGTTCATCTTTCATGCATACCTGAGAGTTCTGAAAACTGGTTTGGTTAGCCTAATTCTAAGATGCGCACGCCAAGATTTTCGCCTAGACGGATCAATTCCCCTCTTGCTACTAACCTCCCGTTAAGAGTGAGGTCTACGCCATTTTCTGGTTGGACAGCAATATCGAGTAGATTTCCCACTTCTATCTGAAGGAGCTTTTCAATGGGCATTTGTATCGATCCCAACTCGACTGTAAGGTTGATCGGAATTTGATCCGTTTTGAGATAGTTCTCTTTAGCTGCAGATGGTGCGGGTATTTGGTCGGGTTTGGATGTTTCAGAAATTGATGAAATTTGCTCTTCATCTTTTGCAGCCGATTCACTTTCTTCTTCAGAAAAAACCCCATCTTCTTCTAATTCTTTAAACAAATCATCATCGAATTCAAATTCTTCGTTATCATCGTCTTCATCAAAGCCAAGATCGCTAAAATCATCTTCATCTTCTTCGTTTTTTGTCATATACGTCACTTCCTCATGAATGATGGGATACTCAAGAATCCTTATTTGATTCCCTTCAATTTCACCTTTAAAAATCGGTCTTTCTTTTAGTGTCAAGATCACTTGACCTTTTAAATCATCTCTATTTAAGTAACAATGGTCTAAGAGAATAAAATCTCCTACGGAAACTCGATGCCAATCATCTAAAGTGAGCAGACTATGGCCAATTTTGAGATGCATAGGGAGCTGGAGCTGCTGGGTAAGTGAAGTTGCTGCCAAAGTCTTTTGATTGTCAAAGTGATCCACAAGGGAGTTTCTTAGGGGGGGGGTGATGATTAATCGACCCTGTATGGGACGTTGATAGAGTGTAAAAGTAATGTCCAAACATAGAGCATCCTCATTAGGAAGTTCTGAATTTTCAGAAATCATTGGAATCAGGGAGCGATCGAAAGATGTTTGATGAATGGCGTTTAAAGTTTCAAGGATTAAAAATTTGTAAAAGCTGCTTTTGAACTCTTCATCCTGAATGGTAAAAGGGTTAACTTCTTTTGTCAGCAGAAGGGATTCTAAAATAGTGATATTTTCATCTGATAGTATCCAGTGCAAAGATCCGTTTAATCCCGAAAAAGTGAATGTCAATGGGGTGAGGGGTGAGCCAAGATTGGCAAATAACTCTTCTTTACTTGTCCACCTTAATTTCCCAGCTTCTATTATAAAACTTTCACACTCAAATGTATTCGTTAGATTTGTGGAAAGTTCTTCCCATGGAAAGGGGGGAGCGTTCGTTAAAGGAATAGCATCGTAGTTCTTCAGTTCTTTTTTTACCTCTTTAAGCCAGTTAAATGTTAATGCCATTATTATCAGGGGGTATGATTAATTTTTAAACGATTATATAACAAGGGTATACTATAAACGATGATTGTTCGCCACTACGAATTTTAGAAA
>JBDHZH010000191.1:0-2816 GCA_039811745.1 Arachnia sp.
TACTTTTTAATATGTTTTTACACATATACATGTATTATTGCTATAATAATTCATCTTTTATTTAAGGATTTTTAAACTATATTAAGGAGTAGATGCATGAACATTCACAACCAAATCCAATCAATTATAGCGTAAATTTGGATTTCCCTTTCACTACGTTAAAGTTCTCTGGTATTATAGTGATTTAAATTTCGACATTTAGCACTTGTTTGATGGCATAGAGTTCTTTAATGCCAAGGGACTGGCTGGCCAAAACATAAGTCGCCTGTTCCATGGGGTGAAATTTTTGCCAATAAAGTTTTTTATGATTTAAATGAAAGAAACGGTTCGTTAGGGAGTAAACAAAACGAATGCAACGCGAGGCCACTTTATTAAGGCCTACAATCTCACCTATTTGATCTGCAGGCACTGAACCATAGGTTAAATAGCGGCAATTTTCTTGTTTTAGTTGTTCAAGCATCGAGACCATGAGAAACTCAGAAGACCCTTTAGGAGCATTTTGAAGAACGAATAAGTATTTCAAAAACCAGCCTTCGTAATAATCAAGTCTGCTTAATAATGCCACACCCCAAAATTTATCCCCTTCCGTAAGATAAAACCAACGTTTGCCGATACGATGTTTGAAAAGATCTAATCCTGCCAGGTAAATTTGACGGCCTTTTTTGTTGCCAATCCACTCTTTTCCCACATCTACAAGAGCCATCTCAATTTTTTCATCTTTCCCTAAATATTCCTGTACCTTTAAACCTTTATCTGCCGCATGATTAAACATGTTACGCAAGTTATTTCCTTTCTTAGCCTTGAGAGGATCGTTTTGAGGATCAAAAACAATCTCTTCACCTACATCTACCATCACTTTGCAAATATTTTTAATGGCCCATTTTGAAAATTGCTCATTGGCAAAAATGAAAACCGCATTCCATTTATTTTCCTGAGCATGTTTGCAAAAAGATTCGGCTAACTCCCGGCTATTTTCCGGCGAGCAAACAGGATTCCCAAATGTAATGGCACAGCCGGCTTTAATATAATACCCCACAAATCCATCAATATGCGGGACAGAAAAATAACAGCAAGGCTTGTCAATCAGTATTTCGGAAAAAGAATTTCCCCATTTATGTATCCAATTTTCATGCGGATTCACCTTTCTATCAATAGTCATTTTAAAATCAATATCCTTCATAATCCCTCTCAAAGTTATTTTTGATAATAATCATTAAATAATTAATAGACAAGATTGTTATTAAAATAAAAATTTGTCAAAGTTACATTTTTTGAAGGAGAAAATGCAATGCTGGCAATTGCGCTTAAAATGCTGATTGGAAATCGCGCATCCTTTATAGGTGTAATATTTGGCATTTTTTTGGCTACGCTATTAATTTCTCAACAATCTGCGATTTTTTTAGGGTTGGTATCCCGATCCTACCGCATGATCACTGATATGCCTGGACCCAACATTTGGGTAATCAATCCCTTGACCGAAAGCGATGAGAAAGCTAAGGATATTCCAATTGGTTACCTGAACGTGGTAAAAAGTATTCCTGGAATCGAATGGGCCGAGCCTATTGGGCTGGCTCAACTTCCTTTACTTACTTCTTCGGGAGTTTTTCACATCGGAAAAATCAATGGGCTTGATGATGCTTCTCTATTAGGAGCACCCGTAGAAGTGATTCAAGGGGATATCCAAGACCTTCACCGGGATGGAGCTGTAATTATTGATGTCGATTCCGCCCGTGACACTTTAGCTAAGGTATTACCGGATGGCACTAAAATTCCTTTGCAAATAGGTGATTCTTTTGAAATTAATAATCAGCGCGCCGTTATTGTCGGAATTTCCAAAATTACTCAAGGGTTCTATCCTCAACCTATCATTTTTACAACCCTCACCCAGTTTAAAAAGTTTACCTCAAATTTTTCAGGCGATGTAGAATTCATTGCTGCTAAGGCTAAAAAGGAGGATGTTGAAAAAGTTTTAAAAAGAATCAACCAATATGAAACTTTATATGGGCTTACAACAAACCAATTAGACTGGAGAATTGCCAAATCTTTTTTAAAGACGGGCATATTAATCAATTTCGGTTTATCAGTTATTCTTGGAATAATCATTGGATTTTCAATTTCCGGTCAAATTTTTTATACAATGACTTTGCAGAACATGAAGTATTTTGCCCTGATTAAATCTTTGGGCGGAAACCAGCGGTTAATTAGCAATATGATCGTCTTTCAAGTAGCAATAGTGGGAGTAATCGGTTATTTACTCGGAACAGCTGCCACTATTTTATGGGGATTTGCAGTCGAAGGGACTACACTGGCATTTTGGTTTCCCTGGTATCTTTTCCTTTTTACCGCATTCATCGCTTTGATCATTTGTATTTTTACCGCTGGATTAAGTATACGCAGGATATTCAACGCGGATCCCAAAATGTTGATGGGTGAATAATGAAAGAACTTTCTGTACTTTGTAAAAATATCACAAAAACCTATGGGAAAGACGCGACATTGATCCACGCCCTAAATGATGTAGATCTTGAAATTTATGCAGGAGATTTGACTCTTCTGGTAGGTCCTTCCGGATCAGGCAAATCCACATTATTGTCTATTATTACCGGCATTTTGACACCCGACGCCGGTGAAGTGTTTTTGCTGGGCAATAACATGAACATAATGTCTGAAAGTGAGAAGGCGCGGTTTTATTCTTTGAATTTGGGGATTGTTTTCCAATCTCTTTACTTAATTCCCACCTTAACAGTAGTTGAAAATGTCACACTCCCTTTGTTAATTGCGGGGCACTCTCAAAAGGAAGCAAATGCAAAAGCCTT
>JBDHZH010000192.1:0-2790 GCA_039811745.1 Arachnia sp.
GGCGCCGGCGTCGACGGCCGGCCGACGCCCCCAAGGGGCCCTGAGCGGCTGGACGCCGTCGGCGCGGACCCGTCAGGCGACCCGTGGTTGAGCCTGCAAATGTCCGGTTCGGCCGTCATTTTGGCTGGCAAACCACAAGAAGGCGAGAAATCGTAACAAGCCGGTCATGAGAGAACTCGTCCAAGTTGTTCCCAGCGGGGTTGACAGCCGCTAGCTTGTGCCCACATCCCTGTCGTACCAGAACCCGGGAGAGAGAGCATGAGCCTACCGTTGAGTGAGCAGTTATGGCGACGCAAGCCGATCGTCTTCCAGAAGCTGCATCACCAGGGTGAAGAACTCGAGCGGAACCTGAACACGTTCCAACTGACCATGTTCGGCGTCGGTGCCACGGTCGGCACCGGCGTCTTCTTCGTGCTCAACGACGCGATCCCGGAAGCCGGGCCGGCCGTCGTGCTGTCGTTCATCCTCGCCGCCGTCGCCGCCGGCCTGTCGGCGCTGTGCTACGCCGAGATGTCGTCGGCGATCCCGGTCTCCGGATCCACCTACTCCTACACCTACCATGCGCTCGGCGAGGGCGCGGCGGTCGTCATCGCCGCCTGCGTGCTGCTCGAGTACGGCGTATCCACCTCGGCGGTGGCGGTCGGCAGGAGCGGCTACTTCAACGAGTTGCTGGGCAACACCATCGGCTGGAGCCTGCCGCAGGCGCTGTCGGTGTCGTTCGTCCCCGGCGACGACGGGGTCGCGACCGGCGGCATCATCAACCTGCCCGCGGTGGTCCTGGTGCTGATGTGCATGGCGCTGTTGCTGCGCGGCGCGTCCGAGTCGGCGACCGTCAACACGATCATGGTGCTGATCAAGGTCAGCGTCCTGGTGCTGTTCTCGGTCATCGGCGTCAGCGCCTGGAACGCCGACCACTTCGCCGACTTCTTCGGCCATGCCTCCGGCATTCCGGCCGCGGCGAGCGTGATCTTCTTCTCCTTCATCGGATTGGACGCGGTGGCGACAGCCGGTGAGGAGGTGAAGAATCCGCAGAAGGCCCTGCCCCGGGCAATCATCGGCGCGCTGTTCATCGTCACCGCGATCTACATCATGGTCGCGATCGCCGGACTCGCGGCGAAGCCGATGGAGTGGTTCGAATCCGACGACGCCAAGAACGCCGGCCTGGCGAAGATCCTCGAAGACGTCACCGGCAACCCGATCTGGGGCACCGTCCTGGCCGCCGGCGCGGTGATCTCGATCTTCTCGGTCACCTTGATCACCCTGTACGGCCAGACCCGCATCCTGTTCGCGATCGCCCGTGACGGCATGGTTCCGAAGAAGTTCCTCGACGTGCACCCGAAGACCATGACCCCGGTGCACAACACCGTCGTGGTGTCGATCCTGGTCGCCATCGTCGCCGGCTTCGTGCCGTCCGACTACCTGTGGGACACGGTCTCGATCGGCACTCTGATGGCCTTCTCGGCGGTCGCGATCTCGATCATCGTGTTGCGCCGTACCCATCCCGACCTGGAGCGCCCGTTCAAGGTGCCGGCCTACCCGGTCGTGCCCATCCTGACCGTCGTGGCCTGCGTCGTCATCATGGCCGGCCTGAAGCCGATCACCTGGGTGATCTTCGGCTCATGGGTCGCCATCGTGGTCGGGTACTACTTCCTCTACGGGCGTCGCAACGCCACCCTCAACACCTACACGTCGCTCGAGGAGATCGCCGAGCCGAAGGGCAAGGACGAGGAATGACCTACATCGTCGGCTACAGCCCGCACAAGGACGATCTGGGCGCGCTCGAACTGGCCTGTCAGTTCGCGCGGTCGGCCCCTGCGCCGGTGCACGCCGTCACCGTGGTGCCGCGGGGATGGGGGACTCCCGTGGTCGGCGCGACCGACCGGGAGTTCGAGCAGTGGGCCGCGGGCGAGGGCGAGGCCAGCGCCGCGCTGGCGCTGCAGCACCTCGCCGGACAGAGCGGGGTCGAGGCCACCGCGAGCTGGATCAGCGCCCGCTCGGTGCCGCAGGCGCTGCTGGACCGGGCCAAGGACCTGGACGCCGCGCTGCTGGTCGTCGGTTCCGGCGAGGACGCCTCCCCCGGGCAGATCGCCCTCTCCTCCAAGAGCGGCCGACTCGTCCATTCCTCCACCATCCCAGTCGCCATCGCGCCCAGCGGGTACGAGGCCAACAGTGCCCGGATCAACCGGATCACCGTCGGCTTCCGCGACGACGACTCCACCTGGACCCTCCTGGAGCGGGTCAGTCGGATCGCCCGCGAGTCGGAGGCCCGGCTGCGCGTGGTCACCTTCGCGGTGGAACCCCAGACCATGGTGTCAGCCGGCGTCAGTCACGCCGAGGCGCAGGTGCTTGAGCGATGGCTGAATCACGCCACCGAAGCCCAGCACCAGGCCGCCGACTACCTCCGCACCGAGGGTTTCTCCGACGAGGAGCTCGAGTTCCGCATCGCCCAGGGACCGACCTGGCGCAAGGCCGTCCGATCGCTGTCCTGGAAGCCCGACGACATCCTGGTTGTCGGCTCGTCCTCGACGCACAAGCTGGCCGAGGTGTTCCTGGGTTCCAGCGCGGCGAAGATCATCCGGCACTCGCCCGTGCCCGTGGTGGTCGTTCCCTAGTCAGGGGGCCAGCCGCTCCCTGACCCAGCTGCCGTCCGGAAGCAGCCGATAGCGCAGCCGGTCGTGCAGCCGGGAGCGGCGGCCCTGCCAGAACTCCCAGCCGTCGGGGCGCAGCCGGTAGCCTCCCCAGTGCTCGGGGCGGGGCGGGCGCAGCCCGTAGCGGGCGGACGCCTTGGCG
>JBDHZH010000193.1:0-2776 GCA_039811745.1 Arachnia sp.
GAATCCATTTAAATGAAAATAAAAATTTCTTAAAAACAGCACCAAAGCTATCTGTTAAAGCTATAGGCATTGGTGCCTCGCTAGGCGGTCCCTTAGCCATTGCTAAAATTCTTGAGGATTTACCTGCTTCATTTCCCATCCCCATTTTTATTGTGCAACATATCGCAGCCGGATTTACCGAAGATTTTATCCGGTGGCTTCAAAACCGTGCTAAACTTAAAATTTATTTAGCCAAGCATGGGGAATTGGCTCAACCCGGATGCGTTTATATCGCAGCGGATGTTTGTCAAATGGGGATAAAAAAGGGAGACATCATCAATCTGGATTATACTACTTTGCATGGTATCCAACCCTCCGTGGGGCACCTTTTTAAATCATTAGCTGAAACCTATGGAGCACAGTGCATCGGTGTGATTTTAACGGGAATGGGAAGAGATGGTGCAGAAGAGCTACTTTTAATGAAGCAAAAAGGAGCTTATACAATTGCGCAAGATGAAGAAAGCTGTTTGATGTTTGGCATGCCCAAAGAAGCCATTTTAATCAATGCAGCCCAACAAATCGTACCGCTCAATTTGATCGCTTCAACTTTGATAAGGCTAGTTGAAAAATAAAGATGGTAGATATGGATAAAATTGATCTTAAAAATAAAAAAGTCCTCATCTTAGAGGATAGCCCTACTCAAGCCATGCTGCTACAAGAAACTTTGGAAAAATTCCAACTTCTCGTTTTAAAATCTAAAGATGGCTTGGATGCTCTTCAAAAAATCCAAGAAACTCTTCCTGATCTAATCATCAGCGATATTGAAATGCCCCGCATGAATGGCTATGATTTTTGCAAAAAAATCAAGTCAGAGTCAAAATATGCCCATATCCCTGTCATCCTTTTAACTAATTTAACAGATCCCTTAGATGTCATTAAAGGCATGGATTGTGGTGCAGATGGCTTTTTAACAAAACCTTGTGAAACTGCCCTGCTTTTTTCCACCATCGAAAATACATTGAAGAACATTCATTTGAAAGAAAATCACCAGAAAGAAGAGCTAAAGTTCTTTTTTGGCGGACAGTCCCATACACTTAAAATTAACCAAGTTCAGATCACAGAGCTTCTCTTGTCCACTTATTCAAGCGCTATTCAAAAAAATTTGGAGTTAGAAAAAGCCTATAATCAGCTGAGTAGTATTTATGAGGAACTTGAAAAAAACAATAGAACCCTCAAACAACTCAATGAACAAAAAAATCAACTTTTAGGAATGGCTGCGCATGACTTGAAAAATCCATTAGCGGTAATTTCGGGTTACAGCAGCTTTCTTATAAGTTCCGAGGGTTCAATAGATCAAAAAAAAAGTCATCAAATGATTGAACGCATAAAGGAATCCAGTTCTTTTATGATAGGTGTGATCGACGATTTTCTTGATTTTTCTACTATAGAATCAGGAACTCTAATTCTACATCCTGAAGAAATAGATTTGCCTGATTTGGTTAGAAAGGATCTGCTCTTTTTTGAAAGTCTAGCAGAGAAAAAAGGCATCGCATTAAAATTCAGTTATCAAGAGCCAATTCCTAAAATCTGGTGCGATGCCAATAAAATCTCACAGGTATTAAATAATCTAATTACAAACGGGATTAAATTTTCACATCCTGAAGAAATCTTGGAAATAGGTTTAAAATTCAATCAAGCTGAGATCACCATAAGTGTGAAAGATACCGGTATTGGCATGTCCTCAGAGGCAATTGAAAGCTTATTTCAACCTTTTTCAAAAATGAAAACTAAAGGAACAGCCGGAGAAAAAGGTACCGGATTAGGCCTGGCCATTGCCAATAAAATTGTCTTAGCTCATAAGGGAAAAATTTGGGCTGAGAGCAAATTGGGAGAGGGTACGATTTTTTACGTTTCGCTTCCCTATGCAAAAAATTAAAAAGGACCAAGCGCAGCCCAAGCACGCTAAAACAAAGACAAAAAAGATTTGCATCCTAAACCTTCTGTACGATTTACGCATAGCTTGGAAACTCCACACCCTCCTTACCGCTAAATTTATAGCGGTTTGAATTTAATAGTATTTTTGGAAATGGTATTATTAAAACTCTTCTAGGCATATCCACTCTCCATTTTTTTCAACTATAGTACATTTTTGATCAGGGATAATGGTCAAATTATTATTTTCATCTAAGGGATAATTTTGTATTTGACATTCATCTTTTCCTTCTATGATTAGAAAATGGCGGAGTTTGCCTTCGTATTTAAAGGAAAGCGGGATTTGTGCAAATTCAACACTTGGAATTTCAAGCTCATTGCAATAAATAAAAGGAGTATGGGATGTATGACGTTGTTGCACTTTTCTTTTCTTTAAGGGTTGCAAGTGATTGTTATTATTTTCCTCAGTATTGGAAAAAGGCTTAAAGTTTGAAACAGAGTTATTCTTAGAAGACACTCTTTTTAACCTGCCCTCTTGCTTAACCTCTATGATATTGTCTGAAGAAGTTGAAAAATTGATATTATTTGTATTCATAAACGACCCTTAATTTTAGTATATCAACATTGTAATAAATATAAAAAAATAAGCCTAGGACATTTACGTCAAACAAAGATTTTATTACTCTAGTTTTTATTTACTTTAGAATAAGTTAAGCTTATGAACTAATATAAATAACAGTCATAAGCTTATAGATACTTCTAGATTTCTAACTATTTGGGGCCAATCTCGAAAACCATGTCTACTTCAGCTTGCACTTCCACCGGTCCTGCCTGTATAGGTGGATTATTCCATTTTGCCAAAGTC
>JBDHZH010000194.1:0-2769 GCA_039811745.1 Arachnia sp.
GTTATAACTATTATGAAATTTCCAATCAAGAACCGGAAGATCCTCAAGGACCTTTGCAGGGTGTATATCGGGTTTTAAGGGGAGGATGCTGGAAAAGCTTGAAAGAAGATCTGCGTTGTTCAAGAAGGCACAGAAATAATCCCGGAACAGTAAATAGCACTTATGGGTTTAGGTGTGCTGCAGATGCGCAAACTTTTTAGATTTTTTGGAATTCAACATGGATAACTCAAAAGCATTGAAACGCGTTCTATTTGTTTGCATGGGCAATATCTGTCGTTCGCCGGCAGCAGAAGGGGTTTTAAAGCATCTCTTAAGTCAAGAGAAGCATTTAAATATCGATGTGGCAAGTTGCGGAATTGGAGATTGGCACATAGGCAAATTGCCGGATAAACGTATGCAGGAAACGGCTATTAATCGGTGGATCGCTTTGACTAGCCGTGCACAACAGTTTGAATATGCATTTTTTGATTTGTTTGACTACATTTTGGTTTCAGACCATGAAGTGCTTAAACATCTCTACCATTATGCCAAAACACCGGAACATAAATCTAAGCTCACTTTAATGACAGAATTCAGTACAAATTATAAGAATTTGGAAGTTCCGGATCCTTACTATGAACCCAATTCTGCTTTCGATTTAGTGCTGGATATGCTGGAGGATTCTTGCCAGGGATTGATTCAGTATATTTCCAAGCAAAACAAATAAAATTTTCTGGAAATTTCGATCTAATTATTTGCTAAATTTTCCCATTTTCCATATGATGTCAGACTATTATGAACAATTTAATACAAAAATAATATGAAATTGCTTTTATCAAGACCCAGAGGTTTTTGCGCAGGCGTCGAAAGGGCGATTGAGACCGTTTTGAAGGCGTTAGAACTCTGGGGAGCCCCTATCTACGTCAAACATGAAATCGTGCATAACCGTCATGTCGTTCAAGAACTGAAAGAAAAGGGAGCTATCTTCATTGAAGAAATCGAAGATGTGCCGGAAGGTGCCCGACTAATCTATTCCGCTCATGGAGTTTCTCCTGCTGTGCGAGAGCAAGCCAAGGCTAGAAATTTAATTGAAATTGATGCGACGTGCGGTTTAGTTACACGCGTCCATTCTGCAGTTAAAAGGTTTGCGTCTTTAGGTTATCAAATCATCTTAATTGGCCATAGAAATCATGTGGAAATAATCGGTACTGCCGGTGAGGCGCCGGAAGTGACTACAATTGTGGAGTCTGTTGCCGATGTAGATAAATTACAGTACCGACCGGAAGATAAATTATTCTATATTACTCAGACTACTTTAAGTTTGGATGATGTGAAAGAGATCACTGGTGCATTGCAAAAACGGTATCCGCATGTACAAACCCTGCCAAGTTCATCGATATGTTATGCGACAACTAATCGTCAAATGGCGTTGCGTGAAATTACTGATGTGACAGATCTTGTGTTGGTTGTCGGTGACCCCCAAAGTTCAAATTCCAATCGTTTAAGAGAAGTGGCTTCTACGCGCAATGTAGAGTCATATCTTATTAATGATGAAAAAGAAATCAAACTAGAGTGGCTTAACAATAAGCATACAATCGGTTTAACTGCCGGCGCTTCGACACCGGAAAAAATTGTTCAGAAATGTATTCAAAGACTAATTGAACTAGGTATAAATGAAGTCGAAGATGTCATTTATACGAATGAGGATGTGGTTTTTCAATTACCTAAGCCCATCTATAATGCAAGATTAGGTAGTGGATAATCCGTTATGATGATTTACATGAATTGTCAAAAAAATGGAGCGTTAACAAACGTTTCATGCTCAAGACTTTAAGTGATAAGTGATATTTTCAACTATTTACTATTGCTTAATTCTTGAGTTTATTGTTAGAGTATTTTTTAAAGATCCCTGAACCATTAAAAAAATCATTTGAGAGGACATATATGCGCAAATTTATTTTGACACTTATGGCGTCTCTTTTAACGTGTTCTGCTGCTTCAGCTTTTTGGCCGGAAGCAACATGTTCATCGCTTGAAGTAGGCGTAGGTTATCGTAATGATAGCATTAAGTGGAAAAGAGAATTTTCACCTTTTTCATCTTATTATGGATGTAGTGACGGAAGTAGTAGTGATGGTTTTCATGAAACTTCCCATTTGAAATGGAATAATCTAAATATCTGGTTGATTGAAGCACGTGGTTCTTACGTGACTTGTGATTGCATTTACTTACGTGGATCTGCCGATTACGGTTGGATTACAAGCGGTAAATTCAAGCATAAAAACGACTTCAGCTTTGGATCCGGCTATTTTTATGGAGATGGCTTCTGCTCAGATGAGCATGATAAATCTCACATTAAAGGAAATGTCTATGATGCTAAGTTAGCAGTTGGATATCAGTTTAAATGGTGTGATGAAGCTTTGTCGATTGCTCCGTTAGTTGGTTATTCATGGCATGGTCATGAGTTACGCAATGGACATAAGAATCATTCATATGATTCATGTGACTACTCAAGTTCTTCATATTACTATTCTAGTAGCGGACACAATCGTCATAAGTTGAACGATCGCTGGAATGGTTTCTTCATAGGATTTGATTTAGATTATCGTTTCTGCTGCGATTGGAACTTCTTCATTGATTACGAATATCACTGGGCTGATTTCCATGCTAAAGAGCGTGGTAATGACTCCGAATTGTTCAACAGACATTTCGATGATAGTTTCTGTGGTTGTGTAGATCACCGCAAAACACACATTCATTCGAATAGAGCGTACGGTAACGTGCTCGATTTC
>JBDHZH010000195.1:0-2764 GCA_039811745.1 Arachnia sp.
ATCTACAAGCGCTCCGAGGACGGCATCGTCCTGGTCGACCAGGACAAGTGCCGCGGCTGGCGCAAGTGCATCACCGGCTGCCCGTACAAGAAGGTCTACTTCAACCACCGCACCGGCAAGGCCGAGAAGTGCCACTTCTGCTACCCGCGCATCGAGGTGGGCATCCCCACCGTGTGCTCGGAGACGTGCGTCGGTCGCCTGCGCTACATCGGCATCATCCTCTACGACGCCGACCGCGTCACCGAGGCCGCCGCCGTGGAGGACCCGAAGGCCCTGTACGAGGCGCAACTCGACCTGATGCTCGACCCCCGGGACCCGAAGGTCATCGAGCAGGCCCGCATCGACGGCATCCCGGACGACTGGCTCGCAGCCGCCGCCCGTTCCCCGATCTACGCGCTGTGCAAGTACTTCAAGGTGGCGCTGCCGCTGCACCCGGAGTACCGCACGATGCCGATGGTCTGGTACGTGCCGCCGCTGTCGCCCGTGGTCGACCTGCTGAAGGAACAAGGTCACGACGCCGAGGCCGCGGGCAACCTGTTCGGTGCCATCGACGCCCTCCGCATCCCCGTGGAGTACCTGGCCGAGCTGTTCACGGCCGGTGACACGGCCCAGGTGACGCTGGTCCTGCAGAAGCTGGCGGCGATGCGCAGCTACATGCGCGACGTCACGCTCGGCCGCGAGCGCGACGAGGAGATCGCGGCCGCAGTCGGCATGACAGGCGAGGCGCTGGAGCAGATGTACCGGCTGTTGGCGATAGCCAAGTACAACGACCGATACGTCATCCCGCACGCCCACCGTGAGGAGGCCCACAACCTGGAGGAGCTGGCCTGCTCCGTCAGCGACGAGGTGGCCGGCGACGGCGGCGAGTTCTTCGGCGGCCAGTCCGGCGCCGCGTCCAAGCCCATCCCGGTGACCATCCAGGCGTTCAACGCCCGGAAGCAGATGGTCGAAGACCACAGCATGGAATGACATGGCGACCAATCAGCAGATCTGCTTCCAGGCAGCCGCACTCGTCCTGTCCTACCCGGACCGGGAGCTGCTGGACCGCCTCGACCTGATCGAGGCGTCACTGGCGGCCACGCCGTCGGCGCCGTACTTCGCCGCGACGATCGCCCACCTGAGGTCCATGCCCCTGGATGGGCTCCAGTCGTTCCACGTGCAGGAGTTCGATCTGTCGCGCAGGCACGCCATGCATCTGACGTACTGGACCGACGGCGACACCCGACGCCGCGGCGAGGTGCTTGGCGCGTTCAAGCAGGCCTACCGAGACTCCGGCCTGCTCGTCGACCTCGACGGTGAACTGCCCGACTACCTGCCGATGGTGCTGGAGTTCGCGGCCCGGGGCGACCTGGACCGCGGCCTCGTGCTCCTCAACGGGTACCGGGCCAGCCTCGAACTGCTGCGCATCGGGCTGACGGCCGACAAGCTGCCGCACGCCGGCGTCGTCGAGGCCGTCTGCAGGCAGCTCGCCGGACCGATGGCTTCCTCCCGCTCCGAGGTGCAGCGACTGTATGGCGTCAACGACGCCCCGCCGGCCGAGATGGTCGGCCTCGAGCCCTACCAGATCCACACAGGCAGGCCGCTATGACATTCCTCCTCTGGGGCATCTACCCCTACCTGATGATCCTGATCCTGATCGGCGGGCTCATCTGGCGATACAAGTTCGACCAGTTCGGCTGGACCACCCGCAGCTCGCAGATCTATGAGTCGAAGCTGCTGAAGGTGGCCTCGCCGCTGTTCCACTACGCGCTGCTCGCGGTGTTCATCGGCCATCTCGTCGGGCTGATCATCCCCAAGGCGTTCACCGACTGGATCGGGCTGAACCAGGAGATGTACCACATGGGCGCCTTCTACGGCGGCGGCCTGGCAGGCATCGCCCTTGCCGTGGGCATCGGCATGCTGATCTACCGCCGGCGCGTCATCGCGCACGTCTTCAAGGCCACCACCCGCAACGACAAGGCCATGTACCTCGTGCTGGCCATCGTCATCGGGCTCGGCCTGGCAGCCACGTTCACCGGCGACACGACCGCGTCCGGCGCGCACCACAACTACCGCGAGACCGTGTCGGTGTGGTTCCGGTCACTGTTCACGCTGAACCCGAACGTCGACGCGATGGGCGCCTCCACGTGGCAGTTCCAGTTCCACGTCTTCGTCGGGCTGCTGCTGTTCGGCATGACGCCGTTCACGCGCATCGTCCACGCATTCACCGCGCCATTGCACTACCTCTTCCGTCCATACATCGTGTACCGGTCGAGGAACACGGAGCTCAGCCCGGTCAAGGGCGTGCGCCGCGGCTGGGATCCCGTCGGAACCCCCGACCACGAGAAGGGCAAACGCTGGTAACCAGGGGTGCCTGAAAACACAGATTCGCCGTCTGGAATCATGCGTCGAGTCACGTCTGTACACGACTATCCGGGATGACGAATGAGCAAGTTGATTGAGGTCGGCCCCGTCCACGAGACGGGGCCGGGTGCTGGTCGGGTCATGACCATGTCCACCATCGCGTTCACGCTGATGTTCGCGGTGTGGCTGATGTTCGGCATCCTCGGTGTGCCCATCCAGAAGGAGCTCGGTCTCACCGACGTCGAGCTGTCCTGGATTTCGGCTCTGGCGGTGCTGAACGGCTCCATGTGGCGCCTGCCGGCAGGCATTCTCGCCGACCGCATCGGCGGCAGGAAGGTGACCCTGTTCCTGCTGTTCGCAACGGCCGTCCCCGCCTACTTCGTGTCGAAGGCCGAGAGCTACGGCTGGCTGCTCGTGCTCG
>JBDHZH010000196.1:0-2763 GCA_039811745.1 Arachnia sp.
GTGTGCGACGACACACCGCCCTTGCGGTACCGGGTGCCGAAACGCTGCGACCCGTGCGACTCCGACAGCGCCCCGATCGACGCGTACCCGTTGTTCTGGAGCAGCACGAAGATCACCTTCACGCCCTCCTGGACGATGGTCGCCAGTTCCATCGGCAGCATCTGGTAGGTGCCGTCCCCGACGATCGCGACGACCTCGGAATCGGGCAGCGCCAGCTTCGTGCCCAGCGCGGCCGGGATCTCGTAGCCCATGCAGGAGAACGCGTACTCGACGTGGTACTGCTTGGGCGTCTTCGCCTGCCAGAGCGCCTGAAGATCGCCAGGCATCGAGCCGGCGGCGTTGATCACCACATCGTCCTCGCCCATCAGCTCGTTGAGCGCGCCGAACACCTCGGTCTGGGCGGGCAACGGCTGCTGACCACGGTGGTAGCACTCGTCGGTGATGGCCGCCCACTCCTCGCGCAGCTGCGCGATCTGCTCCGAGTAGGAGCGTTCGACGTGGTATCCCTCCAGGGTCGCCGTCAGGACGGCGAGGGCCTCGCGGGCGTCGGCGACGACCATCTCGGCGGCGTGCTTGTTGGCGTCGAAGGCGGCGACGTTGATGTTGACGAACGCCACGTCGTCGTTCTTGAACTGGGTGTGCGAGGCCGTCGTGAAGTCGGAGTAGCGCGTGCCGATGCCGATGACGACGTCCGCCGCCTCGGCCAGCACGTTGGCCGACTTGGCCCCCGTCGACCCGACCCCGCCGACGGCGCACTCGTGGTCGAAGTTGATGCCACCCTTGCCCGCCTGCGTGTCCGAGACGGGGATGCCGGTGGCGGTCGCGAACGCGCGCAGCTGCTCGCTGGCCTCCGAGTAGATCACGCCGCCACCGGAGACGATCAGCGGACGGCGGGCGCCGCGGATGATCTCGGCGGCCCGCTCGATCGCGACCGGCTCAGGCGCAGGGCGGCGGATGCGCCAGGTGCGGGGCTTGAAGAACTCGACGGGGAAGTCGTAGGCCTCGGCCTGCACGTCCTGCGGGAGCGCGACGGTGACGGCGCCGGTGTCGACGGGGTCGGTGAGCACCCGCATGGCGGCCATCAGCGAGGGCACCAGCTGCTCGGGGCGGCTGATGCGGTCGAAGAAGCGGGACACGGGGCGGAAGCAGTCGGTCGCGGCTGTCAGCGGCGATACCGGGTCCTCGACCTGCTGAAGCACGGGGTCGGGGTGCCTCGTCGCGAACTGGTCGGAGGGGAACAGCAGCACCGGCACCCGGTTGGTGGTTGCAAGCGCTGCGCCGGTGACCATGTTCAGCGACCCCGGCCCGATGGAGGCGGTGCACATCCACGTCTGGTGCCGGTTGGTCGACTTGGCGAAGGCCGCGGCCGCGTTGACCATGCCCTGCTCGTTGCGGCCCATGATGTAGGGCATCTCGCCGCCGTCCGGGGTCGGATCGATCTCGTTCTGCAGCAGCGCCTGGCCGATGCCCGCCACGTTGCCGTGGCCGAAGATGCCGAAGGCCCCGGCGATCAGACGTTCGGTGGTGCCGTCGTGCTCGACGTGCTGGTTGACGAGGAATCGGATGACTGCCTGACCCACGGTCAGACGCACGGTTGGGCTCATTCTTTACTCCTGGGTATTCATCGGGGTCATCGGGAGCCGCGGATCGACTTCTGCGTCGTTCCACGTCTGACGGATCCACGTGTGATGGGGGTCGTCTGTCATCAGCCATGTCGAGTCCTCGGCCGGGCCCGCCATGACATTGAGATAGTAGAGGTCGTAGCCGGGGGCGGCTACCGAGGGGCCGTGGTAGCCGAACGGCATCACGACCACATCGCCGCTGCCGACCTCGGTGCACACGTCGATGTGCCCGGCCGGCGAGGGGTAGATGCGCTGGAAGGCCATGCCGGGGCTCCCATCCGGCCCGGTCCTGACCTCGTAGTAGTAGATCTCCTCGAGCACCCGCTCGACGTCGTTGTGCTCGTCGTGCTTGTGCGGCGGGTAGCTCGACCAGTTGCCCCCGGGGGTGAGGACCTCGCACACGAGCAGGTGTGAGGTTTCGAGATCATTGCCCAGGGCGTAGTTGTTCACCTGCCGTGAGCAGTTACCCGACCCGCGCAGCGTCGTGATGACCTCGCTGGCCGGGCAGTACCTGACCGGCAGATGGGCCGTGGCCTTCGACCCTGGCAGGGCGAAGCGTCCGCCGTCGGCGCTGCGGATGGTCGCGGTGGTGTCGCGCGGCACATAGAGGTAGTCGGTGATCGCGGTCCACACCTCGGGGCGGCCGGCGAGCTCGTAGGTGAGTCCGTCGATCTCGACGGTGCACGAGCCGCTGAGCGGCAGCACGAGCAGTTCCTCATTACCGGTCTCGATCACCTGCTCCGCGTCGGCATCGAGTCGCAACACGCGAATGGACGACCACTCCCAGCCGACCCTGGCAGGATCGACGTCGGTCTCGAAACGGTCGTGCGCCGTGGCGCCGGCCTTGATCACATAGGTCTCGTTGTCGCTCACAGCAGCCCCACACAGTTGTCGACGGCGGCCGCGACGTCGCCGTCGCGCGGGTACAACAGCGAGCGACCGATGACGAGGCCCCTCACGTTCGGCAGCCGCAGCGCCGACTGCCACCCCGTCAGGGCCTGATCCATGTCCGCCGGCACCTCGCCGCCCAGGATGAGGCTTGGCAGCGTGGTCGACTCCATGACCTGTTCCATGTTGGGGACGCAGGGCAGCTTGAGCCAGGTCCGCGAAGAGGTGCGGCCGAGGGCCGAGGAGATGGTGA
>JBDHZH010000197.1:0-2736 GCA_039811745.1 Arachnia sp.
ACGGTGGACTCGTAGACCACCACGTCCCCCGGCTTCAGCACGCCTGCGACTGTGCGGGTGGCCGACAGCAGGGGGGTGAGGTCGGGGCGCTTGTGCTCATCAATCGGGGTCGGCGTGGTGGCGATGTAGACGTTGCAGTCCGCGATTTCGGTCGGATCGCCCGTGTAGGAGAGGTGCGTCACCTCCTGCAGTTCCTCGGAGGTCAGCTCCAAGGTGCGGTCGGTGCCCGCCTTGAGTTCGTCGATGCGGCGCTGATTGATGTCGAACCCGACCACGGGCAACTGCTTGCCGAACGCCGCCGCCAGCGGCAGCCCGACGTAGCCGAGCCCGACAACTGCGATCCGGACGTCCCCGATGTGTTGCATGAATTCCCTCAGCTAGACGATGGCCAGCGATCCCCTGGCCGGAGCATGGCCTGGCCCGCCGGGGGCGGGCCGTGGATCATTGTACGGAAACTCAATGGCAGCTCCACATCGCGGGTCAGGGGATGTGATCGGATGTGGCCGTTGATGACGGGTTCAGCTGTATTGGTGCAGGTTGAAGGGCCATTGGCTCGGCACGTGCGGAGGTCCGAGGACTCTGTTCCGAAGAAGGCGTCCGGGGGGTTGATGACGTCACCGCGGATGTGTCGGGCTTCGCCGCCTGGGGTCAGAGGCTCTGTAGCGTCAACCAAGATTCGCCATCCCAGCGCCACCCAATCGCGACTCCTGGTGGACCACCCACAGCCGCGTGATCACCGGATCCAGCGAGGGCGGTCTCGAAGGTGGGCCGAAGCCTTCGCGTTCATTGCCTTCACGACTGAGAGGACGTGCGATGTCGTATCGAGTGTCGTCGTCGACCCAGACGAAGAGGTGTCGGTGCTCTGTACCGCTTGCTCCGAGCTTCTTCTCGTTGTCGGGCTTCCTGCTGAGTGCTTCGGTGAGCAGGTCGAGTGCCTCGTCGGTGTCGTCGCTGACGGTTCCGCCGCTGCCGAGAGTCGGGATCACACGATGAGTGCCGGCCCGGTGCGTGTGACTTGGCCGTGCCGATGCCCACTGGACACCGGCGTCGAGTAGCGGTTGGTAGATGTGTGACGAACGTCCTCCTCGGTGGTCGTGTGCTGCGGCACGTCGGGCCTCGAAGGAGGTCTCGCCGGTCAGTTCCAGTTCGACCAGCGCCGGGTGGACGCGCTGCCGGAAGGTGTTGAGTTGCTTCTGCGTGGCGGGCGCGGACATCACCCAACAGGTTCGGAGTTCGCGGACTGGGGCTCCCGTCTCGCGCGACGCCGCCAACGCATGACGTCCGGCGCGGACACGGCCGTCCGTGACGCGGGTCACCTCCACCGCATGAAGACCGTCCGTCGACCTGTAGTCGACGCCACCATGCTTGTCGGCGTGATCCAGTGTGATGCCCAGGGTCTTCGCGACGATCCGCTTGGCTTCGCGCTCGTCGTCTCGTTCCTTGTTCATTGACTCCTCCGGCTTCCTTGCATCTTCGGATGTCGACTGGCGTGGGCAGATGCTGCCGTGGGCCCGGTGTCGTCTGTCAGGGGCGGGCGCTCACGCCAACCGGTTCCAGTGCCCAGTCCCGCACGGCCCGGCCCTCGACGAAGCGCCACTCCATGCGGCACCTGTCGCAGTCGATGCGCACATCATGATCGCGGAAGCCCGGGATGTGGTCGTGCTCCTCGACGATCGTCCCGTCGCCGCAGGGGCAGCGGTACTCGTGGCGTTCCGTTGCGCCGGTCGCCGGGCCTGCTGCGTCGTGGTCGTTGTCGCCCCGCCCGCTCCACTCGGTCAGGACAGCCGCAGAGGAGGGTCGGCTCCGTATCCATTCCGCAGTTGCGGTGACTGCGGCGTTGTGGGCCTCAGTCGAGTGCGGAACTCCGCTGAGGATCGCGAAGAGGTCGCCGGCGGTGTGCGCGACGCGATGGGCACTGTCGCGGATACCGGCGGAGTAGTCGTTCGCTAGGTCGCCCACGGCGTCGTTGCGGCCGACCTGCCGGATCAGCCAGTCGTGGAAGGGGGCAGGCTGGTCTACGTGTACCGGGGGCACCCAACGATCGGGGATGAACTCTCCGGACGCGGCTCGCGTCAGCGCGGCGCGCAGGTGATCGTATCCGGCCGGCCGGTGGTGATGGGCTTGTGGTCGGGTCTGGCCAAGACCGACCATCCGGCGAACGTAGTCGTGCTCTCGCTCGGACACACCGATCAGGAGGTTCGGGCCGTCGTCGTCTGGGTCCGCGATCGGGAGCCCGAGCGCCGCTGCCGCCCAGACCAGCCGTCCGTTGGACACGTAGGCGCAGTGCGGTTCGAGGAACCATTCGGCGGTGTGCTTCAAGGAGTAGCTGCTGACCTGCGGCGTCGAGGTGCTTGTGATTGGCGTGAACATCCGGAGCATGTCCGCGATGAGGGCCAGTTGGATGTAGTCGGTCTGGCGGTCGAAGCTCCACGGCGAGTCCGAGCCGAAGCCGTTCTCGCCGAGGATCGCGTAGCCGCCGTGTGCGCCGACCTGGTCGTGATCGCTGAGAGTGGCGATGAGACGTCGCGCGCTCACCCGTGGACCGAGCAGCCCCTGGGCCAGTGGGGAACGCATCTGACGCAGCGAGGCGGTGTAGCTGGTTCCGGTGAACTTCGACCAGGCGCGCGCATCCTGCTGGAGTGACCGGCTCGGCGTGCTGTTGTTGGGGGTCATCTCAATCTCCTGTTTCGGGGCTATGCACCCCACGCCTGCCAGCCCTGTGACATGAGAGAGATC
>JBDHZH010000198.1:0-2718 GCA_039811745.1 Arachnia sp.
GCTCGTCACTTCGACACGCGGCGCTCGTTCCTCGCGCTGCTACTCAGTGCAAGTCCTCGTCGGCTACTCGATCAGCGGTTGTGAGGTTGCGCTGGTCGAGTAGCGGCAGTGCCCCGTAGTTCCGCTGGTCGAGTAGTGCCCCGCGACGAAGGAGCCGGGCACGTGTCGAGACCCCGACCAAGTCCCTGCGGACCGGCACCGGAAACCGTTACCGAACCGTTACCTTCGGTTTCAGGGATGGGACGGTTCCAGGACTGGTTCTGTCGGTGGTGCCTGACAGAATCAAACACATGAGCGCTATCGGTGGGTTTCGGGAGGCGGGGCAGCTGTTCATGGCTGCTGCCTGGGACACCGCCCATGCCGCCACCGGTGTCGGTGACGCATCGGGGGTGAGTGAGTTCCTCGACGTCATCGAGCAGATCGCCTCCCAGCTGGCGGGGCTGCGGCTGAACACGATCGACCAGGCGAGGTTCCTGGCCGGTGCCGCGCAGGTGCTGGATTCGGTGACGTCGTCGGTTGCCGACACCGCAGGCAGGCTGCGCGGCCACATCCGGCTCGCAACCGTGTTGGCGGAGGAGTTGCCGTTGATCCAGGCCGCGTTGCAGGAGGGTCTGATCTCGATGCCGCAAGCCGCGGCTATCGCAGACGGGCTCGCCAAACTACCGCCCGGCTTCGATGCCGCGGCGCGGGCAAAGTGCCAGACCGAGATCCTGAAACACGCCGACAGCCTCGGCCCGGCCGAACTACGGATCCTCGCTGGGCGGTTGGTGGAGTTGGTGGACCCGGAAGGTGCAGAGGCGGCGGAGGCTGCCCGGCTCGCCGCGGAGGAACGCCGGGCCCGGCGCCGCAGGAGGCTGCGGCTCACCCCGAACCATCACGGGGCGATGATCATCTCCGGGGCCCTGCCGTTGGCCGACGGCGCCCTGTTGGCGGCCCAGTTGGAGGCGTTGATGCCGCCACTGGCGTCCTACCAGAACAGCGACGAGTTGCCGGACCGGCAGGCCCGGACCGCCGACGCACTCATGCTGCTGGCGCAGATCGCAGCCAACTCCGGACACCTGCCCTGCCAGGGCATGGACCGCCCCCACGTCGTCGTCACCCTCGACCACGACACCCTCAACACCGGGTTGGGTCGGATCACCCTGCCCGGACACGCAGGCATGCTCTCAGCCGGGGATGCCCGCAGGTTGGCCTGCGACGCAGGCATCCTGCCCGTCGTGTTGGGCGGCGGCTCCCAGCCCCTGGATGTGGGCCGGGAGGAACGCCTCTTCACCAAACCCATCCGGGCAGCGTTGACGCTCCGCGACCAGGGCTGCGCCTTCCCCGGCTGCACCGCCGTCCCCGCCGCCTGCGAAGCACACCACATCCGGCCCTGGTGGGCCGGCGGCGACACCGCCCTGAACAATGCCGTCCTGCTCTGCCCGCATCATCACCGGCTCGTCGAACCGGACCCCGACTTCCCGGAGCATTCCCAGTGGCGGGTCCACCTAGACCCCGCCACCGGACAGCCCTGGTTCACCCCACCAGCACACATCGACCCCGACCGGCGCCCACGGCAACACCGCCGACACCTGGTCAACAGCATCAGGCTGGAACCCGACGACTACGTTCCGCGGGAGGAGTCTGCCCGGACACCGAACAGGCCCCCACGGCGACAGCACCCCGAGTGGGACGACCATGCCCAGACAGGGAAGCGGGTTCCAGGGGAGGACCATGCCCACACCACGGCCACGGCACCGCCGCCGCGGCGGGTCGACATCCCCAGAGCGCTGCTCGACAACGACTGGAACAACCACCAACCCGACCAGCACCACCACACCCGGGCAGCCACCCCGCCCCCGGCGCCAGCGGCGCTGCCCGGACAGGTCGGCTACACCAACCCCTGGCACACCCACTGACCCGGTCACAGCACCCGCCCACCCTCACCCGGTCTCGACACGTGCCCGGCTCCTTCGTCGCGGGGCACTACTCGACCAGCGGGACTCCACATCCGCTGATCGAATAGCCGACGAGGAACGAGGAGGCGTGTCGAGATCCGGCGACCGTCCACGGGGACTTGGTCGAGGTCTCGACACGTGCCCGGCTCCTTCGTCGCGGGGCACTACTCGACCAGCGGGACTACACATCCGCTGATCGAGTAGGCCGCGAGGACTTGCACTGAGTAGCAGCGCGAGGAACGAGCGCCGCGTGTCGAAGTGACGAGCGGCCGTGTCGAGATCCGGCGAGGATCCCTGAGGACTTGGTCGAGGTCTCGACACGTGCCCGGCTCCTTCGTCGCGGGGCACTACTCGACCAGCGGGACTACACATCCGCTGATCGAGTAGGCCGCGAGGGACGAGCGGCCGTGTCGAGATCCGGCGACCGTTCCCGGGGACTTGGTCGAGGTCTGATTCGAAAACCCCTCCCGACCACCGCGTGTCCCGGCCTGCGCACCACCCCACCCGTCGGGGTTTTCCACCGCCCCCAGTGAGGCCGAAGGCCGCCCCCTTACTCGACACGTGCCCGGCTCCTTCGTCGCGGGGCACTACTCGACCAGCGGAACTTCGGGGCACTACTCGACCAGCGGAATGGGGGCTCCTTCGGCGCGGGGCACTACACGACCAGCGGGACTACACATCCGCTGATCGAGTAGGCCGCGAGGACTTGCACTGAGTAGCAGCGCGAGGAACGAGCGCCGCGTGTCGAAGTGACGAGCGGCCGTGTCGAGATCCGGCGAGG
>JBDHZH010000199.1:0-2692 GCA_039811745.1 Arachnia sp.
ACACGTTCGCCACCCCCACGGAGCCGAACCTGCTCTACACGATGGAGCACGACCTGATGGCCGCCAACGTGCTGTCGCCCGAGGAGATGGAGGCCGCCGTCGCCGCCCTCCTCTCGGAGGAGTCGTCCCGGCAGCCCGAGATCTACGCAGGCCTCGGCCCGGCCGTGGTCCGGTTCGCAGCGCTCGAAGACGACGAGCAGGAGTCGTTCCGCGCCACGCTGAAGCACTTCTGCCGGGCCTACGCATTCGTCGCGCAGGTGATGCCGTTCATCGACACCGATCTCGAACGGCTGTTCCTCTACGGCAGGCTCCTGCTGCTCGAACTGCCGTCCACGGACGACGACCCGATGCCGCAGCTCAGCAAGTCGGTCCAGCTCACCCACCTCAGGATCGCCGTCACCTCCGACGAGGCGATCACCCTGACCGCCTCCGACGAGCCCGGCGTGGCGCTGCCCGGCGCCGGCAAGGGACCACAGCAGGAACCGATCCTGGACAAGCTGTCGGCCCTGATCACGGCCATGAACGACAAGTACGGTGCCGACCTCGGCGAAGCCGACAAGGTCTGGGTCGACCAGCAGTGGGTCGTCGTCAAGAACGACGACGACATGCGCGCCGTCGCCGAACACAACGACCGCAGCCAGTACCGCATGGTGCTGGAACAGAAGATCAAGGACCTACTCGTCGAACGCCACGAGAAGAACGGCGTCCTGTTCGACCTGTTCTTCGCCAACCCCGACTTCCAGATCTCGCTGACCAACTACCTCATCGGCACCTATGACGAGTTCCGGCAGGAGATCGCCGGGTAGCTGTGGGCTCGTTTTCTATCCGACGTTGCCCACAGACTGGCAGGCGACGCTGACACAACCGCACCCGAGCATCGATGACGGGGCTCCGGTGGTTGCGCGACCACTCCAAGGAGTTCCGGACGGGGTCTTGACCAGGGCCCGAGCATGGCAGGCGCCGCTTACACGGATTCGGACCGGGGTTCACTCCGTCATTCTGAGACTGGCAGACTCAGGGCCGCCTTGCCAGCGTCGCCGGGACCGTGGTTGTGCTGCGAATGTACTCAGCCAACTCCGGCGACAGTAGTTCGGAGAGGCACAACACTTCTGCGTGCGCAGCGGTCAGGTCCCGCCCAGGCCCGGAGACGAATAGCGGTTCGTGATGTGAAGCCCGGTTGCGGGCCGTGTTGATGCTCGTCATCGATCGTTCCAAGTCGACGCGGCTCGTCCTCTTCGGCCAGGCATGGTGAAGGTAGGGAACCCACAGCGATTTCTCGTGCGCTGCGTCGGTGCAGTGCCGCCAGAACCCGAAGGAAAGTTCAGCGATCACCTGCCCCGGCTTTGCGTCCGACCCTCCGCAGCGGAACCGGGCGTCCGCGACCGTGCTCCGGTTTCGTGCGTTCACATCCGCCCGTCGGCCACGTCTGGTCCGCCACAGGGGGGTCAGCACCGGCGACGTCGGGTCGAGCAGCCAATGGTCGGCGCCCCGCCAGTGCTGCTGCATCACACGGTCGTACGCGTTGCGGATGGCGACCTCGATATGCGCGACGTCACGCATGAGCGCCGCCCCGAGCCGCAGGTTCCACTCATACAGATCAAGCGCTCGTGCGCGATCCCCACCGGCCTCGATCAGATAACGAGCGAACCTCGGCTCGGAGAGCCAGGTCTCGACCCATCCGCCAGTGTTACGGCGTACTGGGTCGGTCATGTCACTCCCTCGGGCAGGCGGATGCAGGAACGTCAAAGCCCCGGCGAGATGTAACCCTGTCACCAAGGCCAGCGCTCCACCGGGGCGTCAACAACAAGGGTACCAGCCAAGCCCGCCCCATAAGCGTCCACCACCCCGAGGACCGTCGCAGCGGCCCTCATATGCCAGCGCTCGGCTGCGACCGCTGACGAACCGCATCACCGGCAGCGCGCACGTTCCCGCCATTCGGACGATCGGTGAGACAGTTTTGGTTAGGCAAGCCTTACCTATATCGTTGGGCTCGTGCTTGACGTTCGTGGTCTCCGGAAGACCTTCGGCAGGGGCCCCCACCCGCAGGTGAGGGCCCTGGATGGCGTGGACTTCCGCGTCGCCGAGGGTGAGTTGATGACCGTCGTCGGGCCGTCCGGCTGCGGCAAGACCACCCTCCTGCGGGCCATCGCCGGCTTCGAGGCGCCCGACGACGGCACCATCTCCGTCGACGGGCAGAGCGTGTTCACCCCCAGCGGCAGGACGGTGCCGGCGCACGACCGCGGCATCGGGCTCGTCCCGCAGGAGGGGGCGCTGTTCCCACACCTGAGCGTCGCCCAGAACGTCGGCTTCGGCCTGCGCCACCTGCCCGGGCGCGAACGTCGCCGCCGCGTGCAGGAGTCCCTCGAACTCGTCGGCCTCGGACAACTGGGCCGCAGGCGGCCCCACGAACTCTCCGGCGGCCAGCAGCAGCGCGTCGCGCTGGCAAGGGCGGTCGCGCCCGGGCCGCGCGTCATCCTCCTCGACGAGCCGTTCTCCGCGCTCGACGAGTATCTGCGCGACACGCTGCGCACCGAGGTCCGCTCCCTGCTGAAGGAACTGGGCACCACCGCGGTGCTGGTCACGCACGACCAGGAGGAGGCGCTCGCCCTCGGCGACCGGGTCACGGTGATGCGCGACGGCCAGGTGGTGCAGACCGGCGCGCCGCGCGACACGTACTACCGCCCGAACGACC
>JBDHZH010000200.1:0-2681 GCA_039811745.1 Arachnia sp.
GCGGGTTCCTCGGCAACCCCTGGGTGATCGGCACCGGCATCGCCGTCCTGGTGCTCGCGGTCCTCGCGACCACGCGGCGCCGCAGCGGCGGCAACAACGCCAGGCATGGCTGTTGCCCGCCTGTGAACTCCACCCACCCCAGCGACACGAAGGACGACCAGAACCGATGACGCTTACCCGCACCCGCCGCGCGACCCTCTCGGTCGCCGGCCTCCTGCTTGCAGGCTCCCTGGCTCTGACCGCCTGCGGAAACACCGACGCCACACCAGCCGCAGATGCGGGCACGCCAGCGGCGGTTACTAGCATCGACGGCCAGATGGTCAGCCTGCCCGCCAGCGGGAAGCCGACCGCGGTGTTCTTCTTCTCCGTCGGCTGCGGCGAATGCGTTGAAGGCGTCCGCTCCCTCGGCGAGGCCGCCACCGCTGCCGAGAAGTCGGGTGCTGGGGCGAGCTTCCTCGCCGTCGACATGGACCCCGGCGAGTCCAAGGAGACCATCGAGGGATTCATGGAGTACGTCGACGCCGAACACGTCCCGGCCGCCATAGACGAGGGTGCCGCCTTGTCCCAGCGATTCGACGTTGCCGCCCTGTCCACCCTCATCGTCATCGACGGCGACGGCAAGGTGACCTTCCGTGCCACCGAGCCCGACGCGAAGACGATCACCGCCGAACTCGTCAAGGCCGGAGCCTGATCCATGGGCGGATTGCTCAGCCTCGCCTTCGCCGCCGGCATGGTGGCGCCGGTCAACCCATGCGGGTTCGCGCTGCTGCCGGCCTGGATCAGCCAGACCCTCGGCGACGCTGACGCCTCGCCCGTCCCGGTGCGGCTGCTGAGGGCCCTGCGGTCCGGAATCGCACTGGCGATCGGGTTCGCCGGCACCCTCGCAGCTGCGGGCCTGCTGGTGAGCGCCGGGGCTCGGGGCCTGATCCAGGCAGCGCCCAAACTCGGTCTCGCCGTAGGCGTCCTACTGGTGCTCCTCGGCCTGTGGATGCTGGCCGGCCGTTCGATCTCCGTGCGGTTGCCCCGGATCACCGGCCGAGCAACCGAAGGCCTCCCGCCAACCGCCCGGATGCTGGTCTTCGGGATCGGCTACGCCCTCGCCTCCCTGTCGTGCACCTTCGGAGTGATCCTTGCTGTCATCGCCCAGGCACAGGCCACCGCCAGCTACGCGGGGCTGCTGCTGGTCTTCGGTGTCTACGCCGCCGGCTCAGCCAGCATCCTGCTGCTGCTCGCACTCGCGACCACCGCCGCGGGTACCGGCCTAACCCGCCACGTCGCACGCCTCGGGAGTTATGGCCCCCGGATCACCGGCGCCGTCTTGCTGCTCACCGGCGTCTACCTCGCGTGGTACTGGTGGCCCGCCGCCACCGCCGACAACAACCTCGTCGCGACCGGCCGTGCCGGCGGTGTCGCCAGGCTCTCAACGACCCTGTCCGGCTGGGTTCAGGCTCACACGGCGCCGATCGCGGCGCTCGCGGTCATCTCCCTCCTCGTAGTACTCGCCCTTGGCGCCGCCCATAGGCGGCGTCGAGCCAGTTCCGAATCGCCGGAGGCCTGCTGCGACACCACGAACGTCGGGCTCGGCGTGTCAGGCGGCGACCACGAGGGTCAGTAGCCGACGGCTGAATGGGGGGCTTGGTCCGGGACTCAGCGACTCGACTGGAACATTCTTCGAAGGACGTGCATGACTCACCGCAACTCGCCACTGTCAGTCGAGGGACGTCGGCGGCTGGTCGAGCGTTGCAAGACCCGGCCGATCGCTCACGTGGCAGCTGAGATGGGAATCTCCCGCGCTACCGCGTCAAAGTGGGTCCATCGCCATCGTGAGTTCGGTGAGGTCGGTCTGCTCGACCGCTCATCGACGCCTAAGCAATCCCCGACAGCCACCCCCAACGTCGTTGTTCGCGAAGTCGAACGCATGCGGCGCGAGCACAAGTGGTCAGCGGCTCGGATCACGTTCGAGCTCGAACAGGTCGGCATTCAGATCAGTCGGCGCACGGTGAGTCGCATCCTCACCGACCTGCAGCTCAACCGGCGCCGCTTCATCGACCCGACCGGGGAAAGTAACCGCGAAGCGAGGAAGATTGTCGCTCGGTGCCCCGGCCACATGGTTCACCTGGACGTCAAGAAGGTCGGCCGAATCCCCGATGGCGGCGGATGGCGGGCTCATGGCAAGGACAGCCCGGAAGCTCGCGCCGTCGCGCGGACGAAAACCCGCGGCACGCGAGCCGGCTACGTCTACCTCCACTCAGCGATTGACGGCTACTCACGCCTCGCGTACACCGAGGCGTTGCCGAACGAGCAGGCCGCGACGGCCGTTGCGTTCCTCGCGCGAGCGCGGGCATGGTTCGCGGCTCATGGCATCACGCACATCGAACGGATCGTGACCGACAACGGATCCTGTTACCGCGCCTCAGCGTTCGCCGATGCACTGGCCGGGTCGCGGCACCAACGGATCACGCCCTACACGCCCCGCCACAACGGAAAGATCGAGCGGTACAACCGGATCCTTGCCGAAGAGTTCCTCTATGCACGGACATGGACCTCAGAAGACGAACGCGCCAACGCCCTCGAGCGCTGGAACCTGCACTACAACTACCACCGCCCGCACGGTGCCGCGGACGGTCAGCCGCCGGCCACGCTCGTGCCAATTCGCGTCAACAACGTCCTGGCCTCATACA
>JBDHZH010000201.1:0-2662 GCA_039811745.1 Arachnia sp.
AGGCGCACACCGTCGGCGTCACCGAAGAACTTCAGGTGCCGCAGTTGGTTGACCTTGTCGGGCCCGATCGACTTCTTGCCCGCGTACTGCAGATACCAGGCGATGTTGCCCAGTGACCCGCCGAAGAAGCTGACCCCGGCGCCGGCGAAGGTGATCTTCGAGGTCGACGCGAACACGTACGGCCGGTTCGGGTGGCCGGACTGCGCCGCCAGCCCCAGCACGTCGACCTGGCGGAGGAACTCGTGCGTCAGGGTGTGCACCGCGTAGGCGTTGTCCCAGAACAGCCGGAAATCCGGTGCGGCGGTGTTCATCTGGACCAGCCGCCGCACCACCTCCCAGGAGTAGGTGATGCCGGTGGGGTTGGCGAACACCGGCACGCACCACATGCCCTTGATGGCCGGGTCGGCCGCGGCGAGCTCCTCGATGAGGTCGACGTCCGGGCCGTCCTCGCGCATCGGCACGGTGATCATCTCGATGCCGAGGCTCTCGGTGATGGCAAAGTGCCGGTCATAGCCCGGAGAGGGGCACAGGAACTTGACCACCGGCTCCTGGCTCCAAGGCCGCGGCGAGTCCACCCCGCCGTGCAGCAGCGAGAACACGACGGTGTCGTGCATCAACTCCAGGCTGGCGTTGTTGCCCGCGATCAGGTTGGGCACCCCGATGCCGAGCAGCTCCCCGAAGATCGCCCGCAGGCCCGGCAGTCCGTGCAGGCCGCCGTAGTTGCGGGTGTCGGTGCCGTCCTCGTCGCGGTACTCCGGCCCGGGAAGGCTCAGCAGCGCGTTGGAAAGGTCGAGCTGCTCGCTCGAGGGCTTGCCCCGGGTCAGATCCAGGGACAGCTTCTTGGCCTGCAGGTCGGCGTAGTTGTGCCGCTGCACCTCGTGCTGGGCTTGTAGCTCGTCACGGCCCAGGGACTGGAACGACACCATGCGCCTTTCGAAGGGGACCCCGCGCACCCGCCAGAGCCCATTGACCCTTGCTGCCTTCCGGCCCTGGGGGAGTTCACAGGATAGACGCCGCGCGGGGTCCATCGCGAGTGTAGTACGCGGCCCGATAGACAGCCTCAGCCGCTCGGACAGCCAGCCGAAACGGCGGGGGGCAGCGGGTCGGTTACCATTGCCGACGGAGGATTCGCCTAGTGGCCTATGGCGCTCGCCTGGAACGCGGGTTGGGTTAACGCCCTCGCGGGTTCAAATCCCGCATCCTCCGCCAGCAAGGGTCTGATCGCAGTTCGGACCACAACCCCGAGAACCGCAGCTTTGAGGAGGGGAATGGGGCGCGCCGCCGCAACAGCAGTACACCTGGCGTTGTCCGCGGTAGCCGGCGTCCTGTACTTCCTGTTCGTCCTGCCCCGGTGGTGGGAGTTGATGGGCGACACCTCCCACACCCTGGGGACCGTGCTACGCCTGGTGACCGCGGCCCTCATTGCTCTGGCCGCGCTGCCGGTGGCGCTGACACTGGTGCGCACCCGACGCCCTGAACTGGCGACGCCCGAGGTGGCGCTCCGGCTGCGGCTGTGGTCGGCGGTGGCGCACGTGCTGGCCGGTGTCTTGATCGCCGGAGCGGCGATCGCCGAGATCTGGCTGAGCCTCGACAAGGCCGGCCCGTGGCTCTTCGGCGTGTACGGTGCCGCGGCGGCGGTGGCGATCCTCGGCATCGGGGCGTTCTACCTGTCGTTCGTCGCCGAGCAGCCGCCCGCGCCGCCGAAGCCGCCCAAGGAGGAGAAGCCCCGGAAGCGCCGTGGGAAGAAGACCGACGAGGCCTCCGCCGGGGAGACAACAGACGGCGACGAGGCCCCGGCCGAGGCCGAGAGTGGGGCCGAAGAGAGCGCTGACGAGACCGAGGCCGACGAGCCGGCTGCGCCCGCCGCGGCGACCAAGCCTTCCGAGAAGCCTGCCGAGCCCGCCGCCGAAGACGGTGCGCTGCGCAACAAGCGCCCGACCGGCAAGGCCTCGCACCGGCTCCGTCGCCGCAACCGGGGCGGCGTCGTCACCGACGAGTAGGTCTGGAGTCACCGACGGCTCGTCCCTATGCTGAGCGAGTGCCCAACACCCCGTATCGGGTCGTCCAATGGACGACCGGCAATGTCGGCAAAAGCTCGGTCCAAGCCATCGCCGCCAACCCCACCCTCGAACTCGTCGGCTGCTATGCGTGGTCGCCGGACAAGGCCGGCCGCGACGTCGGTGAGCTCGTCGGGATCGAGCCGCTCGGCGTCACCGCGACCAATGACGTCGACGCGCTGCTGGCGCTCAAACCCGACTGCGTGGTCTACAACCCGATGTGGAACGACGTCGACGAGCTGGTCCGCATCCTGTCGGCCGGCGTGAATGTCGTCGCCTCGGCATCGTTTGTCACCGGCCACAACCTCGGCGAGGGTCGCGAGCGCATCCTCGAGGCGTGCAGGACCGGCGGTTCGACGATGTTCGGCTCCGGCGTGAGCCCCGGCTTCGCCGAACTGCTGGCGATCGTGGCGACCACGGCGTGCGACCGCGTCGACAAGGTGACCATTGCCGAGTCCGCCGACACCACCCTGTACGACTCCCCCGACACCGAGAAGCCGTGCGGCTTCGGCATGCCGATCGACGATCCGAAGCTGCCGGGAATGGCGGCCCAGGGAACCGCCATCTTCGCCGAGGCCGTGCGGTTGGTGGCCGACTCGCTCGGG
>JBDHZH010000202.1:0-2638 GCA_039811745.1 Arachnia sp.
CCTGGCTCCGTCTCCAAGCTCCTACCCACGCTCGCGAGCGAGGGAATCGTCGATCGAGACGAGCACGGCGGCGTCGTCGGAGTGCGCCGAAGGGCACTGATCCTGCGCTGGACACAGGACTACTCCTACCTGAGGACCAACCGTGCGGTCGGCTACTTCATCGCGCCCCGCGGAATCGACCGCACGCTGGCACGCGTCGCCGGGCTGGACATGCGGGTAACCCTGACAGGCTCAGCTGCCGCGAGGCGCCTACTACCGGAGGGCAGCATCCCGGTCGTGCCGCTACGCCAGCTCGCCCTCTACTCCGAAACCCCGAGCGTCCTCGCCGACGAGTTGGGGCTCATCCCCGCCGATCCCGTCAGCGCGAATACTGTCATTGCCGTGCCCCAGGATGGAGGGGTGCTCAAAGAAGAACTGGCTCCCGCGCCGCTCGTGCTCGCCGACTTGCTCACCCTGCCCGGCCGTGGCGACGCCGAGGCCGAGCAACTCATGAACGCCCTCGCCCTCGTCGACGAAGCCTGGCAGGCATGATGGACGTCGCCCCCGAATACGTCGTCGCCCGCCGCGTATTGCTCGACGCACTCACCGCGCTCGTCAACCACCTCTTGTCCAACTTGTGACACCACATCTACTCAGCCACGAGCGGCCAGACGACAGCTGCGCGACATGTCGGGCTGCATCCCCGGTTCTAGCGGTCTGACAAGAGAGTCTTGCGGAGCATGGACTCCAGCCAGGGGCGCGAGTCGGGGTACTGAGGCGACGCGTCGGGCTTGGTGCGGGTCTGCCGGGGGTCGAGGAGGGTGAGGTCGTCGCCCTCTCCACAGGGGAAGAAGACGGCGTCCTGGCCGCGCAACAGCTATCCGCGTCCTACTCAGAATCCCGGAGGCGACCACGCATGCGAGTGACCGCCTCAAGCAAGGGGTCCAGGTCCTTGTCGATGACCGCCTGGACGACCTCCGGGCTCGTATCGAAGTAGTGGTGCGCCAAGAAGTCCCTCACCCCCCGATGCCGCGCCACCTGATTGACGGTTCGGTGGTGGTGATCTGCGGGCTGGGTCACTTCACAACGACAGCAGGTCCTTGGCTGCCCGTTTCCGGACTCGCTCCTTCAGCCCCCCGCCGTGGCACCAGGTCCACCGGGACGCCCAACAGGTCCTCCAACTCGTGCTGGATGCCGATGATGTCGATAATGCTCGCCCCAGGCGGGAAATCGACGAGGATGTCGACGTCGCTGTCGCTGCGGTCGTCCCCGCGCGCGGTGCTTCCGAAGATCTCGGGATATTCGACGCCGTGCTTGTGCAGCACCTCGAGAACCTCCGCACGATGCTCCGCGACACGTCGCCCTGCGGGACCGCTCAGCGGTGCCCGGTCACGGACGGCGTCATCGACCATGGGCTCACCCTATCGAGCATGTCGAACGCAGGGATTGCCCACCTGCCGCACCTGAGCCGGCAAATCTCTCCGCGGGCCACCACAGCAGCACCCGGAGCGAAGTCCAGCTGGCTCGTCTCCCCACAATGGCTCCTTCGCTCCCGACTCCACCGGGAACCTACGGGACGCGATCGTCCACGATGCCGACCAGGTCCTCGAGCCCGCGGAAGTCACCGACGTTGCGCGTGACGACGACCGCCCCGTGGCCGAGTGCCGTGGCCGCGATCATCAGGCTCACGACCCGTCCTCGCACCACGCGCCCCTGGCCCAGCACCAGGCCGCACACCACCTCGTAGGCCTCGGCGGCCCCGTCGTCGAACGGGATTCCGTCGCCGAGCAGGGTGCGTAGCCGCAGCACCCGGGCCTCGCGGCGGGCACGCTCGGTTTGGCTGGCGGCCTTGCGGACGCCGTATCCCAGCTCTGCCCAGGACAGCGAAGAGACGCCCACCTCGAAGCCGGGATGCGAGAGGGAGCCCGCCACCAGGACACTGGTGTCCAGGATGGCCCTCACTTCGCGTCGGCCCACGGGTCGCGCGGCTCCTCGGCGGCCCGCACATCTGCGATCTCGCGCTCCCATTCGACGTCGCCGCCCAGGTCCCTCAGGAGCCGGTCGACTTCGTCGCCGGAGACCCAGCGCCGACGATGCACGGCCGCGACCTCGGCCACGGGTTCCCCGTGATCGGTGATCGTGTAGGTGGCGCCGGCCCTGACGTCGCGCAGCATCTGCGTCGGGTTCTGCCGCAACTGTCCGACACTGATCGTGTCACCCACTTGGCCCCTCCCACCTAGTCCAGACATTTGTCTACAAGATACCCCCGGCCCAAGTCCGCCACGAAGCACGACGCCCTGACCCACCACACCGGGGTGGCCGTCGTCGGCCTCTCCAGTTGGGATTTCGGGATCGAGTTCAGCTACGGCTCGCTTGCCGAGGACCCACGACGCGTCGGCAAGCCGTTGCGCAACGAGTTGGAGGGCCTCCACAGCGCACGCCGCGGGGACTTCCGGATCATCTTCCGGATATCCGACGAGGTCACGATCCTCGCCATCGAGCATCGGGCGGACGCCTACCACACCGGCTAACCGACGGTTCCCGACAGGACGGCGTCGCCCTGGAAAGCACGGCCAACCCCCATCCGCCAGACTGGCGCGAGCCATTTGGTTTGAGTGGTTTCGGGCCGGGGCGGGAACGGTTGTCCGACTCCCACGTC
>JBDHZH010000203.1:0-2586 GCA_039811745.1 Arachnia sp.
GTGTTCCTCTCCGACGGCCACATCGTCCACGAGATGCGCGGCGCCACCCAGGAGGACCTGCTCGGCGCCATGTCGCACATCTACCCCCGGCACACCCCCACGCACGGGGCCCCTGATGCCACGCCCGCGGCCGCCGACGGCGCCGTGTACCGCGACGGCGGTTCCGCGCCCACCAGCGTCGGCCCGCTGGACGAGGCCGAGACGGAGTCCACGCTCGAGCGGTCCATGGCACGCCGCGCACTCCTGGACCAGTAGATGCTGCACGCCACCTGGAAGTCGCTCTGGGCCCGCAAGGTCCGCCTCCTGCTCAGCGCGTTGTCCATCGTGCTCGGCGTGGCGTTCGTGGCCGGCTCGCTGCTGTTCACCAACCTGCTGTCCTCCAGCTTCGACCAGCTGGTCAAGGGGGCCCTGGCGGACGTCAACGTCTCCCCCGAGGCCACCGGCATCGAGGGCTTCGACCCCACGGCCGGCTCCACCCAGATCCTCCTGACCGACGAGCAGATCGAGACCATCGGCGCGGTCGACGGCGTCCGCGAAGCCGCCGGCGTCGTCTCCAGCAGCCAGGTGTTCCCCCTGGACCAGAACGATCGATTGATCATGTTCCCGGGCGCTCCCGGCATCGCGATGAACTGGATCGACGTCCCCGCTGCGGGCGGCCAGGAGGGCGCCAGGCTCATCGAGGGGCGCGTGCCGGAAGCCTCGGACGAGGTGATGCTGGACCCGGCCACCGCGGCACGAGGGGGATTCGTCGTCGGGGACACCCTCAACGTGTCCACACCGGTCGACGGCATCCGCAGCTACGAGATCGTCGGTCTCGGCACGTACGGGGCCGGCGCGACGGCGGGGGCGAGCTACCTGTTCTTCACCCTCGAGGAGGCGCAGGCCATCATCCAGCAGGGCCGGCCGGGCTTCTACGCCGCCTGGGTCCAGACCGAGCCGGACGCGGACCCGGTCGCCGTCGCCGAGGCCGTTCAGGACGTCCTGCCCGAGGGATTCGTCGCCGAGACGGGCGACGCCCTCGCCGAGACCATCCAGGACCAGCTCGACGTGGGGCTCGGGTTCGTCAACACGTTCCTGCTGGTGTTCGCCGGCATCGCCCTGCTCGTGGCCACGCTGCTGATCCTCAACACCTTCTCGATCCTCGTGGCACAGCGCTCCCGGGAGCTCGCCCTGCTGCGGGCCATCGGCGCCACCCGCGCGCAGGTGCGGTCGTCGGTGCTGACGGAGGCCTTCGTCGTGGGCGTCATCGGCGCCACCGTCGGGCTCTTCGTGGGCTACGGGCTCGCGTGGGGGATCCTCGGCGTGATGCGGCTCCTCGGCATCGATCTGGGCACCGCGGTGCCCACATTCACGTGGCAGGCCGTGGTCGCGTCCTACATGATCGGCATCCTGATCACCGTGGTCGCGGCCCTGCTGCCCGCACGGAGGGCCTCGCGCACCCGGCCGGTGGAGGCCATGGCGGCCTCGCAGCAGTCGGGGCCGGAGCGCCTCGGCGGGCTCCCGCTGCTGGGCATCGGCATGATCGAGATCGGGATCGCGGCCCTCATCTGTGCCCTCTGGCTGGACGTGCCGCAGCCGCTGGTCTGGGCCGGCGCGGGCGCCGTGTTGCTGCTCGTCGGCATGGTCTTCGCCGCTGTCGTGGTGGGCGGGCCGCTGATCTGGCTGTTCGGGCACGCCTACCGGGCGCTGTTCGGCGAGGTCGGCAGGCTGGCCCGGCTCAACTCCGTCCGCCAGCCGCGGCGCACCGCCGCCACCGCCGCCACGCTGCTGATCGGCCTGGCCCTGGTGGCCACCGTCGCCATCCTGGCCGCCAGCACCACCACCTCCATCCGTGACCGGCTCACGGCCGACCAGCGGGGAGACTTCACCATCAGCCCCGTCGCCTACCAGCCGTTCGACGCGGGCGTCGCGGACACCGCGCGGGAGATCGACGGGGTCGAGGCCGTCTACGAGTTCTTCCGCGGCGCGGCCATCATCGACGGCGAACCCGTGTCGCTCACCGGCGCCACCGACGAGGGCATCAGGCGCGCCAGCAGCCTCGAGATCGTGGCCGGGTCGCTCAGCGGCGACGCCGGAACCGCCCCCGTCGTCGTCTCCACCGATTTCGCCGACGAGAACGACCTCAGCCTCGGCCAGCTCCTGGAGGTGCCCACCGCCACCGGCGAGACCCTCGAACTGCTCGTCACCGGCCTCCACGACGGAGGCGGCGGCCCGCCCCCGCCGGGGGACCTGATCGTCGACCTGGACACCTACGCCCAACTGGGGGACCCGTCGCTCGTGCAGCAGATCGTGGTGTTCGCCGAGCCGGGCGCCGACCTCTCGGCCGTCCGGGAGGGCCTGGACGACGCCACCGCCGAGCTGCCCACCGTCGTGGTGGCGGACGTGTCGGAGTTCGTGGAGGCGCGGGTGGGCCAGTTCCAGCAGATCTTCTCGATCCTCTACGCGTTGCTGGCGCTGGCCATCGTGATCTCCGTGCTCGGCATCGTGAACACGCTGGGCCTGTCGGTGATGGAGCGCACCCGCGAGGTCGGGCTGCTGCGTGCCGTCGGGATGACCCGGCCGCAGCTGCGCCTGATGGTCACGCTG
>JBDHZH010000204.1:0-2578 GCA_039811745.1 Arachnia sp.
ATCAATCGAGATTATACCGTTATTATGGGAACGACAATCTTTTATAGTGCAATACTGGTAGTCTGCCTTTTTTTTACTGATTTACTTTCTGGCATGATCGATCCTCGTATGAGAAGAGTTTGTGAATAAAAATTGCAACTTAATGCCAATTTTATATACTTATTAGCCGCTGATATAAGTAATCCCGATTAGGAAAACAGGTTCTAAAAATCAAGTTATCTATATACAATTTGAAGGCTAAATGAACAATTCAGAATTATTTGCTCCTTTAAACTGCGATTTAAAATTGAAAATGACGCAATTTCAAATGATTGAGAGATCTTATCCAAGAAATCAATGGAAAAGGTTTTTTTTGAATCCTGGGGCGACTCTTGGCTTTTTTTTTTAATTTTGCTTGTTGGCCTTTCCCTTTTTGGACCTGAACTCTCCCCGCATACCTATTATGCCATTAACCTCGTTGACAAAAATCAACCTCCCTCGGGACATAATTGGTTTGGCACAGACGAACTAGGAAGAGATCTTTTCGTTCGATGTTGCTGGGGCGGACGTGTTTCATTTTTTGTAGGATTGATCGCGTCTTTGATAGATCTCCTTATAGGAGTAATTGTGGGTGCAATTTCCGGTTTTTCTTCTAGAAAAATTGACACGTGGATAATGCGTGGATTAGATGTTCTTTCAAGCATACCCTATTTGCTTATTGTCATTCTGTTAACTGTTGTCATGGGATCCGGGCTTTTTTCTATGATCGTGGCTCTAACTCTGACCGGTTGGCTGAATATGTCAAGAATTGTGCGCAGTCAGGTGCTAAAAATCAGACAGCAGGATTATATTCTTGCAGCCAAGGGGTATGGAGCCACCTTTTTTAGAATCATTTTGCGCTATTTAATACCGAATATCATGGGAACCATTACCGCAACATTGACAGTGACAATTTCTGCGGCGATTTTTGCTGAAGCTTTTTTAAGCTTTTTGGGACTGGGTGTCCAAGCACCAATAGCAAGCTGGGGGACAATGGCTAATGACGGGTTAGCTACCTTACGGTATTATCCCTGGCGACTTTTTTTTCCGGCTAGCTTAATTTGTTTGACATTACTTAGCTTAAATTTAATTGCAGACAGCTTAAGAGATACTTTTGATCCAAGGTCAACTCCATGATTCCTATTTTGCAGGTTAAACAATTATTCGCGACCTACTTTACTCAAGAAGTAGCTGCCCATGCTGTAAGTGAAGTAAACCTATCTTTATTTAAAGGAGAATCTATTGGCATCATAGGTGAATCAGGTTGTGGAAAGAGTGCCTTGGTAAAGTCGCTTATACAACTTATGCCCTCCACAGCCTGTATCAAAGGTGAAATCCTATATCAAGGAAAAAATCTTTTAAACTGTTCAGGGCCCTACCTTCAAATGATTAGAAAAAAAGAGATAGGCATAATTTTCCAAGACCCGATGACTGCAATTAATCCCACTATGAAAGTTGGAAATCAGATCCTAGAAAGTTATAGAGAGGCTTTTCCTGAAAACAGCAAACAATCTGCATACAACGCCACAACCGCCATCTTAAAAAAATTAGGTGTCCGGCATGTTTCAAGTTTTTTGAATGCATATTCGCATGAACTAAGTGGAGGATTACGTCAAAGAGTCCTTATCGCTTCGGCCCTAGTCAAAAAGCCGCGTATTTTACTGGCTGATGAGCCGACAACAGCTATCGATGCGACGAATCGAATTCTAATTCTTGAGACCCTGAAAGAACAACAAAAGGACGACGATTTAAGCATTCTTTTGGTGTCGCATGACATAAAGCTTATTTCGCATTTTTGTGATCGCGTCATGATCATGTATGCAGGAAAGATTGTTGAATCAGGTAATGTGAAGGCTGTCTTGAGTAATCCGAAACATCCTTATACCCAAGGACTAATTAAATCTACTCCAAGTTTAAGTGCTAACAGAGACCGGTCATTATATTCTATCGAAGGCTTTCCTCCTCAATTAGCCAAACCTTTAGACCATTGCGGTTTTTGTCCAAGATGTCCCTACGCGATGAATATTTGTGCTTTGCATTCTCCCCCTTTATTTCCAATAGATAAAGATCATTATTGTGCTTGTTTTAAAAATGATCCCAGGTATTTTCTGTGAATCCCTTGCTTGAAGTAAAGAATTTAGAAAAAAAGTTTTCTACAAAAGATAAGGATCCCTATGTAATTAAAAAGGTGAGTTTTCAGTTGCACCCTCTTGAAATTCTAGGACTTGTAGGAGAAAGTGGTTGTGGAAAATCCACTCTTGCTCGATGTCTTTTACGTTTAGAACAACCCACGCAAGGTCAAATCCTTTTTAAGGGACAAGATATTCATTCATTGAAAGAAGATGCATTATTTAGCTTCAGAAAAGAAGCACAACTAATTTTTCAAGATCCATATTCAGCTTTAAATCCTAGAATGACCGCCGGAGAAAATATTGCCGAACCCTTGCTTATTCATCGCTTAGCGACTAAAAAGAATGTCCGTGAGCAAGCGACTGAATTACTAAACCTCGTGGGGTTATGCGATTCCGCATTTGGTAAATATCCCCATTGCAAATTCCGC
>JBDHZH010000205.1:0-2577 GCA_039811745.1 Arachnia sp.
CGACTGCATCCGCAGCACCAGGTCGTGGCTGACAAGGCGTTCCACATACCGCAGCGTGCCGCGCGAGATGCCGAACGCCCGGACCAGTACCGCTGCCGCCTGCAGGTACAGCACCGGCGGCGCCATGGCGGCGAAGCTGATCAGCCACGCGGAGGTCCCCATGAGCGCCACCGACGACGCCGACGCCAGCGCCGCCAGCAGGGTCGCGAGCGCAAACCGTCCCCGCCCCTTGGGCACCGCGAGCAGCAACTCGCGGGCCAGGCCGAACCTGCGGCCCCGGCCCTGAGCCCGTTGGTCGGAACTTGGTGCGGGTTCAGGCACGCCGGCTCACCGCCTCGGCCGGGGTCAGGTCGATGACGCGGTCGCAGGCGGCCAGGACGGCGGGCAGGTCGGTGCCGGCCAGGGCGCCGACGCCGCTGGCCCGGACGGCGTCGATGACCTTGGCCTCGGTGTCATCGTCGAGTCCGGCCGTTGGTTCGTCGAGGATCAGCAGCCGCACGCCGCCGGCGCGCACCCTCAGCAGGGCTCGCGCCACGGCGACCCGCCGCCGCTCGCCGCCCGACAGGCCCTCGCCGTCGTCGCCGACCGGCTTGTCAGCCTCGAAGTCGGCCCCGGCCAGCGCCAGCACCTCGGCGACGGCGTCCGGGGAGGCGCCCGGATCGCCGAGCAGGACGTTGTCGGCAACCGTGCCGTTGACCAGGCCCGGCTCCTGCGCTACCCAGGCGACGCGGCTGCGCCACATGTCTGCGTCCATCGAGGACAGATCCGTCCCGCCCACCAGCACCCGGCCGGCATCCGGCGTCAGGAACCCCATCAGCAGGCCCAGGATCGTGGACTTCCCGCCCCCGGAGGCCCCGGCGAGCGCCACCACCTCCCCGGGTTCCAGCCGCAGCGAGTAGCCGGCCAGCACAGGCGGGGCCGTCTCGGCATACGCGAACGTCACGTCGTCCAACTCGACGGTGGCGGACCCGGACGCGGGGGGTGCCGGGTGGGGGTTGCCGGAGCCGGGGGTGGCAGTGCCGGGGGAGTGGGGGACGGGTTCGGGGGTGGCAAGTGGCGGCCCCGGGATGGCAGCCGCCCCGGCGTCGATGATGGCGAAGGCGGCATCGGCGGCGGCGACGCCGTCGACGGAGTCGTGGAAGTGGACGCCGACCTGGCGCACGGGAAGGTAGGCCTCGGGGGCGAGGACCAGCACGAACAGGGCTGCGAAGAAGGTGAGGCCGCCGTCGACGAGCCGGAAGCCGACGGTCACCGCCACCACGGCGACGGACAGCGTCGCCAGCAGTTCGAGCGCGAAGGCGGACAGGAACGACACGTACAGCACCCGCATGGTGGCGCGCCGGTACTTCGTCTCGGTGATCTCGACCCCGGCGCGCTGGGCCCTGGCCCGGGCGAACGCCTGCAGTGTCGGTAGGCCCTCGATGAGGTCCGCGAAGTGGTTGGCGAGCCGGTCTGCGGTGGCGTAGCTGCGGCGGGTGGCGGCCTCGGTGGTCCAGCCGATGAGCGCCATGAACACCGGGATCAGCGGCAGGGTGAGGGCGACGATGATCGCAGAGGGCCAGTCCGCCAGCAGGATCGCGAACCCGACCACGAACGGCACCGTGACGGCCAGCCCCAGCTGCGGAAGGTACTTGGAGAAGTAACCGTCCAGGGCGTCCAGCCCGGTGGTGACGACGTGCTGGAGCGTCGCCGACGACGTCCCCCGCGACAGGGGCCGGGCCGCCCGGGCGGCGACGACGTCGCGTCGCAACTGCGACTTCACCGCCGCGGCGGACCTGTGCGCCAGCACCGAGTTCAGCCAGGCCAGGGCACCGCGCAGGGCGAACACCGCGGCCAGGCCTCCCAGCCACCAGCCCCAGGACTCGGGCAGGGCACGGGCCCCGAACACCCCCGTGACGCCGGCGGCGATGAGCCACGCCTGCGCGATGATCAGGCAGGCCGTCGCCACGCCGACGACGACCGAGGCCACCAGGTATCCCCTGGTGGCCTCGGCGCGTTTGAGCAGTCTGGGATGGATGGGCCCCGCCATGGATCAGGCGGCCGCCTCGACGTCGACCGGGATGTTCTTCGTGCTGATCCGCTTGCTGAACACCCAGTAGCTCCATGTCTGGTAGCCGATGACGATCGGCACGAAGATGACGGCTGCGACCGTCATGATCGTCAGGGTCGTCTCCGAAGATGCGGCCGTGACGATGTTGATGCGGTCACCGACGGGCACGCCCTCGGCCTGCGCGAAGCCCAGGTTGCCGTACATCCTGACGAACATGCCGGCGATCAGCGTCGCGAACGACAGGCCGCCGAGGACGAACGCCCAGCCGTCGCGATCCTGGATGGTCAGCCAGACCGAGGCGGAGATCGCGAGGATCGTGATGACGGCAAGCACCCAGCCGAGCGCGGCGAAGTCGCCGAACTCGGACTTCGACGGCCACAGGGCGTTCTGCAGGACCACGAACAGCGCGACGGCGCCCGCGGTGAACCAGCCGATGCGCTTCACGAACACGCGGGCCTTCTCGTGCATCTCGCCGTGGGTCTTCAGCGCCATGAAGGTGGCGCCGTGCGTCACGCTGAGCAGGACCA
>JBDHZH010000206.1:0-2565 GCA_039811745.1 Arachnia sp.
TCGCCCCACCGGTGATACAGATGGTGCGAGTACACCAGTCGATCCGCGCTCGACGGCACGGACCGCAGCGCCGGAGACGCCAACCGCGGCGGTCACCGCGGGCATCCGAAGGCCTTCTTCAACGAGCGGAAGCCGCCTACGTGTAATTCCCCGTGACGTTGTGAACGCGTTGGGCTGGCGTTTTGCCTCCGAGGGCGGTGTGCGGGCGGTGGTGATTGTAGTGATGGAGCCAGTCGGCGTAGGTGGCTGATCGAATCGGGCCGGCCGCCGCGTCCCGCCTGCGTCAGGCCCGGTCATGCTCTGACCAGTTGTCTGAGCTGTTGACGGAGGGCATCGCCGCCGTCACCCAAGTGAGCACACAGCGTGCTTTCGTAGGCCATCGCCTGCTCGTGTCGCTGCTTCAACCAGGTGTGGCCCTGAGCGGTGAGGTGGAGGAGGTTGCGTCGTTTGTCGGCAAGGTCAGGGGTGCGTCGGATCATCCCTGCCTCGTCAAGGGCGCGTAGAACCGTCACGAGGTCGCTCGCGTCGGCGCCCATGGCGCCCGCTAGGCCGATCTGCGAGCACGGGCCCACGTGCTCGATCCAGCGCGCCGTGACGAAATGGGTGAAGCGCAGCGACTCGCCGCCGAACTCCTGCTGCGCGAGCCGCGCCGCGTGGCGAACGGCACGGGACAGCAGGTACGCCGTGCTGCTCTCCAGGGCTGGGGGCAGCGGCGCGGGTGACTCGTGGGATGTTCCCATGGATTTCATCCTATGTCCCTCGCCCGCCGGCTGAATCGTGGGATAATCCCATCATGTCTGGGAATCCGCACGCCGGTTGGCGTTCGCTCTCTCCCGAGCTCGCCAGTCGGGGTTTCGAGCAGCACTTCCAGGAAGTGTCGCCGGACGTGACGATCAGCTACGTGCGCGGCCCGGCAGCCGGGCCGCCGCTGGTGCTCCTCCCGGCGCAGATGGGCACGTGGCAGACATACGAGAAGGTCGCCGCCGAGCTGAGCCGCACCATGGAGGTGATCGCGGTTGACGTGCCCGGTCACGGGGCGTCGAGCTGGATGACGGGCCGCTATTCGTGGGACGCGGTCGGTGCACAGCTCGCGGCCTTCCTCCGGCACGTGGTTCAGCGCCCCGCCGTGGTCGCCGGCAACTCCTCCGGTGGCATCTTTGCTCTCTGGCTGGCGGCAACCGCGCCGGAATCGGTTGCGGCCATCATTCTCGAGGATGCTCCGGTCTTCTCTGTCGAGTGGCCCCGGTTCAAGGACCGCGACCGATTCGTCTACCGAGGTCTCGTGCATGCCGTCGAGGTCCTCGAAAGGCCGAACCGCCGGCTCGCCGACTACTTCCGTGGCCAGGAACTGCCGGTCACCTCAACCCGCACCAAGCGCCTGCCCGACTGGGTCGTGGACCACGTCATCGACCCCGGGGTACGCCGCTGGGAACGCAACCATCCGGGCCAGCCCTCCGGTTTCCAAGCATGGTGGGCGCCGACGTCCTTCGCAGACATGTTCAGGTCGCTCTCCATGTTCGACCCGGACTTCGCGCGCGCGTTCGTCGACGGCAGGATGTACGGCGACTTCTCCCACGCGGAGGCGCTGCGGTCGATCCGCCTGCCGATCCTCGTGATGCACGGCAACTGGATGCGCCTGGAACCCTACGGACTCGTCGGCGCACTCGACGATGATGATGTGAACCGCATCACTGAGCTGGCACCCCAAGCTCAGGTCCAGCGCTTCAAGGCCAACCACGTCATCCACCGCTACGACCCGCACGGATACATCGCCGCCGTGCGGCGATTCGTCGCCCAGGTCATGAGAGACTAGGACGAAGCACGACGACCTCGCGGACGCGCCGTCGCGTCTCACACCCGATTGTCTAGGACAGGCTCGCTCGTGCCGCGAGGTCAGTGCCACCGGGAGAGGGCGGCTGTGATGTCGGGCAAGGTGAGCGTGCCGCCGGCGATGCCCATGACGAGGTCGTAGGCCTCGTCGTCGGGGGCCTCCAGCCAGCAACCGTTGATGTCCAGAAACAACGATCGTGGCAAGCCAGCACAGTCGCTTGTTGCCGTCCACGAGCGCGTGGTTTCGAACCAACGATTCGAGGAGAGCGGCCGCCTTGCCGTCGAGGGTCGGGTAGGCGTCTTGTCCCCACAGGCGGGTACGCGGCCGGTGGGCGACAGAGTCCAGCAAGCCAACATCACGGACCGGGCCCACCCCGAGATCGTCGACCAGGGTCAGGAGATCTTCGAGCGAGAGGTAATCGGTCACTGCCCTAGCCGCCTTGCCAGTCTGGCGGCGCCAAGTTCGGTCGCCCACCCCATTGATCTGGTGCCTGGGATGGCCCAGCGGCCGGAGTGCTCTGATCCGGTCACTGGTGGTTGCGTCGCTTCGGAAGTCGAACGCGGTTGTCGATCAGCATGTGAGCAGTGATGCCCCTGCGCCCGAACGCGCGCAACTGCCGCCGTCCGGAAGTGCCGATGGGCTGACGTTGACGCACAGCGACCGACCGTTGCGGTGCGCCCTATGGTGTACCGCATGCGGCTGGCCCCTGACCTGCGGATCGTTCTCAAGAGTGG
>JBDHZH010000207.1:0-2564 GCA_039811745.1 Arachnia sp.
GGCCGAGGTGCGCGACGACATCAAGACCGGCATGTTCGACGCGGTCCTGTTCACCTCGGCGACCGCCGTTCGCAACATGGTCGGCATCGCAGGCAAGCCGCACGCGGCCACCGTCGTCGCGGCCATCGGCCCAGCCACGGCCGCGGCCTGCGAGATGCACGGGATGCGTGTCGACGTGCTAGCCGAGACCCCCACCTTCGAGTCGGTTGCCGAAGGACTTGCCCGTTTCGCGGACCGGAGGCGGGCGGACCAGCTGGCGGCGGGCCTGCCCACCACGAAACCGTCTCAGCGCAAGCGACGCAAGCGCCGCAAGGTTGTTGAAGCAGGGCAATAGCCCAATAAGCTGAGTGGCGTGGATAACGCGAGCATCGTGCACGTCATGCGGCACGGCCAGGTTGAGAACCCGACGGGTGTGCTGTACGGAAGGCTCCCCGGTTTCGGGTTGTCAGTGCTCGGCCGGGAGATGGCCGAGCGAATGGGGCGCTACTGGGCCGATGTCCCGCTGACCCACCTGCGCTGCTCGCCGCTGCAGCGGGCGCAGGAGACCATGGCGCCCACCGCCGCCAGACACCCCGGGCTGGTGATCGTGCCCGACGAGCGGGTCATCGAGGCCGACAACCGGTTCGAGGGCAAGGTCTTCGGCAGGAACAACGCAGCTCTGTGGGACCCGAAGATGTTCTGGCACATGCGCAACCCGCTGCGCCCCAGCTGGGGCGAGGCTTACGTCGACGTCGCCTCCCGCATGAGTGAGGCCATCTCCGAGGCTGCGGTCGCGGCCGGGCCCGGCGGCCAGGCTCTCATCGTCAGCCACCAACTCCCCATCTTCATCGCCAGACGTGCCGCAGAAGGCCGCTCCTTCGTGCACGACCCGCGCCGCCGCCAGTGCACCCTCTGCTCCGTCACCTCGTTCACGATTCGCGACGGCGTGGTGACCGGAGTCGCTTACGCGGAGCCAGTGGCGGACCTGCTGCCCACCTCCTCGAAACGCAAGTTCAAGGTCGGCACGTGAGGTGGTTGCCGGCGGCCGTCGCGGTCCTTGCGCTGACGGCCTGCTCCGGCGCAACCGGCGCAACCGATTCGGCCGGGGCCGGATTCGTCGGGGGTGACGGGACGGTGACCATCGTGCCCGTCGCGGACCGGGTCGAGGCGCCCGTCCTCGCGGGGCCGGGACTCGACGGCGAGGACTTGTCCTCGGAGGACTTCGCAGGCCGGATCATCGTGGTCAACGTCTGGGGCTCCTGGTGCGCGCCGTGCCGCGCGGAGGCCCCCGAACTGGTGGAGGCGAGCCGGCAACTCGGCGACGATGTGGCGTTCCTCGGAATCAACACCAGGGAGAACGACGAAGCCGCCGCCCTGGCGTTCGAACGGGCGTTCGGCATCGAGTATCCGAGCATCTACGACCCTGATGGAAAACTGCTGCTCGGATTCGAACAGCTGCCGCCAAAGGCGATCCCGAGCACCGTCGTGATCGACGCTGAAGGCCGGGTCGCGGCCCGGGTCCTGGGCGCGGTCGACGCGAAGACCCTCGTCGGGATAGTCGGCGACGTCGAGGCAGGGGCCTGATGCTGCTTGAGAGTTGGGCCGGCGATGCGCTGACATCGTCGATGCTGGTGGCGATCCCGGTGGCCATGCTGGCGGGCCTGGTCTCGTTCGCGTCACCGTGCGTGCTGCCACTGCTGCCCGGATACCTCAGCTACGCTTCCGGGCTCGGTGCCTCCGAGATTGCCGACGGCAGCGGCCCCAAACGGTTGCTGGTCGGGGGGACGCTCGGGTTCATCCTCGGATTCTCGATCGTGTTCGTCTTCACCGGGGCGCTGATCGGGGGCATCGGGGCGGCGCTGTTGAACAACGCGCGCATCATCACGATCGTGCTCGGCCTCATCATCATCGTGCTCGGGGCGGCGTTCGCGGGCTGGTTGCCGGCCCCATCCGGTTGGCGCCCGAGCGTGGCGCCACGGCTGGGCGTTTGGGCCTCACCGCTGCTGGGCATGGTCTTCGGTCTGGGGTGGACCCCGTGCATCGGTCCAGCGCTGTCTGTCGTGCTGACCCTTGCCCTCAACGAAGGCTCGGCCGTCCGAGGCGGGGTGCTGGCGTTCGCATACGCGCTGGGTCTCGGGCTACCGCTCCTGGCCTTCGCGTTGGCGTTCAGCGCCCTGGCACCCAGGCTCGGCTGGTTGCAGCGGCATCAGAGGGGCATCCAGCGGTTCGGGGGCATCGTGATGATCCTCGTCGGTCTCGCCATGGTCACCGGGCTGTGGGACACGCTGATGGCTGGGCTGAGGCAATGGGCCGCGGAGTTCGGGACCATCCTGTGAAGGTCCGACGGGAAAGGCCCGTGACCGAATTCCTGCGCTGGGCGTGGGGTCAGCTGACCAGCATGCGAACCGCGCTGGCGCTGCTGTTCCTCCTCGCGCTCGCCGCCGTGCCCGGGTCGATGATCCCGCAGAACAGCGTCTCACCCATCTCGGTGCTCGACTTCAAGAACGAGCACCCGACGCTGGACAGGATCCTCGAGCCGCTCGGCATGTACCACGTGTACACCTCGGCCGGTTTCTCCGCCGTCT
>JBDHZH010000208.1:0-2558 GCA_039811745.1 Arachnia sp.
GGGGGGACACGCCCCGCCGCGACCCGCAGTGGTGGGGTGCCGACACCTTCACCACCGAGGAGTCCCGGCTCCGCCGCCTGCAGTTCGCCGGCCTGGCCGTGCCCGTGCTGTTCGTCGTCTTCCTGCAGGTCATGCGGCCCGTGCTCGTGCAGGAGGTGTGGCCTCAGCACGGCCGGCTCGTCGTCAGCCTGCTCACCCACGCGGGGGTGCTGGCCTTCGGACTGGGCATGTACCTCTTGGTCAGTCGCGGCTATCGACTGGCACTGCGCCGCAACCGCGAACTGTCGGCGATCAGCGACGTGCTGCTGGCGATCTCCCGCGACGACGATCGCGACGCCACGACCGCCCGCATCCTCACCCACGCGCGACAACTGCTGCGCGCCGACGAGGCCGGAGACGGGCCGGTACCGCCCGGGCCACCCGCCCGCAGCGGCCGACACCGGCTCCTGGTTTCGAGCACCACCAGGGTGGACGCCCCGGCCCCGCGCCTGTGGGCCACCCGCCGGGGCCGCCCGTTCGAGGAGGCCGATCAACGCACGATCGACACCCTCGCCCAGCTCGGCCGGCTGGCCCAGGACCACGCCCGGATGGCCGCCTCCCAGCGAGAGGCGGCCGTGCTCACCGAGCGGGTGCGGATCGCCCGCGAGATGCACGACAGCCTCGCCCAGGTGCTCTCGGTCACCCACATGCGGCTGTGGGCCACGAGTTCGCGACCCGGGGTGCCGGCGGCCACCCAGAGCGAGCTGCGGGAGCTGGCGGGGATCTGTCACGAGGCCCACACCGACGTGCGCGAGTCGATCTTCGGGCTGCGGGAGACGGCCCGCACCGACCGGCCCCTCATCGAGGGCCTGGACCGTTGCCTGGAGGCCTTCGAGCGCCAGGCCCGGATCGAGGCCCGCCTCGTCATCGAAGACGGCGCCCGTCTCGAGCTGGGCGGCACGAGCAGCGCCCACGTGCTGCGGCTCGTGCAGGAGGCCCTGACCAACGTGCGCAAGCACGCCGGCGCGGACACCGCGACCGTGCGGGTCGCCCGCGACGGCGACACCACCGTGCTCACGGTCGAGGACGACGGCTGCGGCTTCGACCCGCGCGAGGCCGCGGACGCCGGACGCTTCGGACTGCACACGATGCGCGAACGCGCCGAGGCCGCCGCCGGCGATCTCACCGTCGACTCCCGACCCGGCCAGGGCACCCGCATCGTCGTGCGCCTGCCCTCCCCGCGCCCCGCTCAGGGCTCGTCCCGCACCCCCTCCCGAGGCCCCTCCCACTCACCCTCCCTGGCCCAGCGCGGCGAGGGTCTGACCGCGTGAGGCCGGCGGAGATGCCACCCGAATTGACTCGGTATCGTCAGTGTCAATTGCGGCGCTCGCCCCAGGCCGCCTCCACGGAAGGATCCCCTCGATGAGTGAGCCGGCCACGATGACCGCCGCGACGACCACCCCGATCCGCGTGCTGGTCGTCGACGACCAGCCCCTGTTCCGGATGGCGATCTCCTCGCTCATCAACGACGAGCCCGACCTCGAGGTCGTCGCGCAGGCCGAGAACGGTCTCCTGGCGGTCGAGCGGGCCCGCGAGGCCGAGCCCGACGTCGTGCTCATGGACGTCGAGATGCCGGTCATGGACGGCATCGAGGCGGCCGGGCTCATGCAGGAGCACGTGCCGGACGCCAAGGTGCTCATGCTCAGCGTGGTCGAGGACGACGAGCGCCTCGTCGAGGCGGTGCGCCGCGGCGTGCACGGGTACCTGCTCAAGGACCTGCGCCCCGACCAGCTCTTCGAGATGATCCGGGCCGCCATGCGCGACGAGAGCCCGGTCTCCCCCGCCCTCGTCGGGAGACTGTTCGCCCAGCTGCGCGGCGGCACCCGCCCCCCGGCCCCGGCTCCGGCGCTCGAGCCGCGGGCCGCGCTCAGCGAACGGGAGCTGGAGATCCTGCGGCTCGTCGCCGACGGCCTGACGAACCGGCAGATCGGCCGGCAGCTGCACATCACCGAGGGCACCGTGAAGAACCACGTGCACAACGCGCTGCACAAGCTGCACATGGAGAACCGCATCCAGGCCGCCGCGTACGTCGTGCGGCACGGCCTCGGGCTGCGCCCCCAGTTCGACTGAGCAGCCCCGTCGCGGGCCGGCTCCCGCGCTGATCAGGTGCGTTGCCCTATGCCGGGAACGGACGCGGATATACCCGGTCTCTACCCCCCGGCGGATAGTGCTTTCGGCCTCCGCGCACGATGCTGACCATCGTCGGGTGCGCTCGCGCCCGGCGTCAGGTCGAAGCAAAGGTCGGATGGTGATGAACAGAGCACGCATAGCCTCCGCCTTCAAGGGGCTGTTGACGCCCAAGAATGCGTTCTACGCGCTGGCCATCTTCGTGTTCGGCTCGCTCCTGGGTGTCGGGCTCTTCACCTTCGGTTACGCCCGAGGGGCGTCCTATCTGACCGGCGATCCCGCGGCGTGCGTCAACTGTCACGTGATGCGCGATCAGTGGAACGGGTGGCTCGCCTCGAGCCACGGCAAGGTCGCCACGTGCAGTGACTGTCACTCACCGCACAACTTCGTCG
>JBDHZH010000209.1:0-2508 GCA_039811745.1 Arachnia sp.
CTCCGGTGGCGAGAAGAAGCGGCAGGAGATCCTGCAGCTGTCCCTGCTGAAGCCGCGCTTCGCGGTGCTGGACGAGACCGACTCCGGCCTGGACATCGACGCACTGCGCATCGTGTCCGAGGGTGTCAACCGGTACAAGGCCGCCTCCGCCGAGTCCGGCGAGGGCGTCGGCGTGCTGCTGATCACCCACTACACGCGGATCCTGCGCTACATCCAGCCCGACTTCGTGCACGTCTTCGCCGGCGGCCGCATCGTCGAGTCCGGCGGGCCGGAACTGGCCGAGGAACTGGAGACGCACGGCTACGTGCGGTTCACCGATGTCCTCAGCAAGTGAGACGGTCGCGCTGGACCTGACCGCGGTCCGGGCCGACTTCCCGATCCTGGAACGCACCGTCCGGGACGGGAAACCGTTGGTGTACCTGGACTCCGGCGCCACCTCGCAGCGGCCGGTGCCGGTGATCGACGCCGAGCAGGAGTACCTGACGACGTCGAACGCGGCGGTCCACCGCGGCGCGCACCAACTCGCCGAGGAGGCCACGGACGCCTACGAGGGCGCCCGGGCCGCAGTCGCAACGTTCATCGGCGCTGCCCGCCCGGAAGAGGTGGTGTTCGTCAAGAACGCCACCGAAGCGCTCAACCTGGTCGCCTACTCCTTCGGCAACGCGTCGGTCGGCGCGGGTGTCGCCGCCGAGGCGGCCCGGTTCGCGCTCGCCCCCGGCGACGAGATCGTGGTGACCGAAATGGAGCACCACGCCAATCTCGTACCCTGGCAGGAACTCTGCCGCCGCACCGGCGCGACGCTGAAGTGGTTCGGCCTGACCGACGACTACCGGCTGGACCTGTCCGCGATCGACGAGATCATCACCCCGCGGACGAAGGTCGTCGCGTTCACCCACCAGTCCAACGTGCTGGGCACCGTCAACCCGGTGCACGTCCTGGTCGCCGCCGCGCAGAAGGTCGGTGCCCTCACCGTGCTGGACGCCTGCCAGTCCGTCCCGCACCAGCCCGTGGACGTGACCGCCCTCGGCGTGGACTTCATGGCGTTCTCCGGGCACAAGATGTTCGGCCCGTCCGGCGTCGGCGTGCTCTACGGCCGCTACGACCTGCTCGCCGCGATGCCGCCGTTCCTGCTCGGCGGCTCGATGATCGAGCAGGTCTTCATGGACCGTTCCACCTACGCGCCCCCGCCTGCCCGGTTCGAGGCCGGCGTGCCGATGACCTCTCAGGCCGTCGGTCTCGGCGCCGCCGTGGACTACCTGTCCACCATCGGCATGGACGTCGTCGCCGCGCACGAGGCAGAGCTGACCGGCCTTGCACTGCAAGAACTCTCGGCGCTGCCGGGAGTGCGCATCCTGGGCCCGTCCGACCTCACCGACCGCGGCGGCGCCGTCTCCTTCGTGGTGGACGGCGTACACGCCCACGACGTCGGCCAGCTGATGGACGACGCCGGCGTGGCGATCCGGGTGGGTCATCACTGTGCCTGGCCGCTGCACCGCCGGTACGGCGTGGCCGCCAGCGTGCGCGCCTCCTTCGCCCTCTACAACACCGAAGCGGAAGTGCGCGCACTGGTGGACGCGGTGCGCGGAGCCCAGCAGTTCTTCGGAGTGCTCGTATGAAGATGGAATCCCTCTACCAGGAGATCATCCTCGACCACTACCGGCACCCGCACCATTCCGGGTTGCGCCCGAAGTACGACACCGAGGTCCACCACGTCAACCCGACCTGCGGCGACGAGGTCACCCTGCGGGTCCTGCTGTCAGGCGACGGCACCGACGCGACCGTGACCGACGTGTCCTACAAGGCCCTCGGCTGTTCGATCTCCCAAGCCGTGACCTCGGTGCTCACCGACCAGGTGATCGGCCTGCCGTTGACCGAGGCATTGGCCGTCGTGGACGAGTTCAACACCATGATCACCTCACGTGGCACCATCGACGGCGACGAGGACGTCATCGGCGACGGCATCGCCTTCGCCGGTGTCGCCAAGTACCCGGCCCGGGTCAAGTGCGCCCTGCTCGGCTGGATGGCATTCAAGGACGCCGCTGCCCAGGCAGTGCAGAAGTAGACGGAGGACATATGGAACCCGATCGCGCCGGCCGCTCCGCCGCCGACCTGGACGGCCTGGCCGTCGCCACCCCGGCCGCGCCCGCAGCTGTGACTGCTGCCGCGATCGACGAGATCGAAGAGGCGCTGAAGGACGTCGTCGACCCCGAACTGGGCGTCAACATCGTCGACCTGGGCTTGGTCTACGACCTGCACCTGGAGGGCGGTGCTCTCACCATCGACATGACCCTGACCAGCGCCGCCTGCCCGCTCACCGACATGATCGAGGACCAGATCAGCATGGCCCTCACCGGCCAGGAGCCCGCCCTCGTCGCCGACTACACCATCAACTGGGTCTGGCTCCCGCCCTGGGACATGGGCCGCATCACCGAAGACGGCCGCGAGCAGCTCCGAGCCCTCGGCTTCAACGTCTGAGCTGCGCAGGAGCCGACTGTCAGAGGTGACGTC